>JAYVRY010000069.1:0-95938 GCA_043775845.1 Acidobacteriota bacterium
TGCAGCCCGCCCCGGTTCATTTCGGCCCGGAGGAACTCGTAGACCTGCTCCCGGAGAGAACGTGTCTGCAGGATGGGGGTATCCGAGTTGGGGCTTGCCTTGGGTGGGGCGGGAGCGGCAGGTTTCATCAATCACTCATGGCCGTGGGAAAGGGGCGGGACAAACGGATCGGCCCGAAAGCCCTCTCGCTAGGAAGGGTAACTGAACCTGACCAGATCCCATACATGGGCCGCTGGTATGGCTGCCATGTGCAATGGCCGCTCCGTTCAGGGCATCGTCGGAGTGCTCGACGCGCCGCTGTGGCAACGCACCCAGCCATTCACCTAGTGGTGCCCCCCGAAATAATTGGACCGTCCGGCCTACTCGTGGGCACCAGGTGGCAGGGGTCTGGGGGCATGGCAGTGCCCCCAGCGGGGTGACAGTCCTGGCGCGCCTGCGCGACGGGACGCCAGAGGGGCCATGCCCCGATGGAAGTGCGCCTCGCCAACACCAACCATTGACCCAGGTATTTCAGGCGGGGTGCACTAGCCCTGCATCCCGGATGGGTGATCCCAGGAGAACCGCGCCCCCGATTCCAATTCCGGGGGAAGGGATTTGGAGCCCCATTCTTTCCCCGCCAGCCACACCGCATCGCGGGAAGCCAGGTGCAGGATCCGCAGGTCATAGGGCGTCAAGGGCATGGCCACCTCTGGTGACCATGAAGTCAGCCGCGCGGCGGATTCGGAAGTTAAGCGTTGTTAAGGTGTCGTTTATAGAATTTTGTCACCACCCTCCCCGCAGCGCCGGCCCGCTCGGGTACGGGGCCAGATTCGCATCCTCGTCCAGCCTGTGCTTGGATGGTTCATGCGCATGCGTTGGCTCTGGTTTCTCCCCCTGACTGTGGCCACGGCCATCGTCTGGCTCAGCGCGCAATCGCACTACCCGGGTGGCATCGAACTGCCCCCGCCCCTGGACAAGGTCGCCCACGCCTCTGTTTTTGGCTTCCTGGCCTGGGCCCTGGATCTGGCCCTCCAGCAGAACCGGCTTGACCTGCCCATGTACCGGCGGCACCTGCTGGTGTTTGCGGCCGTGGCCTTCTTCGGGGCCACCGATGAATGGCACCAAAGCTTCGTCCCGGGCCGCTCCTGCGAACTGGGGGATTGGGTGGCCGATGCCTTTGGCGGCGCCCTGGGCATTCTCGTGGGCAGCCTGCCTGCCCTCTTCACCCGGCACCTGGGCGCCTTGTCCTGGCGCCGCGGCGCGGCCCGCCGCTTCGATACGTCCAAGGACTTGATCCTGCTGGCGGATCCCCACTGGAGCTCGGGCCTGACGGGCCTGGAGGAAGCCACAGCGCGCTTCCCCAAGGCCGACTGGCTCTTCCTGGGCGATGTGTTCGATGTGTGGGTCGGCGTCCCCGGCATGGAAACCGACAGTCAGCGCACCTTCCTCGCATGGGTGCGCGCCCGCCGGCAGGCGGGTCGCTGGGTCGGCCTCTGGCTGGGCAACCGCGAGTATTTTCTGGATCGCCACGCCGCCAGCTTCGATCTCATGGGCGAAGGCATCGGCGGCAGCCTCGAAGGCGAAGCCCTCACCTGGGAACACGGCGATCTCATCAACACCGCCGACCGCCAGTACCGGCTGTGGAACCTGATCTCGCGTTCAGGGCCGCTCTGGCTGCTATTCCGTCTCATGCCTGGCGGCACGGCGCGCAAGGTATCCGCGTGGATGGAGCAGAAACTCCGCACCACCAACGCCGCCTACAAGCTGGCCTTCCCCCGCGAAGCCTTCCGAGAAGCTGCCGAGGCGCAGGCGGGCACCACCTTCCTCACAGGGCACTTCCACACGCACGAGGTGGAAGCCAACGGCATCGCCCTCCCCTGGGCCCACGAGGGGCGGTTCATGGTGTGGCGGAACGGGAAGGTGGCCGACCTTCCTACCAATGCGCCGTACTAAAGATCCAGCAGGTCCGCCACTTCGCGCCGCAATTCGGGAATGCCGCCGCCCTTGCCCGCGCTGGTCCAGGCGATGTCGTTGGGCTGAAGACCGAGTTCAGCGGCCACATCCTTGCGCTGCTTGAGGGCCTTGCTGGGCTTCACCTGATCGGCCTTGGTGGCCACGATGCGGTGGGGCAGGCCTTCCACACGCAGCCACTCGATCATCTGGTGGTCCAGCTTGGTGGGCCCCACCTCCGCATCCACCAGCACGAAGACCATGCGCAGGGTGGGCCGGCCCTTGAGGTAGCCCTCCACCATGGCCTGCCAGGTGGCCCGCTCCTTGGCGGGGCCGGTGGCGAACCCATAGCCCGGCAGATCCACGATCCAGCGGTCGGGGCCGGTAAGGAAGACGTTGATGAGCCGCGTGCGGCCCGGCGTCTTGGAAACACGCGCCAGCTGCTTCTGGTTGGCGAGGGCGTTCAGTAGCGAAGACTTGCCGACATTGCTGCGGCCCACGAAGGCCACTTCCGCGTGGCAGATGCCCAGCTTCTTCGCATCGGCGGCGGAGGTGACAAATCGGGCATCGGTAAGGGGCTGGGCCATGGGACCTCGGGGGTGGCCACGATGTTCGCGGCCACCTCCAGACTAGTCTAGGGCCTCCCGAAAGGGGTCCGACGTTGCGACTGCGCAGTTGGACCCGGCCCCGAAGCAACTCGGCCCGCGGGTTTCGCAATCGGGCGCAGGCACCCAACCTCGGGGTCTCGGGAACGGATCCTGGGTGCTGGTTCCACTGCCTGGAACCGCCAAGGAGAACCCCATGCACATCCTCACCGCCGCCGCCTTCGCGGTCCCCGCGCTCATCGCCACGGCCACCGTCACCCACGGCCACCACCAGGACTTCCACGCCCTGATCGCCAAGAAGCTGGAGCTGACCGACGGCCAGCAGGCGGCCATCCACAAGGTCATGGAAGGCCATCAGGCGACCTTCCATGCCAAGGGGCGGGCCCTGGTCGAAGCCCGCAGCGCCGTCCTCCATCTGCTGGTCAATCCCGAGGCCACCGAAAGCCAGATCCGCGATCTGGAGGCCCAGGCCTCGGCCGCAGATCTGGCCATGGAACTCGAAGTGAACCAGATGGTGAAGGAGATCAACCCCATCCTTACCGATGCTCAGCGCCTCAAGGCCCACGAGCTCCTGGGCGAATTCCATGCGCATGCGAAGGCCTTCATGGCCCGGATCCACGGGGGCGCCGCCATCTCCATCCATCCCCACTAGGCACGACCGCGCCTTCCCCGGGCTGATTCCTGGGGAGGGCGCGAGATTCATTCCCGCTACCCTGGACCGACATGAAATCCCCCGACCTGCTCCAAGCCATGAAGAAGCGGCTTCAGCCCAAACGCTGGGGCTTTCTGGCCGTGTTCCTCTTCCTGGTGGCCTGGATCCGCATCCTCACCGGCGATCGCTTTTCGCTCAGTGGCATTCCCCACTTCATCCACGCCATGCTCCTGCTGGTCTGCGTGGTGGTGCTGGCCCCCCTGCCCTGGCAGTGGACGGGTGATGAGCGGCGGAAGGCACCACTCTGGCGCGGCGCAGGGCAGGCCCTCCTCTGGAACACAGCCTGGCTGGGCCTGCTGACGCTGGTGTTCGGTCCCCGCCAGCGCGTCATGGTGCCGTCGGGCCACCTCCAGCTGTCCCTCACGCAGAGCTTGATGTTGGGTTTGCAGCCCGTGGCTCTACTGGCCGGCTGGATCATCGCGGAGCTTCAGGCCGCCGAAGGCGACCGAGCCGAGGCCATGGCGGCCCGCCAAACCCTGGAGGCCACAGCCCGCCAAGCCCAGGAGCAGGCCCTCAAGGCCCAGCTGGATCCCCACGTGCTCTTCAACGCCCTGGGCGGCATTGCGGAACTGATCCGGGTGGATCCAGACCGCGCCGAAGAGGCCGTGGTGAGCCTCGGGGAGCTGTACCGCAAGCTCACGGTCCATGGCCGCCACGAAACCGTGCCCCTGGCCGACGAGCGAGCCCTGGTGGAGGATTACCTCGCCGTGGAACACCTGCGGCTGGGCGATCGCCTGCAGGTCGAGTGGCACTGGCCCGACTCGCTGTCCACCTTCCGCCTGCCGCCGCTGCTCTTGCAGCCCCTGGTGGAAAACGCCATCAAACATGGTCTCTCCCCATCCAAGCAGGGCGGCCTGTTGCGGATCTCGGCCGCCACGGAGGGATCCGGCCTGCTCGTCACTGTGGCCGATGACGGCGCTCCCTTGGATCCCACCTGGCACGCAGGCACGGGGCTTTCCAATCTCGCCTCGCGGCTGGCCCTGCTGGGTCGTGGCTCCCGCATCGACCTTCGACAGGTAGGATCCTGTACCGTGGCGGAGCTGCGGCTTTGGCCCGGAGGTGCCCCCTGAACCTGCGGGTCGCGGTGGCCGATGACGAGCCCATGAACCTGCGGCGCCTGGCTCGCCTGCTGGAGGAGGCTGGCTGCGAAGTGGTGGCCACCTTCCAGGATGGGGACGCCGTCATCGCCTGGGCCGAAGGGCGTCCCCCCGTGGATGCCCTGTTCCTCGACATCCGCATGCCGGGGGCCACGGGCCTGGAGGTGCTGCGTTCCCTGGCGCCCCCGCTGCCTGTTGTGTTCGTGACCGCCCACGCGGAACACGCGGTGGAGGCCTTCGACGAGGCCGCCGTGGACTACCTTCTGAAACCCTTCACGGCCAAGCGCCTCGAGAAGTGTCTGCTGCGGCTGAAGGCCCGGTTGGTTTCCAAGGACATGGCCGAGCCAAAACCAGCAGCCAAAGCCCGCCCCGCCCGGTATGCGGTGAAGGCTGGAGAGGGCGTGGTCTTCCTGGACCTGCTGAAGACCACGCATTTCGAAGTGGTGGATGAAGTCGTCTGGGCCCACGCGGGGGGCCGCTTTCAGACGCTATGGAAGGCCCTGGCCGAAGTTGAGGCGGCCTTTCCCGCGCACCGCCTCCTGCGCCTGCACCGCCACCTGCTGGTGCGCACGGATGTCATCCAAGGCGTGAAACCGCTGTGGGGCGGACGTCTCCTGGTCAGCCTGCCGGGCGGCGTGGAGCTAGAGTCCAGCCGGGGCGCCACGCAGAAACTGAAGGAGCAGCTGGGGCTTGCCAAGGATCTTCCCGACTAAAAGCCGGGTCCACAGATTGCACCGATTGCACCGATGGTCGCCGACCCAACTCGCGTGGGCCCGCAGAAGCCCATGTTTCCGAAGCGACACACCCGGAGTCAGCCATCATGCTGCTTTCATCTGTGTGAATCCGTGAAATCTGTGGACCAAAGAATCTATCTGCTACACCACCACCAGGCTGGCTGGCGCGGGCTGATCGAAGGCGATGCGGCCGTGGTCGAGGCCGATGACGCGTTTCTTCATGCGCTGGATGAGGCTGCGGTCGTGGGTGGCCACGATGACCGTGGTGCCCTGACCGTTGATGCGCTCGAAGAGGGTCATGATCTCCTGGGCCAGGTCGGGATCGAGGTTGCCCGTGGGCTCGTCCGCCAGCAGCACCAGGGGGTCGTTCACCAGGGCCCGGGCGATGGCCACGCGCTGCTGCTCTCCACCTGAGAGCTGCAGGGGGTAGCTGCTGAGCTTGTGTTGGAGGCCCACCATTTTCAGGGCACGGAAGGTGCGCTGCTTCTGCTCGGCGGCGCTCACGCCCAGCACCTTGAGCACGAAGGCCACGTTTTCGAAAATGGTCCGGCTGCGGATGAGCTTGAAGTCCTGGAAGACCACGCCCAGCTTGCGGCGGAGGAGGGGGATCTCCTTCTCTGGCATGGAGGAGAGCCGGTGGCCCGCCATCTGGATCTCGCCGCTGCTGGGGATCTGCTCGCGGAAGAGCAGCTTCAGCAACGTGGATTTCCCCGCGCCGCTGGGCCCCGTGAGGAACACGAATTCACCCGCGTCGATGGCGAAGCTCACATCCGCCAAGGCGGTGTGAATGCGGTCGTACTGCTTGCCGACGTGGGTGAGGGTGATCATGGCAATTTGAATTTAACCGCAGATGGCGCAGATGGCCGCAGATGGCACTGTTTTCATCTGCGAAATCTGCGTCATCTGCGGATAAAAAATCAAAGGCGCTCGACCCGGATGGCCACGCCCTGGCCGCCGCCCACGCACAGGGAGGCGATGCCAAGCCGCTTGTTCTGGTCCTGGAGCAGGTGGATGAGCGTCACCAGGATGCGGGTGCCGCTGGCGCCGATGGGGTGGCCGATGGCGATGGCGCCGCCGCGCAGGTTCACCTTGGCGGGATCGATCTCGGGCAGCTCCTTCAGCACGCCCAGGCTCTGGGCGGCGAAAGCTTCATTCAGCTCGAAGAGGTCGATGTCGGCCATCTTCACGCCGGTCTTGGCCAGCAGCTTCTGGATGGCGGGCACGGGGCCCAGGCCCATGGTGGCGGGATCCACGCCTGCCTGGGCGAAACCGAGGATGCGGGCGATGGGCTTGTGGGCCTTGGCGGCGGATTCAGAAACCAGCACCAGGGCGGCGGCGCCGTCGTTGATACCGCTGGCGTTGCCGGCGGTCACGGTGCCGTCCTTGCGGAAGGCGGGCTTGAGCTTGGCCAGGCCCTCGGCGGAGGCATCGGTCTTGATGTACTCATCGCGGTTGAAGAGGACATCGCCCTTCTTGCCCGACAGGGTCACGGTGAAAATTTCGCGGTCGAAGGCGCCTGCGGCCTGGGCGGCGGTGGCCTTGAGCTGGCTCTGGAGCGAGAAGGCATCCTGGGCTTCGCGGGTGATGCCGTGCTTGGCGGCGACAGCTTCAGCGGTGATGCCCATGTGGGTGTCGCCGTGACCACACCAGAGGCCATCCTGGATCATGCTATCGATGAGTTTGGCGTCGCCCATGCGGGCGCCCCAGCGGGCCGCGGGCAGCAGGTAGGGGGCGTTGGACATGCTCTCGGTGCCGCCGGCCACCACGATCTCGGCATCCGCCATGAGGATGGACTGAGCACCGAGAGAAATGGCCTTGAGACCCGAACCGCAGACCTGGTTGGGTGTATGGGCAGGCGTGGCATGGGGGAGGCCCGCCTTGAGGGCCGCCAGCCGGGCCACGTTCTGCCCGCTGCCCGCCTGCAACACGTTGCCCATGACGACATCGCCCACGGCGGAGGCCTCCACGCCGGCCCGGCCCAGGGCCTCGGTGATGGCCAGGGCACCCATCTGGACGGCGTTCAGGGGCTTCAGGGCTCCCCCGAAGGTGCCAACGGCGCTGCGGGTGGCGGAAAGGATAAGCACAGACATGGATCACTCCTTGGAACTTCCAGGGTATCGTGACTAAACCTTCCCACCCAGGGTTCGTGAACAGTCCACCCAGGCTAGCCCTGGATCTTTCTCCCACGGGAGCCACCATGAATGTTGCCAGCCGCTGGATACCACTATTCCTCGTTGGGAGCGCCCTGCTGGCCCAGGTCCCGCCGCCACCGCCACCACCCCCGGCGCCACCCGCGCCGCCTGCACCCAGCATCGGGGTGGACATGCCTTCGGGATCGCGGACCGAGCAGCGGAACGAAAAACTGGCTTACGGCTCCAAGCTCTGGGTAAAGAACCGCAATGGTGCCATCCGGGTGACCGGCTGGGACAAGGAAGAAGTCTCCCTCACCGCCCAGATCCGCGACAGCGACAAGCGGAAGGTGGACCTGGTGATCCAGCGCAAGGGGGCTGACCTCGACATCGAGGCCGCCTTCCAGCAGCCTTCCTGGAGTTTCGGCGTCTACATCAGCCCCCGCTGCGAAATGACCCTCCAGGTGCCCCACAAGCTTATGGGGCACTTCCGCACCACCAACGGCACCGTGACCGTGGAGAATCTGGAGGGCTATGCCCGCTGTGAGGCCACCAACGGCAGCATCCTCGTGAACCACATCCGCGGCGAAGTCCGGGTGGATACCTGCAACGGCCCCATCGAGGCCCGCAACCTCATGGCCCGCATTCAGGGCAGCACCACCAACGGCCGCATCATTCTCGAAGACATCGAAGGTGGCATCCGCCTGGAGACCACCAACGGCTCCATCCGCGCCCACAACCTTGACGGCTGGGGCGAGGGCATCCACCTCGAATCCACCAACGGCAGCATCGAAGTGGAACTGGGCAAGGCCACGGGCGACCTCATCGCCGAGAACAGCAACGGCTCCATGGACATCAAGGTTGCCGGCGCCCAAGTGATCGAGCTGACCAAGCACAACGCCAAGGTCAAGATTCCGGGCCGCAGCCAGACCATTCGCCTGGAAACGACCAACGGCAGCATTCGGGTGAAATGAGGTAGTAATCTGGGGCCCATGCGTCTGCTGGTTCCCATCCTCATCGCCACCACCCTCGGCTTGCAGGCCCAGGCATTCCGGCCGTCTGAAGTGCAGGAACGGCGCCTGGCCAACGGCGCCCGCCTGCTGCTGGTGGAACGCAGGGGCATGTCCGCCTTCCATGCCACCCTGGTATTCCGGGGGGGCCGGGCGGAGGAACCCGCCTCTGCCGCCGGCGCTACTGACTTGCTGGCCCGGGCTCTTTACGGCTCCACCTGGCCCGAAGACATCGACACCGCGAAACCAAAGTCCAGCCTGGATGCCCTGCTCAAGCAGGAGGAGGGCCTGCTGGAATCCCTGCGACTGGAGCGCCTGCGCCTTGGCCGGGATCCTTCCGCCGCACCGCAGTTGCAGGCGCTGGAGGCGGGCCTCGAAGGCCTCCAATCCAGCCTGAAGGCGCGGTTCTCCGCCTCTCCCCTGGCCGATCTCTACACCCTTCGCGGGGGCCGCCAGACCGCCGAAGCCACCGCCGATGCCCTGCTGGCCCACACCGAACTGCCCCAGGAAGCCTTCGGGTTCTGGTGCCACACCGAGGCCCAGCGTTTGCGTTCCCTGCAACTCAGCCGCTTCGCCCAGGCCCGTGCCACGCTCATGGCGGAACTGCAGAGCGCTGGCGTCCAGGGATCCGCCCTGCTCCGGGGCGCGGCCCTGCCGGGACACCCCTACGGCCGCGACCTCATGGACTACCTGCCCTCCCTGGAGGCCCTCCGCTGGTCCGACCTTCGCGCCTACGCCCATCGAGCCCTGCGGCCCGATCAGCTCACCATCATCCTCGTGGGCAGCCTGAGCCTGGAGGTGGCCTTGCCTCTGGTGGAACGCCACCTGGGAGCCCTGCCGGTCCTGCCCGATGCCGAAGAGGCCGTACTGCCGCAGATCCCCGCGGATCTGGGCGACCGGCGGGTGCAGGCCACCTTCGGCAGCACCCCGCGGTTGTTGACGGGCTGGCGCATTCCCCCGCGCCGCCATTCGGACCATCTGGCCCTGCGCATGGCGGCCCAGTTGTTGGCGGGCGGGCAGACCAGTCGCCTGCCGCTCCGCCTGGTTCGCCAAAAGAACCTGGCTCGACAGGTGGAGCTCAGCCTCGACACGCCCGGCGGCCGACTGCCCGGCCTGCTGGTGATCGGAAGCAGGCCTGTGGAGGGACACAGTCTGGCCGAGATCGAAAGCGCCCTGCACAGTGAGATCCTGCGCCTTCAGGAAGAGCCCATTCCTCAGGAGGAGTGGCAGCGTGCCCTGACGCAGCTGGAGGCCGAATTCATCGTGTCGGCGGATGATCCTGCGGCGCTGGCCCGGTCCCTGGCCGTGGCCTGGGCCGAAGGTGGCGACTGGCGCTTGATGGAACTGGACATCCAGCGATTGCGCAGCCTGGCTCCCGAGACAGTCCAGTCCGCGGCCCGCGCCTGGTTGAAACCCAGCCATCGCACCACCGTCCTGCTGGAGCCCACCCCTGGAGAGAACCTCGACCCACTCGAGAATGAGCTGGCCAAGGTCATCCGAAGCCTCGCGGCGCTGCGCATCGAAGATCCGGCCCAGCGGGAGCGTCTTGTGGCAGAAGGGCTCCGGCAACTCCGCATGCTGAACACCGAGGAACGGCGCCGCACCCTGAAGCTGTTGCAGACGCAGCTGGCTCCGGAGAAGCCATGAGAATCCTCCCACTGGCCCTCCTCGCCGCCGCGCTATCACTGCAGGCCCAGCCCCGGGTTCAGCGATTCCAACTGCCCAACGGGCTGCGCGTGCTCCTGCTGGAGGACCACGAGCATGCCCTCGTGCGGGCCCGGTTGCATCTGCGGCTCGAACCCGGAGACGTGCCACCCGGCCATCAGGGGTTGCCCCGGTTGACCATGGGGATGTTTGCCCACTCGGACGCTGCCGACCTGACGGACCAGGAACTGGACCGGCGGCTCGATGACGCGGGCATCCAGCTCAGCACGACCACGGAGCCGGACCGGCTCGAATGGCAACTGGTGGCGCGCAGCCGCGAGCAGGACCGGGCCATGGGCCTGCTGGCCGATCGCCTGCTGCGCTCCATGTTCGAACCCTCCCTGCTGGAAGCGCAGCGAGTCGCCTGTTGGCGCCAGGTGGAAGGCCGGGAAGAGGATACCCACACCCGCCTCCGGCAGACCTTGGCGGCGGCGCCCGAGGCCACACCCACGCTGGCGAGCCTCGGGGTCATCACCTGGGAGGATCTGCTCACCTTCCGCGCCCGGGTGGTCCGGCCCGCCCGCGCCGTACTGGTACTCCACGGTGACCTGGGCCTGGAACAGGCCAAGCGGCTGGTGCTGCTGACGCTGGGTTCGTGGGCGGCCCAGGAACCACCCCCAACCCTCCATCCACCCTCCCTTGATCCGGCCGCCGCCTCCGCTCCAGCCACCTCCAAAGGCCTACCCACTTTCCAGACCGCAGGCGCTGGTCTTCGGGTTCAAGTGGTGGCCCCCCAGCCTCCAGGACTCGCACCGGAGCTGGTGCACCTGCTCAGTCTGCTCATCCCCGGGGACGGTTCCCTCTATCCGGTGGGCATGGTGGCGGATCGCGACTGCCTGCTGGCCACTTTTGATACCGCGCCCAGTTCCTCGGGTGGAAGCGCCTGGACCCTGCTCCATGGCCGCCTGGCATCCCTGCGCCAGCGGGGCTTCACCCAGGCGGACCTGGATCGAGCGCGGACGGCATGGGCGGCAGGACGCAGTCTCGAATCCCTCCATCCCGAGGCCCAGATGGCGTCGGCCCTGGACGAGGCCCTGGGCCGCGCGGTGACGCCGGGGCGCGTGGAGGCAGTATCCCTGGAGGCCCTCAACGCAGGCCTGCGTGCCTGGCTGGACCCCGCCCAGCTCCGCAGCGGCGCCGCAGGAAGCCTGGAGCTGCTGGGCACCCTGCCAAAACCCTGAAGGCGCCAGCGCCTTCAGGGTTTTGGCGGATTAGACCTTCACACCAAACCGCGAAGCCAGATCCAGGTACCGCGCCCGGATGCCGTCGATGATCTCGGTGGGCAAATGGGGCGCGGGCGGCTGCTTGTTCCAGCTGTCGAGGGTTTCCAGGTAGTCGCGGAGGAACTGCTTGTCCAGGCTGGGGGGATTCTTCCCGGGCGCGTAGCTGTCCATCAACCAGTAGCGGCTGCTGTCGGGCGTGAGGGCCTCGTCGATCAAGATGAGCTCATCCGTGTCGCTGAGGCCGAATTCGAATTTGGTATCCGCCAGCAGGATGCCGCGAGTCGCTGCGAGTTCGGCGCCACGCTGGTAGAGGGCCAGACTCAGGTCCCGCAGGCGGATCGCCAGATCCGCGCCCACGATCTCGGCCATCTGGTCGAAGGAGATGTTCTCGTCATGGCCCTCTTCGGCCTTGGTGGCGGGCGTGAAGATGGGCTGGGGCAGCCGGTCCGCAAGCTTCAGCCCGGCGGGTAGTTGCACGCCGCAGACCTTCCCGGTCTGCTGATATTCCTTCCAGCCGCTGCCGGCGATGTAGCCGCGAACGACACACTCCACGGGCATGGGCCGGGTCTTTTCCACCACCACGGCGCGACCCGCCAGGGCTTCGCGGTAGGGTTCGAGACTGGCGGGCCAGCCCGCGTTGCCGCGGAAGTGGTTGGGCACCAAGTCCTCGGTGGCGGCAAACCAGTAGGCCGCCACGGCCGTGAGGATCTTGCCCTTGTCCGGAATGCCTTCAGGCATCACGCAATCAAAGGCGCTGATGCGATCCGAGGCTACGATGAGCAGCTGCTTGTCCAGGTCATACACATCCCGCACCTTCCCCCGGCGGAAGATCGGAAAGGGCAGATCGGTGCTGAGCAGGACGGCCATGGGACTCCTTTGCAAACAGCTATTATCGCAGGAGAGACCGATCTCAGACCAGTTCCGGAAGCTTTCGCGGGGTCGGCGCCGACCAGTTCAGGCCCACCGGCAGCAGGGCGTAGCGGTTCATGACGCTGACCCAGCGGGCCAGCTCCGATTCGCGCACCCCACCCTCCTGTCTTGCGGGAAGTCCCAGGTAGTGGAGGTAGTCCTGCACTTCGGCGCCCGAGACGCCCAGCAGCGCGGGCAGCTCATCGAGGCCGTACTCCCGATCCCCGGGCGGCGTGGCCAGCAGGTGGTAGTTGTAGGATTCCCGCAGCACCGAAGCCGTGGCCACGGGATCCAGTTCCTGGGCGGCATCCAGGTGGGGAAAGGGATTCCCTCCCAGCTGCCCCAACGCCTGCGCCATGCCCAGGTGTGCCAGCAGGTGGACCGGATGGACCTTCAGCACGGACTCGAAGACGGCCCTGCCCTCCTGGGCGCGGCCCAGGCGCACCAGGGCCTCCCCGTGGCGCAGCTTCGCCTCCACGCGGTCCGGTTCGGCCTTGATCCACCGCTCGGCCACGGAAGCCATTTCCTCAGCCATACCCTGGGACCGGAAGAACCCGGCCAGGTAGGCCAGGGTGGTCACATCCTTGGGCGCCAGGAGCAGCAGGCGGTCCAGGATCTCCGCCGCGCGGAGGCTCTGGCCTTCCTGATCCAGCCGGTGGGCCCAGTCCCGCAGCACCTCCACCTGCCGGGGCACGGGATGGTTGGGCGTGGAGCGGGAGGGTTCGGCTGGATGGAGGATCTGCGTGCGGACCCAGAGGTACCGGAGGGCATTGCGCCCGTCCGGCCCACTCAGTTCCTCCTCGATGGCGTGGACGATGGTCTTGAGGCCGTGTTCCCAAAGGGGTGGCATGGGCATCTGGACGTGAGTGCGCAGTTCCCGGCTGAGGGGATCGAGGGGATTGCCCGACCGGCCCAGGTGCAAGCGCAGGCGAATCAGCTCCAGACCTGGTTCTGGCCCCGGCTGGAAGGCCACACGCAGGGCCAGCTCCCCGGTGTCGGGGTCGAAGTCGTCGAGGATGAGGAAACGCAGGTGGGCCCGCATAAGGCTGAGATTAGCAAAGAAGTAGATCTAAATCAGGTTGACCGTCCCCCATCCAGGGTCGATCATGCAGTATTCGTCTGAATCGGAGGGTTGCCATGTTCAAGAAGATGCTCACACCCGCAGTCCTGGCCCTTGCCATGGTTCCCGTCACCGCTGGCGAGGTTGGCCTGCTGCTCGACAAGCAGATCGGCAAGGCCCAGGCGGTTGGCGCGCAGAAATTTGATGCTGTGAGCCCCACGGGCCTGGGCATCCGGGCAGGCATCGACATCGTGGACCTGAAAGTGGCCGCGCTGCAGCTGAACGCCACCTGGCACAACAAGACCAAGGGCGATCTCAACGTTGGCGGCACGAAACTGGGCGAACTGGAGAACCAGTACATCGCCGCAGGCGCCATGGTGAACTGGAAGCTGCTGGTCGACGTGGGCGCCGGGATTGAATACCGCTCCGAGAAGCTCAGCTTCCGTCCCACCGGCGGCACCGCCACGGACAGCACCCTGGGCCGCCCCTGGGCACGGGTGAACGTGGGCTTCCACATCCCCAGCCCCGTGATCAGTCCCTTCTTTCTCTTCGAAGTGGCTGCTCCGCTCTCCAAGAAGGACAGCACGGCCTCAGCCAAGGACCTCACCGATGCCCTGGCGCCCCAGGTTCAGATCGGCATCTACGGCGGCAACCGCTTCTAAGTTCCAAATACCCGTTCAAAAGGGGCGCCGCAAGGCGCCCCTTTTCCGTATGATAAGGGCACTTTCACTGAGGGATGATGGAACTCCGGATCCTGGGATGCAGCGGCGGCGAGGCGGATGGCGAGCGCCTGACGGGCCTGCTCGTCAACGGCTGCGTGGCCATCGACGCCGGTTCCATCACCGCGGCCCTCCGGGTGGAAGAGCAGGTGAAGATCCAGCATGTCTTCATCAGCCACTCGCACCTGGATCACATCTGCACCCTGCCCTTCTTCACCAAGAACATCTTCGGCCACACCCACGATGCCGTGGAAATCCACGCCCTGCCGGAAACCCTCGACGTGCTGCGGCGCCATCTCTTCAACGACGAACTGTGGCCCGACTTCAGCGTGATCCCCAGCCCCAACGATCCCACCATTCGCTACACGGAGATCGAGCCCGAAACCACCTACGAGGTGTGCGGACTGCGCATCACGCCCATCCGCGTGAACCACCTGGTGCCCTGCGTGGGCTACAAGGTGGATGACGGCAAGGATGCCTTCATCTTCACCAGCGACACGGCGGAGACCGATCGCATCTGGGAAGTGGCCAACGCCACACCGAACCTGCGGCTGGTCATCGCCGAAGCCAGCTTCCCCAACGAGCAAGTCTGGCTGGCCGAGGCCTCCAAGCACCTCACCCCCGCCAAACTCGGCGCCGAGTTGAAGAAACTCAAGGGCCAACTACCTGTCCGGATCTACCACCTGACGCCCGGGGACAAGGCCATCATGCTGCCCCAACTGGAAGCCTTGAACGATCCCCGGATCAGCCTCCTGGCCCAGGATGAACGCCTGGTCTGGTAACAGCAGGCAAGATCTGGTATCAGCGGGCAAGGCCTGGTTTGGTCATCAGCTGGGGAAGGCTTCATTCAAAGCCACCAAGGCCTCGTCGTAGGCCGCAGGAAGGGCCTCGATGAGCGCCGGGGTAGCGTCCAGGCTCCCGGTCCTGGCCTCGGCTTCGATGCGGGAGGCCAGATCCGCGAAACGCACCAGTCCCAGGTTGCTCAGGGCCCCCTTCATTTGGTGGGCTTCCATGAGGATCTTCGGCAGATCCCCGTCGGCCAAACCCTCCCGCACGCCCACGATGCGAGGCGGCACGTCCTCTTCGTAGAGGGCGATGAGCTCCTGGACCAAGCCCGTCTCGGCGCCAATATCCAACAGGTCCCGCAAGGGTTGAGGGTCAAGGATGGGCAGTTCACTCACAAAGACTCCGCTGGGCATTGCCCACATCCCATCGGCGGGAGGGCCGCCCCATGAGTAGGTCATCAAAACGAGCCCGGAGGGTCGGGTCAGAAACCGTGACCTGCCGGGTGTCCGGCCGCCTGAAGGCGGATGAGGCTGGCGTCCAGCTTGGCCTGGGCCACCGCCAGATCCTGCTCGGTGTGAGCTTCCTTGAGAAGCTTCAGGGCCCGCTGGCGCGAGGCCTCCGCCCGCTCCAGATCGATCATGTCCATGGTCTCGCTTTCGCGGGCCAGCACGGTGACACGATCGGGGCCCACTTCGGCGAAGCCGCCGAAGACCGTGAGCCAATGTTTTTGGCCATCCTGGATGTAGTAGAGCAGGCCGTCACCCACCTCGGTCATCAACGGCGTGTGGCCGGGCAGGATGCCGTAATAGCCGCGGGAAGCCGTGGGGAACTGCACCTCAGCCACTTCGGCCGAAAAGACCGGCCGCTCAGGGGTGACCACTTCCAGTTTGATCGTTTGGGACATAACAATCTCTTTTCAAATCTCGGAATCCGCTTGCGCGGATTCCGAGTTGGAGAAAGGCAAACTAGACGGCTGCAAGCTTTTCGGCCTTTTCGACGGCTTCCTCGATGGTGCCCACGAGGTAGAAGGCCTGCTCGGGCAGGTGATCCCACTTGCCATCGCAGATCTCGCTGAAGCCCTTGATGCTGTCTTCGAGCTTCACGTACTTGCCGGCCATGCCGGTGAACTGCTCGGCCACGAAGAAGGGCTGGCTGAGGAAGCGCTGGATCTTGCGGGCGCGCGCCACGATGAGCTTGTCGTCGTCGCTCAATTCGTCCATGCCGAGGATGGCGATGATGTCCTGCAGCTCCTTGTACTTCTGCAGGATGGACTTCACGCGCATGGCGGTGTTGTAGTGGTGCTCGCCCAGGATGCGGGGATCCAGCAGACGGCTGGTGGAGGCCAACGGATCCACGGCGGGGTAAATGCCCAGGGAGGCGATCTCGCGGGAGAGGTTGGTGGTGGCGTCCAGATGGGCGAAGGTGGTGGCGGGCGCGGGATCCGTGTAGTCATCCGCAGGCACGTACACAGCCTGCACCGAGGTGATGGAGCCCTTCTTGGTGGAGGTGATGCGCTCCTGCAGCTCGCCCATTTCCGTGGCCAGCGTGGGCTGGTAGCCCACGGCGGAGGGCATGCGGCCCAACAGCGCGGAGACTTCGGCGCCGGCCTGGGTGAAGCGGAAGATGTTATCCACGAAGAGCAGCACGTCCTTGCCTTCCACATCGCGGAAGTACTCGGCGACGGTGAGGCCGGTGAGGGCCACACGGGCGCGGGCTCCGGGGGGCTCGGTCATCTGGCCGTAAATGAGGGCCACTTTGCTCTTGGAGAGGTCATCTTTGTTGATGACGCCCGAATCCATCATTTCGTGCCAGAGGTCGTTGCCCTCGCGGGTGCGCTCGCCCACGCCCGCGAACACGGAGTAGCCGCCGTGGCCCTTGGCGATGTTGTTGATGAGTTCCATGATGAGCACGGTCTTGCCCACACCGGCGCCGCCGAAGAGGCCCGTCTTGCCGCCCTTCGCGTAGGGTTCCAGCAGGTCGATGACCTTGATGCCCGTTTCGAACATCTCGGAGGAGGTGTTCAGGTCTTCATACTTGGGGGCTTCGCGGTGGATGGGCAGGGTCATCTTGTGGCCGATGGGACCGCGCTCATCCACGGGATCGCCCACCACGTTGATGATGCGGCCCAGAGTCTCGGGGCCCACGGGCACATTGATCGCCTTGCCGGTGTCAGTGACGATCTGGCCGCGCACCATGCCCTCGGTGGGCTGCATGGAGACGCAACGGACGCGATTCTCGCCGAGATGCTGCTGCACCTCCAGCGTCACCTGCACGCCGGCGATGTCGGTGTGCAGCGCGTTCATGATCGAGGGCAGGTGGTCGCCGAATTCGACGTCCACGGCGGGACCGACAATGGCGATCACGCGGCCTTGAAGGGTGTTTGACATGGGGACCTCGGAAAAGAAGTAACCGCGAATGACGCTAATGGGCGCGAATTGAAAACAGGAAAGCGGGGCGGGTGTTAAAAGGCCGATTCATTCGCGAACATTCGCGAAATTCGCGGTTTAAGCGTTTGCTCCAGACACGATCTCGATGATCTGGTTGGTGATGCTGGCCTGACGGATCTTGTTCATGGTGAGCGTCAGCTTCGCGATCATCTCGCCGGCGTTGCTGCTGGCCTTGTCCATGGCGGCCATGCGGGCGCCATGCTCGGAGGCGTTGCTCTCCAGCAGGTTGCGGAGCAGTTCCGTCTCCACGAACCGGGGCAGCAACGTCTCCAGCACCGAGTTCGCATCGGGTTCGAGCAGGTGCGATACCTCGATGGCATCCCGGCCTTCGGCGCGACGGTCCAGGTCCATGGGGAAGACTCGGAACACGGTGGGCGTCTGGGCCATGGCGCTTTCAAAGTAGTTGTAGATCACGTAGAGCGCGTCGATCTCACCGGCATGGTACTGGGCGGCGGCCCCATTGGAGATCTCAGTCACCACACGCTGCAGGCCCGTGAGGGGAATGTTGAGGAACTCCCCCTTGGGCTGGATCTGGTGCTTCTTCGCCCATTCGGTGGCCCGCTTGCCGACCACATCGAGGTGGACGATCTCGGAGGTGCATTCCGCCGCGAAGGCGTTGGCAGCCTTGAGCACGTTGGCGTTGAAGCCACCACAGAGGCCCTTGTCCGAAGCCACGAGGACCACGCGGATGCGCTTCTCCTCGCGGGGGGCCAGGAAGGCCTGGGCGGCGGGGCCCGGCTGGATCTCGGAATCACCCTTGATGCGGCCCACGACCCGGCGGACGACTTCCATCATCTTGGTGGCGTAGGGACGCAGGGCCACCAGGCGCTCCTGAGATTTCCGCAGCTTGACCGCGGAGATCATCTTCATCGCCTTCGTGACCTGCTGGGTGTTCTTCACCGACCGGATGCGGCGGCGAATATCCTGGAGACCGGCCATGGGACTAGGCTCCTGCGGTCTGGTTCAGGGAGGCCACGAAGGTCTCCTTGAAGGCCGCCACCTGGGTCTTGAGCTGGGCCTTGGCATCGTCGCTGAGCACCTTGGTGTCGCGGATGCCGCGAAGCACTTCGGGGGCGTTCACGTCGAGAAAGGCCATGAATTCGCTTTCGAAGCGCCGCACCTGCGGCACCGGCAGATCATCCGTGTGGCCGTTGGTGGCAGCCCAGATGATGACCACCTGCTTTTCCACCGGCATGGGGCTGTACTGGCCCTGCTTGAGGATTTCCACCAGGCGCTGGCCGCGGCTGAGCTGGGCTTGGGTGGCCTTGTCTAGATCGGAACCAAACTGAGCGAAGGCCGCCAGCTCGCGGTACTGGGCGAGGTCAAGCTTGATGGTGCCGGCCACGGACTTCATGGCCTTCACCTGGGCGGAACCACCCACACGGCTCACGGAGATGCCCACGTTCACGGCGGGCCGGACGCCGGCGTTGAACAGATCGCTCTCGAGGAAGATCTGACCGTCGGTGATGGAGATGACGTTGGTGGGAATGTAGGCGGACACGTCACCGGCCTGGGTTTCGATGATGGGCAGAGCCGTCATCGAACCCGCGCCGCGCTCGTCACTGAGCTTGCAAGCGCGTTCCAGCAGGCGGGAGTGGAGGTAGAACACGTCGCCAGGGTAGGCCTCGCGTCCGGGAGGACGGCGCACCAGCAGCGAGATTTCGCGGTAGGCGACCGCCTGCTTGGAGAGATCGTCGTAGATGCAAAGCACGTGGCCGCCGGGATTCTCCTTGCCCGCAGGCTGGCCGTCCTTGCCGTGCCACATGAAGTATTCGCCGAGGGCGGCGCCGGTCATGGGGGCGAGGAAGAGCAACGGCGCGGCTTCAGAAGCCGAAGCGGCCACCACGATGGTGTGCTTCATGGCGTCGTACTCTTCGAGCGTCTTCACCACCTGGGCGACCGTGGAGCGCTTCTGGCCGATGGCGACGTAGATGCAGATCACGCCGGTGTCGCGCTGGTTGATGATGGTGTCCACAGCCACGGCGGTCTTGCCGGTCTGGCGGTCGCCGATGATCAGCTCGCGCTGGCCGCGGCCGATGGGAATCAGGCTGTCGATGGCCTTGAGACCCGTCTGCATGGGCTCGTGCACGCTCTTGCGGTCCACGATGCCGGGGGCGATCTGCTCGATGGGGTTGAACTTGGCAGCCTGGATGGGGCCCTTGCCGTCGATAGGGTTGCCCAGGGCGTCCACCACGCGACCGACGAAGTTGGGGCCCACAGGCACGGACATGATCTTGCCGGTGCGCTTGACGGTGTCGCCTTCCTTGATGGCGGCGGCGTCGCCCAGCAGGATGATGCCGACGTTGTCCTCTTCCAGGTTGAAGGCGAGGCCCATGACGCCGTGGGGCAGTTCCAGCAGCTCGCCGGACATGGCCTTCTCGAGGCCGTAGGCGCGGGCGATGCCGTCACCCACGCTGATGACCGTGCCCACTTCGGCCACGTCCACCTGGGCGTCGAAGCCTTCGATCTGGCTGCGGATGATGCGGGAAATCTCTTCCGCGCGAATGTCCATGAAGTCCTCCAAACCTACGAGTTGAAAGCGAAAGTGTGATTAAGCCGAAAGCAGTTGAGTCTTGAGCTGGCGGAGCTGGCCCTGGAGCGAGGCATCCAGCACCGTGGAACCCACCTGGACCTTCACGCCACCGAGCAACGTGGTGTCCTGGTGCCAGGAAAGGCGGATGGTCTTGCCCGTGCGGGTGGCCAAGGAGGCCATGAGGGCCTTCACCTGGGCTTCGGAAAGGACCTGGGCGCTGCTGACCTTGGCTTCCACGATGCCCGCCCGCTCATCGACCAGATCACCAAAGGTGCGGCGCAGGTCGGGCAGCAGGTTCAGGCGGCCGGCCTCGGCCACCACGCGGAAGAAGTGGCGCAGCGTCTCGCTGACCTTGGCGGCGGCGAGGATGGCTTCGAAGACCTGGGCCTTCTTGGTGGGCAGCACCAGGGGCGAGGCCACCAGGCGGGAGAGGTCGGCATGGGTGGCCACGGCGGCGGCCACGGCTTCCAGTTCCTGCTGCAGCTGGGGCACGTTGCCCTGCTTGTCGCCGATCTGGAGGAGGGCCTTGGCGTAGCGCCGGGCGGTCAGGCGGCTGCTCACTGGGCGCCTCCAATCTGCTGAATGGCACGGTCGATGGCCAAGGCGGAATCAGGGCCCTGCAGTTTGGCTTCCAGGCGCTTGGTGGCGCCTTCGATGGCCAGCTCGGCCACCAGGGCCCGCAGTTCCTGCTCGGCCTGGCGCTTCTGGAACCCGATCTCGGCCTGAGCCTGGGCCAGGATCGCGGTGGCCTCAGCCTTGGCGGCCTCAAGCACACGCTGCTTCTCGGCTTCGGAATCCGTCTCGGCCTTGGCGAGGATGCCGGCCAGCTCACCTTCGAGCCCGGCCATCTTCGCGGCCATCTCCTGCATCTGAGCTTGGCCCTCCGCCTTGTCCTTCTCCGCCTGGGCGAGCAGGGTGACGAGCTCTTCCTTGCGGGACTTGAACATGGCGGACAGCGCGCCCTTCAGCATGAAGAAGAGGCCCGCGCCGTAGATGGCAAAGTTCAGGAGCTGAACGAGGAAGGCGCCGCCGTTGCCATAGGCCTTGCCAAAGAGCGTCATGGCCGGGCCGTGATGGGCGCCGCCCTTGGCATCGTGGCCAGCCGCTTCGTGACCAGCCGCTTCGTGACCAGCGGCTTCGTGACCAGCGGCTTCATGGCCAGTGGCTGCGTGAGCAGCTTCGCCATGGGCTTCGTGAGTCGCCTCAGCGGCGTGGCCTTCGGCGGCCGGGGCTTCATGACCCGCGGCGGGGGTTTCGTGCTTCTCGGCGGCGGGCGCCGCTTCGTGGGCCTGCGCCACCAGCGCCAGAGGGCTGAAGGCCAGCAGGGCGGCGAGGGAAAGTCGGGTCAGTTTCATCATGCCTAGGCCTGCTTCAGAAGGGTCTGGGCCATGGATTCGGCCAGGGCATCCACCTGGGCCAGGAGGCTCTGCTTGGCAGCGGCCTGCTGGACCTTCAGGGATTCCACGGCTGCCTGGCGCTCGGCCTGGGCCTTGGTGCGGGCCTCATCGAGGAGCTGCTGCTTCTCCTTGCCAGCGGCATCGGCCAGGGCCTTGCGACGCTCGAAAGCCTGGGCACGGAGCTCCTTCAGGCGGGACTGGTAGTCCTTCTGGCGGGCCTCGAGGGCGGCCGCGGCCTGGGCCTTGGCATCGCCACCGGCGTTCAGGTCGCGATCGCGGTCTTCCATCAGCTTGGTGATGGGCTTGAAGAACACCACCCGCAGGTAGAGGTACATCACCACGAGCAGCACGATCACGAACAGGATGGCCGGCAGGTCGGGTCGCATGGGATCCGGCATCTGGGCCAGGATTTGCGCGACGGGGCCATCCCCTTCCGGTGATCGGAGCGTCAGATTCGCCAGTTCCAGCAGCGCCACAGGCCACCCTCCAGAAACATCCCAAGGCCATGGCCGACAGAACGGCCAAGGTCACACCGACACCAGCGTTGGTCCGCGGGAACCTCTGGTTACGGGAGTCCTAAAACCTTACCAGACCAGTCGGAAACCCTCAACGCCGAGGTTTTGGCTTGACCCCACCCGCACCCTGTGGGAGGATTTTGGTTCGGCGATTCGGGCGATTAGCTCAGTCGGTAGAGCAGCTGCCTTACACGCAGCATGTCGGCGGTTCGAGCCCGTCATCGCCCACCAGTTGCCTGGTGAAGTCGCAGTAAACGCAAGGGGTTGTAGCTCAGTCGGTTAGAGTGCCAGCCTGTCACGCTGGAAGTCGCGGGTTCGAGCCCCGTCAGCCCCGCCAAAAGAGCGCCCAACAGGGCGCTTTTTGGCGTTTGGGCTGACGGAACTCGAACCCGCCCCGGCGACGCATGCGTCGCTGGGATCCAACGTCGAGTGGGATCGTGGAGGCGCCACTTGATGTGGCGCCGGAGCGAGACCGAGGGCTGCAAGCCCGCAGGGCGCCGCAGATGCGCTGACTCGGGCTCCGCCCTCGCCCTTCGGGCGGCCATGACCTGCGGTCATGCCGTCCTATTCTCCTTTCGCTGCGCTGCAGTCGAACGGTCGAGCCCCCGCTGGCATGGGTCGACAGGAGAGGCGGAGAACCGAAACGAATTCCCCCTCCCATAAACCTCACCGGCGTGACCTGGTATTGCTAAAGTCCACTCAATCCCCCAACCCAGCGACTGACCCGGAGGTCCCATTGACCAGGTTCCACCTCCAGATGTTCCTCCTCCCGATTCTCCTGCTGATCAGCCCCCTCGCCGCCCATCACGCCAAGGACCGTTTCACCCGCATCACCCCCCAGCAGGCGGGCTATTCCCCAGAGAAGCTGGACGAGCTCCGCACCTTCCTCGAGAAGGCCGGCTCGGATTCCCTGCTCCTCCTCCACGACGGAAAGGTGTTCTTC
Organism: Acidobacteriota bacterium; assembly: GCA_043775845.1. Classification (GTDB taxonomy): domain Bacteria; phylum Acidobacteriota; class Holophagae; order Holophagales; family Holophagaceae; genus Geothrix. The sequence goes on from JAYVRY010000069.1 coordinate 22,453, forward strand.
GAGTGGGGCGACATCCGGAAGAAGCTCCTCGTCCACTCCATGCGTAAGCCTCTCCTGAACAGCCTCTATGGCAGCCAAGTCGCCCGGGGTGCCATCGATCTGCAGCGCACCCTCGCTGACTTGAACGTGGACGACCTCCCGAACCCCCTCACCGCCGCAGAGAAAAGCGCCACGTTGCTGGATGTCCTGAAGTCACGCTCCGGTGTCTACCACATGGCCGCTGCCGAATCCGACGGCATGGATCAGGCGAAGCCCCCACGCGGCAGTCACGCTCCCGGCACCCACTTCCACTACAAACAACTGGGACTTCAACGTGGCCGGCGCCCTCTACGAGCGGGCCACCGGCCATCGCATCTACGACGCCTTCTACCGGGAGATCGCCCAGCCCCTCGGCATGCTGGACTACCGGAACCGCGTGGGCACCCAGGCCACTCCCGACGCCCCCCTGGGTGCCGATCTCGACGGGTTCTACCTCCGTGAGCCCGCCCGCTCCCGCTTCCCCGCCTACCACTTCCGCATGTCGGCCCACGATCTGGCCCTGTTCGGCCAGCTCTACCTGAACCGGGGCCAATGGAAGGGGCGCCAGCTCATTCCCAACACCTGGATCGCCTTCAGCACCCAGCCCTACTCCGTGATTGAGCCGGAATACGGTCTCAACTACGGCCTGCTCTGGAACGTGCTCACCCCTTCAAGCCCCGGAGAGCACCCCTCCTTCTACCACACGGGCGTGGACATCCACATGCTGGGCATCTATCCGAAGCACAAGCTCGTGATGGTGCACCGCGTGGACACGGAGAGACCCTACCGCTTCAACGGTAACGACCTCTATCAGGTGATCCGGCGGATCCACGGGGCCCGTCTGCCAAATGTGACGAGGCGGCCCTAATCCCTCAGCGACCACATCCGCACGATCTTCCCCGCCTTCACCTGGTAGATCACCACAGCCTCCAGCGGAGGCTGTGGTGATCTACCCTTGATCCTCTCCTTCTGAATGACGAAGTCGCCAGACACCATCTGCGCCTCCGCCGAGGCATGCAGATTCGGATTGGATTGGAAGCGCTCCGCGTAGAGTTCTCGCAACCGCGCCTTCCCGTAAGCCGTCGTCGGCCCTGCAGGCACCTCGCCCACCTCCAAGTCCTCGGCGAAGAGCCCCAGGAAGCCCTCCAGATCATGAGCATTGAACAGCTCGATCTGGCGTCCCACGGTCCCCGCAGGACTCAGCACCTTGGGTGTGGGCGCAGCGGCCAGCAAGGCGGGGACCAGCAGCAGGAAAGAAACACGACGCATGGGCGCTCCCAGGGGTGAGAGCATCACTCTAGCCTCACCCTCGGAAATCCATCCGTGCCCTTTCGCCGTATGCCCGATAGACTGAAAGGCTTGGAACTCATATGAAACTGCCCCTCGTAGCCCTCTGCGGACGCCCCAATGTGGGGAAGTCCACCCTCTTCAACCGGCTCACCCGCAGCCGCGCGGCCCTGGTCCATGACCTGCCGGGCATGACCCGCGACCGCAGCTATGGCCGGGTCACCTGCCTAGGTGAAGAAGGCGATCCCGAGGAAGTGTTCGAGCTGGTGGACACCGGCGGCCTCGACTTCGAGGGCGACGACGTCATCACCCAGGGCATCACCCGCATGGCCGAAGCGGCCCTTGCGGAGGCCCACGTGGCCATCCTGCTGGTGGACGGCCACGACGGCCTCACCGCCGGAGATGAGGAGATCGCCTCGCGCCTGCGCCGTCAGGGTAAGCCCATCCTCCTGATCATCAACAAGCTGGATGGCATGAAGGGCGGCGCCCCGGATGCCGGCTTCTACGGCCTGGGCTTCGATCAGATCCTCGCCATCTCCGCCGCCCACGGCGCGGGTGTGCCCGAGCTCATGGCCGCCATCCGCAGCCGCCTGCCCTTCCACCGCACGCCCGAGGAGGCCGAGCTCCACGCCCCTGGGGACGAGCGGCGCTTCGCCCTCATCGGGCGGCCCAACGTGGGCAAGTCGTCGCTGGCGAACCGCATGCTGGGCTCCGAGCGCAGCCTGGTGAGCGATGTGGCGGGCACCACCCGCGACACCGTGGACACCATCATCCACGTGAAGGACAAGGTCTACCGCCTCATCGATACCGCGGGCATCCGCAAGAAGGGCAAGACCCATGAAGGCGCGGAGAAACTCAGCATCCTGAAGGCCAAACAGGCCATGGCCCGCGCCGACGTGAGCCTCCTGTTGCTCGATGCCGTGGAAGGCGCCACCCACCAGGATGCCGTCATCGCCGGCTACGCCCAGGAAGCCGGCGCCGCCGTGATCCTCGTGGTGAACAAGTGGGATCTGGTGGAGAAGGACACCTACACCATCTACGATGCGGAAGAGGATCTGCGCCGCAGCCTGGGCTTCCTGCACCACGCGCCCATGATCTTCCTCTCGGCCCTCACTGGACAGCGGGTGTCGAAACTCTTCGGCATGATCGATGAGTTGGCCGAAGCCCATGCCCGCCGCATCCCCACGGGCGAAATGAACCGCTTCCTCCGCGAAGCCGTGGGCGCCATGAGCCCCCACGTGGTGGACGGCAAGCTGCCCAAGCTCTACTTCATGACCCAGGTGGGCGTGCGTCCCCCCAGCTTCGTCATCAAGGCCAACACCGATCGCGGCCTGCACTTCAGCTACGTGCGCTACCTGGAGAACCGCCTGCGCGACCAGTTCGGCCTGGCGGGCGTGCCCTTGCGGCTCAGCGTGCAGAAGAAACAGAAGGGCGAGGGCGAGACCAACGAAGTGGCCGCCGTTCGCCGCATCCTCGATCCCGGCGAGGGCCTCAAGCCCTCCCGCAGCAATGAGGCCCTGCAATCCCAGCGCGAGGACAAGGTCAAGTCCCGGCCCAGGCCCAAGAAGAAGGAAACCCCCAAGCCCGCCGCCAAACAGGCACCCCGCAAGGGCAAAAGCGCCCCGCCCAAGCGGGTCCGGCAGAAATCCACGAAGAAGCCATAAGGGCCTGCCCAAGGTTTCGAGGACACCTGCGTCCCGCTCACGTCATGGCGAAGCCTTGGGGTGAATGGGCGAGACCGTTCCAGGTGCGTCCCACTGACCCAGAATCTTCCATCCTCTCACCGGACAGAGAGCCTCGCCTTGCCTGACAACGCGGAGCTCCTTACCGGTACGGCATAGAAAAAAACATCCAAACGGGATGCCATAGTTAGTTATTAATTATTGTTTTAAATTAATTTAACAATATTTTTCGTTATTAGAAATGATTCTCATATAAATTAACAACCCTTAACTTGAGGGAAGCCCCGCACTGCCCCGAAGCTCAATCCATCACCCCGTTCTTTCCACATTCCACGTCCTGATGCTGCGCAGTGGTCGCCGCGTCAGGTTGCCGTCCAGGCTGGAAGAACCTGGGTGGCTGTGAACCCCCTTCCCCCCGTGAGGAGTTGCCCATGGCGACTTTCAAGGGCCATCTGGCCCTGTCCTTTGTCACCGCAGCCCTGGCTGCCGGTTCCCTCTCTGCCAACACCCAGCACGAAGCGGCCGCCTTGCGCGTGCAGCAGTCCTCGGAGCGCCTGCAGGCCCAGCGGGTTCAGCTCGGTCTGAATGCCGATCACGCTTTCCGCATGCGGACCGCCCACTCGGACGAGCTGGGCCAGTCCCACGGCCACTTCACCCAGCACTACAAGGGCGTTCGCGTCTTCGGTGGCGACGCCATCACGCACGTCAATGCCCAGGGCAAGGAACTGCCCCTCACCAATGCCCTCCACAAGAGCATCAACCTGAACGTGGCCCCTTCCCTCAACGGCGCCGAGGCTCTCGCCATCATTCACCAGCACCTGAACCCCCAGGGCTCCTACACCTACGAGCCCACGGCGGAACTCATCGTCTTCCCCGCCACCACCAGCCGCGTGGTCCGCTCTCGTGCCCGCATGGATCAGGATGCCGACGCCACCATGGTTCAGACCGACGTGGTCCGCTACCACCTGGCCTACCACGTGCAGACCGTGCTCCTCAGCAAGGCGGACAGCTTCGCCAAGCACGATTTCATCGTGGACGCCCACACCGGCGCCATCCTGAAGCAGTGGGATAGCCTGGAAACGACCGCCGCCACCGGCACCGGCAACTCCCAGTACAACGGCACGGTCAGCATCCAGACCAACAACACCGGAACCACCTACGAGCTGCGGGACATGACCCGCGGCACCGGCGGCCAGTGGGGCGCCAATGCCGTGACCAACATGAACCACACCGGCGATCAGAACACCGGTTCACCCACCCTCTATGGGACCGTCTTCACCGACGCCGACAACACCTGGGGCGATGGCGCCAACTACATCTCGGGTGGCAGCACCACCAGCGCCAATGGCCAGACGGCCGCAGTGGATGCCGCCTTTGGCGTGGCCGCCACCTGGGACATGTACAAGAACGTCCTGGGCCGCAATGGCATTGATGGCACCGGTAAGGCGACTTACAGCCGGGTCCACTTCTCCACCAGCTTCGACAACGCCTTCTGGCTCGACCAGTGCTTCTGCATGTCCTACGGCGACGGCAGCTCCTTCACGTCCCTCGAAGCCCTGGATGTGGCCGGCCACGAACTGAGCCACGGCGTGTGCGCCACCACCGCCGCGCTCACCTACTCCGGTGAGTCGGGTGGCCTCAACGAAGCCAACTCCGACATCTTCGGCACCATGGTGGAGTTCTACCAGCGCAGCGGTGGTGGCACCACCATCGGCAGCACCGGCGGCAACTGGACCATCGGCGAACAGCTCGCCTCCACCCCCCTGCGCTACATGTACAAGCCCAGCCTCGACGGCACCAGCCCCGACGCCTGGTCCTCCACCCTCGGCAACCTGAATGTGCACTACAGCAGTGGCCCCATGAACCGCTGCTTCTACTTCCTGAGCCAGGGCGCCACCACCACGGGCAACACCAGCACCACCTACCTGCCCTCCGGCATGACCGGCGTGGGCAATGACCACGCCGCCCGCATCTGGTTCCGCACCCTCACCACCTACCTGACCTCCAGCAGCAACTACGCCGCAGCCCGCACTGGCGCCATCAGCGCCGCCAAGGACCTCTACGGAGCTGGTAGCCCCGAGGAAGCCGCCGTCTGGAACGCCTTCCACGGCATCAACGTGGGCGCAGCTTGGACCGGCACCGCTGCCCTCGCCGCCTCTATCACCACTCCCTCATCCAACGTCACGGTTGCATCCGGAACGGCCGTGAGCTTTGTCGGCGCTGCCTCTGGTGGCACGAGCCCCTACACCTACAGCTGGACCTTCGGAGACGGCGGCACCGCCGCCACCGCCTCTGCCAGCCACACCTACACCAACACGGGTTCCACCGCAGTGACCTACACGGCCACTTTCACGGCCTCGGATAGCGCCAGCCACACCGCCAGCGCCACCCGCACCATCACCGTGAATCCTGCCGCCGGCGTGGCCGTCGCCATCACGCCCGCTTCTGTGAGCCTGAACACCAGTGGCACTCAGCAGTTTACGGCATCCGTCACTGGCAGCACGAATACAGCCGTGACCTGGAGTGTCGTGGAAGCTGGCGGTGGCTCCGTCTCCACCTCCGGCCTGTATACCGCCCCTGCCACCGCCGGTACCTACCACGTGAAGGTCACCAGCCAGGCTGACACCACCAAGTCCGCCCAGGCCACCGTCACCGTTAACCCCATCGGAAACGAGAAGCTTCTCAATGGCGGGTTCGAGTCTGGTTCCACTAGCTGGACCGGCACCACAGGCGACATTGGCACCTTCACGGGCCAGCCCGCTCATGCCGGCACCAAGAACTGCTGGCTCCAGGGCAATGGAAGCACCTCCAGCGAAAGCATCTCTCAGGCCTCCATCGCCGTGCCCACCTCTGGCGCCACGCTGAGCTTCTACCTCCACATCGACACCGCCGAGACCACCACCTCCACTGCGTATGACACCATGAAGGTGCAAATCATCAGCGGTTCCACCACCACCACCCTGGCAACTTACAGCAACTTGAACAAGGCCTCAGGGTATGCGCTGAAGACCTTCAACCTTGCCGCTTTCGCCGGCCAGACTGTCACGCTCAAGTTCCTCGGCTCCGAAGACAGCAGCCTGCAGACCTCCTTCGTCATCGATGATGTGAGCGTCAAGTAGGACTCACCTGACGTCGACACACCAAGTGTCGCCATCCAATGAAAAGGGCCACGCAAGTGGCCCTTTGTTTATTTCCGCTCGACTCAATTAACATCTCTTAACTTGCATAGTGGAGCTTGCGGCACGAAGCTGGTTCTCTCACCCCACTTCTTTCCCTCATGCTCCGGATCCACGTCAAACAGGATCCAGGAGTCGCCGTTTCGGTTGGAAGAGCCGGGAGGGCATCGCCTCCTTCTTCCCTCAGTAAGGAGCCATTCATGGCTAAGCACGGACTTGTACGCAGCGCGCTCGCCTTGGCGATGATCGCTGGAGCTTTCACCGCCTCCGCCGGCACCAAAGTCTTCAGCCAGCAAGGCATGATCGGCGTCGATGAATCCTCACGACTCGAGCGGGTTCCCGGTACCAACCGGCTGTCTCTCGCCATCGGCCTGCCCCTGCGCAACCAGCCTGAACTGGCGGCCCTTCGCGCCCAGCTCCACAACCCCGTGAGCCCGAACTACCATCAGTGGCTCACGCCCGAAGAATTCACCAGCCGCTTCGGTCCCACCGAAGCCGACTACGCACGCCTGCAGGCATGGATGACCGCCAAGGGTCTCCACATCACCCAGACCCACGCCAATCGCCTGGTGCTGAACGTGGAAGGCTCCGTGGCCAACATCGAAAAGGCCCTCAGCCTCCAGATGCACGAGTACCAACACCGCGTTTCCGGCGACACGTTCCATGCTCCGGACCGCGCGCCCTCCATGGACATCGATGTGGAAGTGTCCAATATCCATGGCATCAACAACCTGCTGAAGCCCGTGCCCCGGTTGAAGAAGGCCGATCTCGCCGTGGTTCACGCTGGTTCGGGAACGGGCGGCACCTACATCGGCAAGGACTTCCGTGCGGCCTACGCCAATGGCGTGGCCGCCTCCACCACGGGCGCAGGCCAGGGCATCGCCCTCCTCGAGTTCAGCAACTACTACGCCGTGGATCCCGCCAACTACTGGGCGGATGCGGGCATGACCGCCCCCGCGCTCACCAATGTCGGCGCAGCGACCTCCAACCCGGGCAACGGCAACAACGCCTACTTCGGCCAGGACGAAGTCTCCCTCGATATCGAGATCGCGGGCGCCCTGGCGCCGGGCGCCCACCTCTACGTCTACGCGGGCGATGATTCCTACACCATCCTGAACCGCATCGTGTCCGACAACCTCTGCAAGCAGGTGGGCGTGTCGTGGGGCTGGGCCACCAACGCCATGACCAAGCAGACCGATATCGACACCACCGAGGATGCCATCTACCAGCAGATGGATGCCCAGGGCATCGCCGTCTTCGTGGCCGCGGGCGACAGCGGAACGTGGACCACCTCCCAATGGGGCCAGAGCACCAGCTCTTCCAGCTACAACCCCATCCACCCAGCTGACATCCCCTACATCACCTCGGTGGGCGGCACGAACCTCAGCACCAGTTCTGCCGCTGGCCCCTGGTCCAACGAGACCGTCTGGAGCAGCGGCGGCGGCGGCTACAGCCACCGCTATGCCCTGCCCACCTGGCAGAACGGCGTGAGCTGGTCCAGCATCAGCGGCGCCTCCACGCTGCAGCGCAACTGCCCCGACGTGGCCGCCATCGCCTCCAGCGTATACGTGGACAGCGGCAACGGAAGCAGGGGCCAGAATTTCGGCGGCACCAGCTGCGCCGCCCCGCTCTGGGCTGCCTTCACGGCCCTCACCAATCAGTACGCTTTGGCCAACGGCAAGCCCATCGTGGGCTTCATCAACCCGATCCTCTACAGCATCGGCACGGGCTCCAGCTACGCGACCTCCATGCATGACGTGAAATCGGGCAGCGATGGCCTTCCGGCCGCCACGGGCTTCGACATGGCCACCGGCTGGGGGGCGCCCAATGGCCAAGCCACCATCAATGCCCTGGTGGGCACGGTCACTCCCATCAACACCGTCACCGCCACCATCAGCGCCCCTGCGTCCAACCTGACCGTGGCCACCGGCACCGCCGTGAGCTTCGTCGGCTCCGCCACCGACAGCTCCAGCACGGCCACGCTGACCTACGGCTGGACCTTCGGTGATGGCTCCACCGCCACCGGCACCTCCGCCAGCCACACCTACACCAACTCAGGAACGTCCGCTGTCAACTACACGGCCACCTTCACAGCCACGGACAACACCGGCGCCAAGGGCACCGCCACCCGCACCATCACCGTGAACCCCATCGGAAACGAGAAGGTTCTCAATGGCGGGTTCGAGTCTGGTTCCACCAGCTGGACCGGCACCACAGGTGACATTGGCACTTTCACGGGCCAGCCCGCTCATGCCGGCACCAAGGATTGCTGGCTCCAGGGCAATGGAAGCACCTCCAGCGAAAGCATCTCTCAGGCCTCCATCGCGGTACCCGCCTCGGGCGCCACGCTGAGCTTCTACCTCCACATCGACACCGCCGAGACCACCACCACCACCGTGTATGACACCATGAAGGTGCAAATCATCAGCGGTTCCACCACCACGACCCTGGCAACCTACAGCAACCTGAACAAGGCTTCAGGGTATGCGCTGAAGACCTTCAACCTCGCCGCTTTCGCCGGCAAGACCATCACACTGAAGTTCCTCGGCTCCGAAGACAGCAGCCTGCAAACCTCCTTCGTCATCGATGATGTGAGCGTCAAGTAGTAATCACCAGACTTCGACACGTGACGTGTCGACAATCGACAAACAGGGCCACGCGCGTGGCCCTGTTTGTCGATTGTCATCCATGCAGAACCGGAAGCGATTTAGGAGGCGGCGCTGGACCCCGCGATGTGGACCTCGATGCCTGCCACATCCCGTTTCCGGGTGCTCCAGACCAGCCAACCCGACCAGGCCGTGAAGAGGGCCACGCCCGCCAGGATGCCCGCCAGGCGGGACCAGGGTTCTCCGTAGGCCAGACGCTCCTGCACCCGCAGCCAGGTCATGAAGGCCCATACCAGCGAAGCCAAGCCCATCACCACAGTCATCACACCCCGCATCTCCCGCCAGGGCACCATGAGCGCGACCATGAGCATGAGCGTGAGCGGCACGATCATGATCAAGGGAAAACCTAGCCGCATGAAGAGCGCGGCGATCAGCAGCAGGGCAAGCTGGGCGGGAAGGATGCGCAGGAAGGACACGGGGACTCCGGCAGACCATAAATCATACTGATTCGTCTGAATTACCGAGATCACAACCCGGATGCCTTTCAGTTACTGGATTTAACCTTCCAGCAAGACCTTGGCATGCTCCAGCGCTTCGGCGCGATCCGGGTGACCCGACAGCAGCCGCGCCAGCTCGCGGTTCCGGGCCTCGCCGGTCACCCAGCCCATGGCGCTGCGGGTTCGGCCCCCTTCGGTCTCCTTGTGCAGGCGCCCATGCCGGTCCGCCCGGGCCGCCACCTGGGCCAGGTGCGTCACGGCCAGCACCTGGTGGGCCCGGCCCAGCTCGGCCACGGCCTTGCCCACGGCCAGGGCGGTCTCGCCCCCCAGGCCGGAATCCACTTCATCCAGCACCAGGGTGAGGCCTTCCCGCACGCCTTCTCCCAGCGCCAAGCCCGCACCTACCAGAGCCAGCATGAGGCGGCTCAGCTCGCCGCCCGAGGCGATTTTCGCGAGCGGCCGGAAGCCTTCGCCTGGATTCGGCTCGATCCAGATGGCCAGAGCCGAAAACCCTTGGGCGGCCACGCGCACGGAACGGCCGCTCTGCTGCACCGGACTGCCGGGCTCTTCGGCCAGGGCGAGGCGCAGCTGGATGCGTGCGCCCTTCATGCCCAGGTGGCCCAGGCGCTTTTGCACCTCGGCCTCCAACTTGGGAATGGCCGCCGTGCGCAGCCCGTGAAGGGTTTCGGCCCCGGTTCGATAGGTCTCGGCCACCTTGGCCAGGGCCCGTTCCAGATCCTTGATGGAGGCATCACCGGAAAGCAGGGCCCGCTGTTCGTCCCGCAGCAGCTGCATGCGTCCCGGCAGGTCCTCCGGCTCGCAGCGCTGACGGCGGGCCAGACGCTCGTACTGGGCCAGGCGCGCCTCCATGGCCTCGATGCGATCGGCACCCGCTCCGGCCCAGCGCTGAGCCTGATCCTGGGCCAGGGCCAGCAGATCCTCCAGCTCCAGCACGGCCGAACGCAACCGGTCCTGCTCCGGGGCGGCATCGGGCCAGTGGGCCACGGCACGCATGAGGGCCTTGTGGGCCAGCTCCACCTGGGGCACACCTTCGTTCAGCGCCTCGGCCGCCTCACGGAAGGCCTGTTCCAGATGCACGGCATGACGCAGGGGCTCGCGGTCTTCCTTGAGCTGGGCCCATTCACCCAACTTCGGAGCCAACTTATCCAGATCCGCCAGGGCCTCAGCCAGCTGCTCCAGGCGCTGCTCCCGTTCGGCCGCGCTGCGTCGCCGGGCTTTCAGGGCGCTCTCGGCCTCCCGCACGGCCGCGGCTTCGGTTTCCAGGCAGGGCGCGATGCCCAGCACTTCATCGATGAGGGTCAGGTGCCGATCCTCGCCCAGCAACGACTGATGATCGTGCTGGCTGGTGAGCCGCATCCAAAGGCGGCCGGCTTCTCGAAGATCAGCCAGGGAACAACTCGCCCCGTTGATCCAGGCGCGGCTGCGACCCGAGCCCACTTCGCGGCGCAGCACCACGGGCTGTTCCTCAGGCAGGCCACGCTCCATCAGAAAAGCCTGCCAAGCCTCGAAGCGGCCCTCCACCACGGCCTCCACCGTGGCCCGGTCTGAGCCGTGGCGCACCAGTTCCGCATCCCCGCGGGCGCCCACCAGCAGCGACAGCGCGTCCACCAGCAGGGACTTGCCCGCTCCGGTCTCGCCCGTGAGCACCGTGAAGCCCGGCCCCCATTCGAGGGTCAGGTCTTCCACCAAGGCCAGGTTTTGAATGCGGAGCGAGGAGAGCATGGGATCAGTCTATATGGTCTTCATCCATGTCAGGATCGACCCAACCAGCCGATTGACATGAGCGGGCCCACAAGCCTGTGAGGGGTAAACAGATGTTGCTGAAGCCCATTCCTCACCGCATTGGATTCTTGATCACCGTGTTGCTGACCTTGTCCACAGGTTGCCGAGTGGCATCGCGGGTAGAACGACGCAAGCCCTCTTGGGCGGCGAACCTGTCTGCCTTCGATGGGGATATACGTGAACTCCAGTCGGCCATGGCCATTCCCGGACTGGCCTATGTCATCGTCCAGGATGGCGTGGTGGTGGCTTCAAAGGCCTACGGAACCATGCAGGGGTCTGCCACTGAGGCCTTCACGACCACCTCGCCCTTGCGCTTGGCATCCATCACCAAATCGTTCACAGCCGTGGTGGCCATGCAGTTGGTGGAGGAGGGGCGATTGGATCTGGAAGCCCCTGCACACCGGTACGCCCCGGGCTTGGCCGTTTCGGACGATGTGCTCGTGCGGCACCTGTTGACCCACACCTCCGAGAGCAACCTCGGCGAAGAGTTCGTCTACAGCAGCACACGCTTCGCGATGCTGGGCTCCGTCATCGAGACCATCACGGGGAACCCGCTGGAGCAGGTGTTTCGAGAGCGTGTGCAAAACCGGGCTGGGATGAAGGCCTACCCCTCGCCCTCACTGGGCGCCCAAGGAGGATTGGTATCGACGGTCGACGACATGGCCACCTATCTTGTGGGCCTCGATCGGGGTCTGCTGCTTCGCCCTGCTTCCGTGGAGCGGCTCAGCCAACCTTCCCGTTCTGCAAGCGGAGCGACCCTTCCCATCAGCCTGGGTTGGTTTGCGCAGGACGTGCAAGGGAGGCGAGTGGTGTGGAGCTTCGGCCAGGATGCTCTAAAACATTCAGGAGCCCTGCTGCTGCGGCTACCCGAGCGCAGACTCTCTCTCTTTCTGTTGGCCAATGCCAATGTGGTGAGCGATGCCTTTCGGCTGCTGATGGGCGATGTGGCCAAGTCACCTTTCGCCATGAGCTATTTGCGGCTCTTTGCCTTTTCAGAACCGGGCTCCCCCCTTCCCCGCCCGGCTTGGGATGGTCCGGATCTCCCCCAGGAAGTGGCACGGCTGGAGCGCCAAACCTCGTACAGGTACAGCGACGAACTGCTCGGGCGGGCCCTGGTCGATCTCTGGCGCGAACGAACCACCCAGGCGCAACAAAAATTTGAGTTTGCTTCCTTGCGCTACGGGGCCTTCGGGAAGCCGGACCCGGTTCTTCATTTCGCCACCTCGCGCCTGCCCGACGCCCACATGAAGCAGGCGGCCATCCGGATGGGGGGATCGCTGCTTTCCCAACACCCCCGCAACCGCTGGATGCTGTTGGCCCAGGGCTACCTGCTTCAACAGCAAGATCGGCTGAACGAATCGGCGGTGTGCTTCCAGCGCATCCTGGATCTGCCCAACCAGGAGCCCGACGACCTGAACCGGCTCTTCAAGGCCTGGAGTTGGATGGCGCTGGCTCAAGCGAGCGCCCCATCCAATCCGGCGGAGGCCCGCCTTTACCTCGACAAGGTCATCGCCAGCGGAGTGGATGAAGACGTGCTGCAAGAGGCGCAGAACCTTCGGCTGACCTTGGCCAAACCACCTTCTCCACACCCTGTGAAATGAGGCCCTAAAACTGGAAATGGGTCGCCAGCTTCCACCCCTTCTCGGCGGGTAGCAACACGCACTGCCCCCGGCGCAGACCTCGCCCCCGCGCTGCTTGCCGACGGTGAGAGTGGCATAGGAGCCACTGCCGATATTCACGCGTAATCCGCCGTTCAGCATGTGCCGCCAGGGGGAAGGATTCTCGGGCAGGTTCACCTGGGAGCTGTACTGCTGGGTGATGAAGAGGGAGCCCTTGGCGGCGCGGGAGGTCTGGAGGGTGAGATCCCACTGGCTGTAGCCGGGGCGGCGACGTTCGTTGCCCGAGAGTTCCAGACTCCACGACGGCGTGGTGCGCCAGGCCAGGGTGGCATCCGTGCGCTTTTCGAGGTAGTTCCCCGTGACGGGATGGACACTCTTCAGGCCGTAGGTGGGGAGCGTTGTTCAGTTCGTTGTCCAGGTGACGGTAGCGCTTGACCTCTCCTTGCACCATCCAGCCGCTGCGGTGAAAGGTGAGGCAGCCATAGTGCCCCGTGCCATGCGTGGGATCCGTGGGCCGGGGCCAGGGCAGGTACCAGTCCCCCCGTTCCTGCTGTTGGTACTGGGTCTGGGCTGATTCGGCGTAGTAGTCCAGACCGCCGAAGAGGTCCACACCGGAGAGGCTCGCGGAAGAATGAGAGGCCCGTGGCCACTCATTCTTCACGCTTGGGCACGCTGGCCGGCAGCTCCAGGAAAAAGGTGGAACCTTGACCGGGACCAGCGCTCTCCGCTCGAACGTGTCCGCCGTGGCGTTCGGCCAGTTGCCGCACGATGGAAAGCCCCATGCCATGGGACGCCTCGCCCCCGGTGGGGCGCGCCGACAGGCACGTGAATGCCTGGAACATCTGCCCCAGATCTTCCGCGGTGAGCCCCGGCCCCTGGTCCACGATGGCGCAGCGCAGCCAAGCCGCGCCCTCCATCTGGAAGGGCTCACAAAAGACGCGGATGAGGCTGTTGCGAGGTGAGTACTTCACGGCGTTGTTCAGCAGGTTGTCGAGGCAATCCCGCACGCGATCCGCGTCCAACAGGGCCGGCGGTGTGGGTTCAAGCATCGCTTCGATGGACTGCCCCTTTTTCTGGGCCTGGTAGCCTCCGGCTTCGACCGCGTCCGCCACCTGAGCGGAAAAGTCACAAGGGCCTACGCAGAGCACGAGGCGGCCCGCCTCCAGGGCCGCCCGGTCCAGCAGGCCAGACACCAGTCGCACCATACGATCGGCGGCCGTGGTGATCTTGCCCGCCATGATCGCCGCCGCCGCGACATCCTTCTGCCAGCCGATCATTTCGGCAAAGCCCTTGATGGCCTGAAGGGGACTGCGAAGATCATGGGCGGCTATGGCCAGGAAGCGATCCTTCACCGCGTTGGCCTGAACCAGTTCCACGTTGCGCAGCCGGTAGATCTCCTCTTGCTGGCGGGAGCGTTCCAGCTGGGTCCGTCGTTCGATGCCCAGGGCCATCTGGGCGGCGCCCTGGTGCATCACCGTGGCGCGAAGATCCCCATGCCGACGGAGGGCATTTAAGGCCGCGACCGGATTGCCGTGCGCTTCCCAGATCCTCGACAGGATGTCATAGGCCCGGCAGGCCTCCCCCAGGGCACCCAATTCCAGGAGCCTCGCAAGAGCTGGTTCTGCGACATGCAGGGCGGTCTCCGGCTGACCACGACTCAACTCCACTTCAGCCAGGCTGAGGCCGGTGACGGCCTCCACGTAGAGGTCGCCACTCTGTTTCGCCAACGCCAGGCTGCGATGGAAGCAGTCGACGGACTCTGCCTGATGGCCCGACTGGCACACCACCGTTCCGAGATCTGACCAGGCGATGGCCAGGCCCTGAAGGTCACCCAGGTCCTGCCTGATCTGCAGGCTTTCCCGGCAGTGGGCTTCGGCGGTGTCGAAGCGCCCCAGGCGGCTCAACGCCAGGCCCAGGTTGCCAAGCACGTAGGCGGCCCCGCCCTGATCGCCGCGCTCCCGGTGCAAGGCCAGGGCGGCCTCGTAGGGCGCCAACGCCTGTTCGGCTTCGCCCAGTTGCCGATGGATGTTGCCCATCCAGTTCAAAGCCGAGGCCTCGCCGCCGGCATCCCCCGCCCCGCGAAACTGGTCCAGGGCGATCATGGCGTGTTCCAGGGAACTCTCGTAACTGCCCAGGTAAAAATTGGCCATGGCCTCAGCCATATGCGCCCGGGCCAACGCCACGGGCTCAGCCATGGTTTCGGCCAGGGTCAGGGCGTCATCTGCCATGGCCAGAGAAACCTGGGGCTGCGCCAACCGAGTCGACCAGGCCGCCTTCAACAACGCCTCAAGCCTCCCCGGAGGCAGCGCCGTTCCTGAGACCAGAGTGTGACGGTGCATGCGGGACCCTGAAAGTCGGAAAGCGGGGGCTCGGGATGGGCTCCCTCGGGAATTCCATTGAATCGGCAGCGACCCGACGAATCTGAAGCCCCCGGGGGGGGGGCCGAACCCCGCCCACCCAGGAACCCACTCATGAACAGCTCCCGCCGGGTGCCCGTTCGGGACTATGGAAACCACCGTTCGGCGGTTTTCCTAGTCCACGTTCACGATCCGCTGTTCCATGGAGGGCTGCTTCTTCCACCCAGTCCAAATAGAGGAGAATCCCGCCATGGAAAGGACTCTTTACGACGCTGAAGGTAGCCCAGTGGCCTATATCGCCGATGATGGCCAACGCACCATCTGCCTCTGGGATGGGGATGCCGTCGCCTACATTGATGAGCGCCTTGACTGCTATGGGTGGAATGGACAGTACCTGGGTTGGATTGAAGATAGCGTCCTCTTCGATACCCAAGGCCAGTCCGTGGGCTTCATGAAGTCAAGCCATGCGGCACCTTCCTTCGCCGAGCCCATGAAACGGCCAAAGATCGTCAAACACTCCAAATTCGCCAAGTCCCCCGCCGGTTCCCGGCCCGCCAGAAGAGAGGGGCACAGCAGCCAGGCCCTGGCGGATTTCCTGCGGACAGGTGCTGTGGATTCCATCTAGTCACAGCGTTTGATCCAGCAGGAGTGCCGCTCGAAATGGCCTCCCGACCGCCCAGGGCCTGTTCCCCAGTCATACTGGCCTCTGGAGGATCCCCATGCACTACCGGAAGCCCTGTGGCAGCGTCCTGGAGGCCATCGGTAACACGCCGCTGGTCCGGTTGCGCCGCGTTGTTGACCATCTTCCGGTGGAGGTCTTCGCCAAGCTCGAATTCCTGAACCCCATGGGCAGCAGCAAGGACCGCATCTCAAAGTACATGATCGAGGCGGCGGAACGCGATGGGCGACTGAAACCCGGCGACATGATCATCGAAAATTCCTCGGGCAACACGGCCATGGGCCTGGCGCTCATGGCCATCCAGAAGGGCTACCAGCTCAAGGTCGTGGTGCGCGACACCATCTCCCAGGAAAAGCTCAATCAGCTGCTGGCGCTCGGTGTCATGGTTCACAAGGTGGATACGAGCCTGCCGCCCGAGCACCCGGATAGCTACAACAACATCACGCCACGCTTGGCCCGGGAAACGCCCAACTGCTACTTTCCCGATCAGCACGGCAACCGCGAGAACAACGCCGCCCACTACAGCGGCACCGGGCCTGAAATCTGGGAGCAAATGGAAGGCCGCATCGACTACTTCATCGCAGGCGCGGGCACCGGTGGCACCATCGGCGGCGTGGGCCGCTACCTGAAGGAGAAGGATCCCAACATCAAGGTGGTGGCGGTGGATCCCATCGGTTCCGTGTTCTCGCCCCACTTCCGCGGCGAGCAGGATCCCAAGGCCGGCCCTTACAAGCTTGAGGGCCTGGGCGATGAGTTTCTCATTCACACCATGGAATTCGACCTCATCGACGACATGCGCCAGGTCACCGACCGCCAGGCCTTCCACCACGCGCGGCGACTGGTGCGGGAAGAAGGCATCCTGGGCGGCGGCTCCAGTGGCGCGGCCCTGTGGGCGGTGCTGCAAGTGGCCAAGGGATTGCCGCCCATGGACCGCCCGGGCCGCATCGTGACTGTGTTTCCCGATGGCGCCGGCCGCTACCTCAGCAGCATCTTCAACGATGCCTGGCTGGCCGAGCGCGGCCTCCTGGAACCCGAAGCATGAGCGCCTTCTCCGGCACCTACGTCGAGGCCATCCGCCAGGCACTGTTCGATGCCATGGAGGCCGATGCCCGCGTGTGCTGCCTGGGCGAGGACATCGGCACCTACGGGGGGGCCTTCCGGGCCACCGAGGGCCTGCTGGACCGCTTCGGCGCCGACCGGGTGATGGACACGCCCATCTCCGAACAGGCCATCGCGGGCGCGGCCATTGGCGCGGCCCTCATGGGGCAGCGACCCGTGGCGGAGTTCCAGTTCATGGACTTCGCGTTGCTGGCCTCAGATCTCATGGTGAATTTCGCCGCCAAGGCCCATTGGCGCTGGGGCGCCAATGTGCCTGCCGTGTTCCGCGGCCCTTCCGGCGGTGGCAATGGCGGCGGCCCCTTCCACAGCCAGAATCCCGAAGGCCATTTTCTCGGAAGTCCCGGCCTGAAGGTGGTGGCGCCGGGCACCGTGCGCGATGCCTACGCCCTGCTCCGCGTCGCCATCGATGACCCCGATCCCGTGCTGTGCTTCGAGCACAAGCACCTCTATCGCCGCCTGAAGGATCAATGGGACGAGCCTCCCACAGCGCGGCTGGGCGAGGCTGCCCTGCGCAAGGACGGCGCCTCGGCCTGCATCCTCACCTACGGCGCCGTCCAGCACGTGGCGCTGGAGGCCGTGGCCGATCTCGATGTGGCCGTGCTGGACCTGCGCACCCTCTGGCCCCTGG
The DNA here is from genome assembly GCA_043775845.1 of Acidobacteriota bacterium. Taxonomy (GTDB): domain Bacteria; phylum Acidobacteriota; class Holophagae; order Holophagales; family Holophagaceae; genus Geothrix. The sequence goes on from JAYVRY010000069.1 coordinate 39,924, forward strand.
ACGACGCCGCCATCGAGGCCCTGGTGAAGCGCACCCACCGAGTCATGCTGCTCACCGAAGCCCCCTGCACCTATGGACCCAGCGCCGAGTGGGCGGCCCGCATCGGCGAGACCTGTTTCGCCTGGTTGGACGCGCCCATCCTGCGGGTGGGCGCCCCGGACACGCCCACCCCTGCCAGCCCGCCCCTGGAGGCGGCCTACCTGCCCAGCGCATCCCGAGTGCGGGCGGAGGCCGAGCGGTTGCTTTCATGGTGAGCGTGGGAGGCTTCATGCGCGCTGTTGCTCTGGCCCTGATGACCGGCCTGTCCCTCGGGGCCCAATCACTCACCCTTACCTTCGACGATGGTCCCAATCGGGTGAAAACGCCCCGCCTCTCTCCCGAGGAACGGAACGAATCCATGCTCAAAGCCCTCCGCGACGAGAAGGTGCAGGCCATCGTCTTCGCGAACGGCATCGACGGAGGCGATACGGCTGAAGGGCGTGCCGCGCTTTCCGCATGGGGTCAAAACGGCCACCTGGTTGGCAACCACACTTATTCACACCTCCGCTTCTCCGATCTCGCCGCCTTCAAATCCGACTTCCTCCGCTGTGATGCCATGATCAGGCCGATCCCTGGCTACGAGCGGTTCTTCCGGTTCCCCTATCTCAAGGAAGGTCCCAACCTTGAGATGCGGGATGGCATGAGGAAGGCCTTGGCGGAAGCCGGATACCGGAACGCCCACGTCACCATTCCCACCTTTGATTGGCTCATCGATGAGCGCCTGCGCAGCCGCCTCCGCACAAACACCTTGGCGGAACTTGAACCCTATCGAACCTATTACGTCGAGAGCGTTCTGAACCAAGCCGACCGTGCGCGTTCCTTGGCTTTGAAACTGACGGGCCGAGAGGTGAAGCACGCCATCCTCCTTCACCACTGCCTCCTGAACGCGCTGTTCCTCCGCGACCTCATCCAAGCCCTGAAAGCCAACGGGTGGACCCTTGTGGGGCCAAGGGAGGCCTATGCCGATCCCATCTACACCTTGGAAACCACACGCCTGGACACAGACGCCAACCTCCTCTCTACCCTTGCGCGGGAGCAGGGCCTGTTGCCCGGCAAGGCGGTGGGATTGGATGAGGCCTACGAACAAGAGAAGGCCGCCCTTCGGGAGGCGGGCCTATGATGCCCCACATCCCCCCCGCGATGGTTCAGGTGTCGGCTCCTGAAACGGCGTTGCAACAGGGCCGGAAAGCCCTCTGGGCAGGCCACCCCCTGGAAGCCCGGCGTCTGCTCGAGGATTGGCTGCTGACGCACCCTGACGATGCGGATGCGCATGTGACCGCCGGGTTCGCGGCCCTCCGCCTGGACCGCGTGCGGGAGGCCACGGACCATTTCATCAAGGCTCTCCAGCACGCGCCAAATGACGCCGATGCCCGGTACGGATTAGGGCTCTCCCGGCTCCGCCAAGGGCGGAACAAGGAAGCCCGGGTCGAACTGGAGAAGGCCCTGAGCCTGGAGCCGACCCGTTCAGACCTGAAGGAGGCGGTGGAGCGAGCCAAGGTCCTGTCTCCCGATCCGCCGCCCCCCATGGCACCGCTGGTGCGTCCCAAGAACCTGCAGATGCCCGCTCGCGTCAAAGGCAAGAAAATCGAAGTGGCAGACGCGCATGGGGCATGGCGCGCCTGCTTCATCAAGGGGATGAACCTGGGCGCCGCCCTTCCCGGGAAATACCCCAGCCAGTTTCCAGACAAAAAGACCTATGCGGGCTGGATCGATGACATGGCTGAAGTGGGGGTGAACGCGATCCGTGTCTACACCATCCATCCCCCGGCTTTCTACGAAGCGCTGGCCGAGTACAACGCCAAGGCCGCGAAACCCATATGGCTCATCCACGGCGTTTGGACCGAGCTGCCGCCCGAGGATGACTTCCGCAACGAAGGCTGGTGGTCCCAATGGCGCACGGAGATGAGGAAGGTGGTGGACCTCCTCCACGGCCGGGCCGATATCGAACCAGAACCAGGCCACGCCGCTGGCGCCTACCGGGCTGATGTATCGAGATGGACCCTGGCCATCATCCTTGGCCGGGAATGGGAGCCCTACAGCGTGGAAGCCTATAACGCCCTCCATCCCGGCTTGAGCGATCACCAGGGGCGTTTCCTGTCCGTCAAGCAGGGGAACGCGACTGAAGTGTTCATGACCGTGGCCATGGACTATTTCCTGGATTACGAATTCGACACCTATCACGCGCAACGCCCGCTCGCCTACACGAACTGGCCCACCCTTGATCCACTGACCCACCCGACAGAATCCACCAAGGATGAAGAGCTGGCGTGGCGGCAGAAGCTCGGCCTTCCCATCAGCAAGAGCCAGATTCGAGAGTACGACAACGACTCCATTGGCCTGGACATGGAGAAAATGGATCTACTCCCCACCTGCAAAGCAGGCCTTTTCGCCAGCTATCACGCGTATCCCTACTATCCCGATTTCCTCAATCTCGACCCTGAATACGCCAAAGGCCGGGATGCGGAAGGCCCCAACAATTACTTCACCTACCTACAGGACCTGGTGAAGCACCACCGCAAATACCCGGTGGTGATCTCCGAATTTGGCGTGCCCAGTTCACGGCTGGTGGCCCACTGGCAGGCTCAGGGCATGACCCACGGCGGGCAATCCGAGCGCGAGCAGGGAGAGCAGGATGCCCGTCTTTTCCGAAACATCCACGACTCCGGCTGTGCGGGGGGCATGCTCTTCGCCTGGATCGACGAGTGGTTCAAGAAGAACTGGCTCGTCATCGAATACGAAGTTCCGCTGGACCGGAAGCCCCTCTGGTACAACGCGCTGGACGCGGAAGAAAACTACGGCCTCATCGCCTACCGTCCGGGCTCTCCCGCTTCAGCCATCCAGATCGATGGCAAGGCCACAGACTGGACGACGGTACCCGATTATCTCGCCGGTCCCGATCTGCGGATGAAGGCCGTGGCTGACGAAGGCTGGTTGAACCTGGGCCTGTTCTTCAAGGGGCCGGTGCCCGACTGGACCAAGGAGGGCTTCGCCGTGGGGATCGACACCCATGACACCGCGCAGGGGGACCACCGCTTCCCCTGGGGACTGGGCCTGCGCTCCCAGGCCGGCCTGGAGTTCCTGGTGCGCTTCCAAGGCAACCAAAGCGCGCTCTATGTGGACGCCCCCTACGACCTATTCACCCACCGCTTGGATCGGCCCATTCGAAGCGTGGATAACGATGCGGGCAACTTCCTCATGCCGCGGACTGAAAGCAACCGCTTCCGAATCGGCCGGGATGGCACACGGTTCCAGGGACATCAGCAAGAAATCGGTTGGCTCCGCCGAGGCACCCAGGACCGCAAGGATCCCGCCTTCGATTCCCGATCGGAGTGGATGGAAGGAGATGCGGGCGGTGGTTGGAGCTTCCTGGAAGCCCGCATTCCCTGGGGCATGTTGAATGTCACCGACCCCAGCGCGCGCCGCGTCATCCGGGATTCGATGCCACCGGGCGATGACATCGGCACGGCAGTGACCGAAGGTTTTCGCCTCAGCCTGGTGAGGTTCCACACCGATGGCTCTGACGCCCTCAGGCCCTCGTCGACCCTGCCTGCCCTTCGAGATGGGCTGCTCCCCCTTTCGCCGCTCTTCACCTGGCCCGGATGGGAGCGCCCAACCTACCACCGCGTTCGCAAGCAGTCTTTTGATCTCATCAAAGACTGCCTGCACAGCCTCCCGGAATAAGGAACCTCCATGCATGCGCCGTCCCTTCCGCCAGCCGTCGTCGAGGAGCAAGCCCCTGAAGCCCTTGGCACCCTACTGGCACGGGGCCGGAAGTTCCGCGATCTCGGCCAGCTGACCGAAGCCATCCGGGCCTATGACGCCATGCTGGCCCAGGTGCCAGACCATGAAACGGCACTGCTCGAACGGGCGGAAACCCTCGGATGGGCCGGACGGTTTGCCGCCTCTCGGGAGGGCTATCTGGCATTCCGGACATGCCATCCCGCCCGGGCCTTCACCGCGGACCTGGCCCTGGCCCGTCTCGCCGCTTGGCAAGATCACGGCGCCGAAGCCTTGGTCATCCTCGACCCTTGGGTCAAGCAGGAACAACGGCAGGCAATCCTGGATGCCGCCACCTACCTCAGCTGGAGCGGACGGCTGCCCGAAAGCCTGGCCCGGATCCGCCGCTGGATCGTGGGCCACCCTGAGGACCGTCAGGCCGCGCTGCTCGAAGCCAGGGTCCTTTCCTGGTCGGGCCAGAATGCGAAGGCCCGGGCGGCCTTCCACCGTGTCTTGGCAGTCTCCAAGGGTGACCGCGAAGCCCTGGCAGGCCTGACCCGGCTGAGTCTGTGGGAAGGCGACACGCGGGAAGCTCGGCGAATCATGAACCAGATGCCTCCAGAGGCCCTGGCCCATCCCGATGCCCAGGTCATCCTCGCCCAGGTGGAGGTGGCTGAAGGCCGGACCCGCTCTGGTTTCAGGCGAGCCCTAACCCAATCCTCGGGGGGCCAAGCTCAACGCGACGCAGAGGAACTGCGGGATGACCTGGTTCGCTCTTTCGGACCATGGATAGAGGTCTCAACCAGCCAAACCGACACAAGCGAGGGCCTTCGAACCGAGAACCCAGGCATTCGCGCCAGGGTACCCCTGGGGGATGGGTGCCTGAATGTCGGCGAGACGACGCGCCGCAGCGATTTGCAGGGAACCCGGCACCAGCCCACGGAGACGAACCTAGGCCTCTCTTATCCATTGGGCCTGGGCATCAATGCCTCGGGCTCGGCGAGCCGAGTCTCCAACGCGGGAGGCGAGCCCGCCTGGGGCTACGCCCTGGGCCTCGGGTACACACCCCTTCCTGGGGTGGACCTGAGCCTCGCCCGCGAACGAAGCCTCGTCCTCTCCACGCCCCAGGCCGTGCCCCTCCGAACCGCCATCGTGGCCACTGACCTAGGCGCCACTTGGCGCTTCGGCCAAGGAAGACACGCGCTCAGTGGTGGATTGGGTCAAGCCGATGTCGCATCCGATGGCGGTGGAACCAACCAGACCTCCACGCGCCACAGCCACATGGCCTCTTACGAATACCGATTCCCGGTCGCCGCCTTGGATGTCCGAGGGGGCCTGTTGACCCGCAGCTTTGGCTACAGTCAAACCCTAGCCTTGGGGTTCTTCAACCCCGAACATTACCGATGGCACGGCGCGTTTGGCAGCGCAGCTTGGCGCCGGGGCCGCGTCTTTGAGCTGGCGACAGGGGCCCAAGTCGGCAACCAATTCGTGAACGGCGTCGCATCTCAATTCACATGGTCCTATCGATTGGGCATGACCTGGAGCCCATCCTTCTGGCCCCTTGACCTTTCCCTCTCCTGGAACCAAAGCCGGGCGGGCCTCCCCGTGACAGCCCCGCTCGACCCCAGTGCCTACCGGGAACACACGTTCGGCATGGCCCTCAAGTACCGCGGCAAGCAAGGGATATGGTGAAAGCCTTGCTAGACTTGAATGATGAGTCGAGCCTGGCCAGAAAACACTCGGGTTCTAGTCGTCGAAGACGACCAGGCCACAGCGCGCCTCATCCAGGCGCGCCTGGAGATGGAAGGCCTGACGGTCTTCGTGGCCTTCAACGGTGTTGAAGGGTTGGAGATCCTCCACCGCGAAGACATCCACCTGATCACCACGGACCTCATGATGCCCGCCATGAATGGATTCAGGCTGGTCCAGGAAGTGCGCGACCTGCCTCCGCCCAAGGGGAGGGTGCCGATCCTGCTCATCTCGAGCAATCAGAACGAACAAGACATGGTGCGCTGCCTGGCCGCGGGCGCTGACGATTACATGACCAAACCCATCTCCGCCCAGGTGCTGATGGAACGCCTCTGGCGCATGCATCAGCGCAGCCACGCCACGGGCTGAGGGCGGCCATGCATCTGCCCCCAAAGCTGGCACTCCAGATTCTGGTCTGGGGGACGCTTCTGCTGGGCAGCCTCGTGACCGCCCTGGTCATGTTGGGTGCCGTCATCCAGTTCCGGAAGGACCGGCAGAACCGCCACCGCATCGAACGCTACCAAGCCTGGGAACACGCCCTGGCCGCCTACCTGTTCAGCGGCAGCGATTCACCAGGGCCCTTCCCTCGGATCGCCAAGAAGGACCAGGGCCTCTTCGAGAAATTCCTGGCCAGGTACCACGCCACCCTGGCGGGACAAGAGGCGGAGGCCCTGCGGGGCCTCTACCTGGGCCTCAACCTGCATGAAAGCCTGCCTCGCCGGTTGAAGCACAGGCTCGCCACCATCCGCGCCCAGGCCGCCCAAGAGATCGGCGCCTTCCGCCTCGTTGACTACCTCGAACAGACCGTCCCGCTGCTGCATGATCCCATTCCCTATGTGTCGCACCTGGCCGCCCTGGCCCTGACTCGCAACGGCGACCTGCGGTACGCCCGGCCCGTGCTCGACTGGGTGCTGCGCGAGGAACACTACCAACGAGAGCGCTTGCTGCGAGTGCTTGAAGGCTTCGGCCCTGACCTCCTTCCCTGGCTGGAAATGAATTTAGAACCGCCGGAGACGGCGCCCGGGCCATGGATTCTCTTCGCGCTCCTGGCGGGCTCCCTCCGCCATCGCGAAAGCGAACCCCGCCTGCTGGAACTGCTTGACCAGCCCAATCTGGATATTCAAGCCTCGGTCTTGAAGTCCCTTGGGGCCCTGGGCGATCCACGCACCTTCCGCCACGTGGAGCCGTTGACCCGGCATGAAGCCTGGCTCATCAGGGCGCAGGCCGCCAAGGCCCTGGGGCTCATCAGCGGGCCTGACGCCATTCCAACTCTCCTTGAACTGACCAGCGATCCCGTGTACGAAGTGCGCCGCAACGCCGCTCAGGGCCTGGCGGATCTCGGCCATGCGGGAACCTCGGCCCTGTCCTGGATCGCCGGGGATCCCACGGCCGACCGCTTTTCGCGGGACATCGCCCTTGAGCGCCTCGAGTGGGCGAATGAGCGGGGGCATCAGTGAGCTTCCGCGGCTTCCTCACCGTCCTTGTCGAATGGGGGATCCTTGGCTATTTTCTAGCCCTCCACCTCACCCACCTGTCGCTGATCCTCCGCGCCTTCTTTTCCATCCGCGGGTACCTGGATGAAGTGGAAACCGATCGCCTCGACACCGCCTTCGAGACCAGCCACTACAAGCCCATGACCCTCATCTGCCCCGCCTACAACGAAGAGGCGGGCGTCGTGCCCAGCGTGAACAGCCTCATCAGCCTCCGCTATCCCGAATTCCAGGTGGTGGTGGTGAACGACGGCAGCAAGGACGCCACCCTCGCCAAGCTCATCGAGGCCTTCAAACTCAAGCCCAGCCATCGCGTGCTTCGCCAGCTCCTGCCCACCAAGGAGGTCCTCACCATCTACGAAAGCGCCTACGTGCCGAATCTCATGGTGGTGGACAAGGCCAATGGCGGTAAAGCCGATGCTCTCAACTGCGGCGTGAACCTGGCCCGTTATCCACTGGTGTGCTGCATGGACGGCGACAGTCTGCTGGAGAACGATTCGCTCCTGCGCATCGCCCGGCCCTTCATGGACCGGCCCAATCTGGTGGCTTCCGGCGGCGTCATCCGTCCCCTGAACGGCTGCAAAGTCACCACCATGGGCATCCGCGGCATTCATCTACCGGACTCCTGGCTGGCGCGCTTCCAGATCGTCGAATACCTGCGGGCCTTCCTATTCGGCCGTGTGGGCCTCGCCTCGCTGGACACCATGTTCATCGTGAGCGGCGCTTTCGGGGTGTTCCGCAAGGATCTGGTGGTGAAAGCAGGCGGCTTCGAGACCGCCACCATCGGCGAGGATTTTGAACTGGTCGTGCGCATGCACCGCTGCCTGCGCGAGTGGAAGCTGCCCTATCACATCACGCTCGTGCCCGACCCCGTCTGCTGGACCGAGGTGCCCGAGGATGCCAGTGTGCTGGGGCGGCAGCGGAACCGCTGGCAGCGCGGCCTGCTGGAAACCCTCTGGAAGCACCGCCGCATGTGGTTCAACCCGACATACGGCCGCGTGGGGCTCTTCTCCATGCCCTATTTCATTTTCTTCGAGGCGTTGGCGCCCATCATCGAGGTGACGGGATACGTGGTGTTCGTGTGGTCCTTGTGGAGCCATTCCATCAACAGCGCCTTCGCCATCTTGTTCATCTATGTGGCCCTTCTGCTGGGCGTTCTGAATTCCGTGGTGTCCGTGGTCCTCCAAGAAATCAGCGGCCACCGGTACCAGGGCTTCAAGGCCTGGTCGCTGCTGCTTTTCACCGCCGTGGCGGAAAATTTCGGCTACCGGCAGATGACCGTGTGGTGGCGATTGAAGGGCACCATCGACTGGGTCCGCGGCAAGGATGGCTGGGGGCAAATGAAACGAAAGGGCATTGGGCCTCAGTCGACACCGGCGCCTTGATTGGGGGCCCACCCGGCCGTGGAATCGGGGTTCCATGGGGTTAGCGCCCAGGCCCGCTGGCAGGTGCCCTGGCCCCTTGGCGCAAGTTCATGGAGACACGAAAAGCTTACTGCTACCCTCCCATCATGCCTGCGTCACACCTCTCGCGCTGGATCGGAGCCCTGGCCCTCGCCGGCCTCGTCTGGAGCTGCCGCGCTCCCGACACCTCGCTGCCCTTCGACTTGAGACCCAGCACGACTCTGGCGGTGTGGTCCTATCGTGATCTCACGGGATCTGCCGCGGAGCGTTCGGCCTTCTTCGACTTCGCCACCCATCGGCACATCAGCGAGCTCTACTTGGGCGCCACGGACCTGCTTCCGAACAAGGCCGAGGCCCTGGCAGCCCTGTTGGAGGAAGCGGGTCGCCGAGGCATCCGGGTCTCCCTGGTGATCGGCCGAGCGGCCTGGACCCGCCCTGAGCAGCGGGCTGCGGCCCTGGCGTCGGTGCGGGCCGTACACGATTTTGATCTCGCCCAGGCCAAGGTGGGCGGTGCCCGGCTGGCGGCCCTGCAGCTCGATGTGGAACCCCACGCACTGCCGGACTGGGGGCGGGATTCGGCCCGCCTGTCGAGCCAGTATCTCGATCTGCTGGAGGCGGCGAAAACCGAACTGGCGGATGGCCCCCCCTTGCACGCCGCCATTCCCGTGTGGTGGCACGGCCACATGGTGAAGCGTGCAGGCAGGACGCGTCCCCTCAGCGAGTGGGTCATCCAGTTGACGGATGGCACCGTCCTCATGGACTACCGGGTCCGGCCCGAGGGCATTCTCGCGGGCGCGGAAGGCCCCCTGGCATCGGCCGATGCCCTGGGCCGCCCGGTGGTGGTGGGTCTGGCCCTGCATTGCGACAATGATCCGGAGAACGCCGTCACCAGCTTCTGTCGCAAGGGGGAGGGCGCCTTGCGCAAGGCCCTGCGCCAGACAGAAGGGGATCTCGCCAGGCACCGACAGTTCAAGGGATACGCCCTCTTCACCTATGAAGACTGGCTCATCCTCAGACCCTGAATGCGTCTCGTCTTCTTGACGGGCCCGAGCCCCTCCCCCATGCTTGGAGGTTGATCTTTGGCAGTCCAAGAGCGTTATCCAGAAAGGTGGAGGGAAAGGCCCTGTGAAACCTTGGCAACCTGCGAAAGCAAGGTGCCAACTCCTGCCCCCGGCGTGTCCGGGGGGAAGATACCGAAAGTCTCAAGACTGACCTCAATCGATCTGGATGCCGATCAACCGACTGCTCCTACCTAGGCGCAGCCATGACCCATCCGACTTTCCAGCAGGCCCTCGATGCGGGCGAATGCTTCCTCTTCGACGGCAGCACGGCCACGGCCCTGCATGACCGCGGCATCACCCTGCAGCGCAGCTTCGAGGAATGCAACCTCAAGTCGCCCGATCTTCTGCTGGCCATCCATGGCGAATTCCTGGCCGCCGGCGCCCAGGTGCTCACCACCAACACCTGGGGCGCGGGCCGCCTGAAACTGGCCGCCCGGGGTCTGGATGGCGAGCTGGAGGCCATGAACCGCGCGGGTGTGGACCTGGCCAAGCGGGCCATCGCCCAGCAGGATTCCCGCGCCTGGGTGGCGGGCTGCATTGGCCCTCTCGGTGTGCGCATCGAACCCTGGGGACCCACCTCCTTCGACGAGGCCCGCGCCTTCTTTCGAGAACAGGCCGTGCCGCTCATCGAGGCCGGGGCCGACCTCATCCTGTTGGAAGGTTTCGAAGACCTGAACGAAATCCACCAGGCCCTGCTGGCCGTGAAAGAAGCGGGCAACCTGCCCATCGCCTCCCTCATGACCACCAACGAGGAGGGCCAAGCCCTCCTCGGCGCCGAGCCCGATTGGTTCATCAAGCAACTGGATGGCTGGGGCGCCGATCTGGTGGGCCTCGTGGGCGGCAACGGCCCCGCGCCGCAGCTGCGCCTGCTGGAGCGGCTCAAGGCCGTCACCGCCAAACCCATCGTCCTCATGCCCAACCCGGGCCTGCCCCACCTGGTGGATGGCCGCCTCATCTACGGCGCCAGCCCCGAATACCTCGGCGGTTTCGCCTCCCGGGCCTTGGCGGCGGGCGCGCGGGCCGTGGGCGGCAGCAGCGGCACCACCACCGCCCACATCCGCGCCATGCGCGGCGCCTTCCGCCAGGAACGCGCCTTCGTGCAGGCGGGCGGCGGCTTCGAACTCAAGCCCCACGAGCAGCCGCAACCCGAAGTGCCCTTCGCCTTCCGCAGCCGCTTCAGCCTCAAGCTGGCCCAGCATGAATTCATCCATACCGTGGAGCTGGTGCCCCCCAAGGGCATGGAATACGACAAGCTCGTGGCCAAGACGCGCCAGTGCCGGGCCCTGGGCGTGGATGCCATCAACGTGCCGGACGGCCCCCGCGCCATGGCCCGCATGTCCGCCCTGGCCACGGCGCTCATCATTGAGCAACAGGTGGGGCTCGAAACCATCCTCCACTACGCCTGCCGCGACCGGAACCTGCTGGGCATGCAAAGCGACCTACTGGGCGCCGCGGGGTTGGGACTGCGCAATATCCTCGCGGTCACCGGTGATCCCCCGAAACTGGGGCCCTACCCCCAGGCCACCGCCGTCTTCGATGTGGATGCCATCGGCCTCGTGAACATGCTCAAGCGCTTGAACACCGGCCTCGATCTCGGCGGTGCGGGCATCGGCAAGCCCACCTCCTTCAGCGTGGGCGTGGGCGCCAATCCCGTGGCGGCCGACCTGGAACGCGAGAAGACCCGCTTCCGCTACAAGGTGGAGGCCGGGGCCCAGTGGGCCATCACGCAGCCGGTCTTCGATGCGGAAACCCTCTTCCGGTTCCTGGATTTCACCGAGTCGCTGGACGGCAAGGGCGGCCTGCCCATCATCGCGGGCATCTGGCCCCTGAAGAGCCTGCGCAATGCCGAGTTCATGGCCAACGAGGTGCCCGGCGCCTACGTGCCGGAATCAGTGCTGGCCCGCATGGCCAAGTGGCCCAGCAGCGAAGACCAGCTGAAGGAGGGCCTCGACATCGCCCGGGAAGTCATCGACCTCATCCGCCCCCGCGTCCGCGGCCTCCAACTCTCGGCTCCCTTCGGCCAGGTCGAACTGGTGGCGCCCCTGCTGCCAAAGCCGGAGGTCCCATGGTGAAGGTCCACTTCCTCCTGGAGGATCTGCTGGTGGAAGCGCCTCCAGGCACGGCCCTGCAGCGCATCGCCGATGCCGCTGGCGCCGACATCACCTTCGGCTGCCGCACGGGCTCCTGCGGCACCTGTCGCGTGCGCATCGTCGAAGGCCTGTCGCACTGCAGCGAACCCGGTCCCGAGGAGCGCGATTTCCTGAAGGGCCTCGACGCCCCCGCCGATCAGCGCTTGGCCTGCCAGGTGGCCGTCCACGGCGATGTCGTCATTGATTACTTGGGTCTTTAAAGTTGAAACCGCGAATGGCGCGAATCGCCCTTCGGGCGCGCGAATAAAAACCAAATCAATGAAGCCTCGATCCTTTCCATCATCACCTTTGTCATTGTGCTTTTCATTCGCGCCCATTCGCGTCATTCGCGGTTAAAAGGCTTTCCATGACCACTCTCGACTCCCTGCTCCGCGACAAAGTCCTGCTGCTGGATGGCGGCATGGGCACGCAGATCTTTGCCCGCAAACCCACCATGGATGACTACGGCAGTGCGGCCCTGGAGGGCTGCGTGGACCTGCTCACGGAACGGCGCCCTCAGTGGATCCGCGAGATCCACGAAAGCTATTTCAAGGCCGGCGCCGATGCCGTGGAGACCAACACCTTCGGCGCGAATCCCCTGGTGCTGGGGGATTTCGGGCTCTCCGAGAAGGCCTACAGCCTCAACGTGCAGGCGGCTTCCATCGCCAAGGAAGTGGCCCGCAGCTTCGACCGCCCCCGTTTCGTCATCGGTTCCGTGGGCCCCGGCACCAAACTCATCACGCTGGGCCATGTGAGCTACGTGGAGTTGCTCGCGTCCTACCGCGTGCAGATGGATGGCCTGCTGGATGGCGGCGCCGACGCCATCCTCATTGAGACCTGCCAGGATCTCGGCCAGATCAAGGTGGCGGTGCGGGCCGCCCGGGAGGCCATGGCCGCGAAGCAGCGGAGGGTGCCGCTCTGGGTGCAGGCCACGGTGGAAACCACAGGCACCCTGCTGGTGGGCTCCGACATTTCCGCCGTCCTCACCAGCGTGGAACCTCTCGGCATCGATGTCCTGGGCCTCAACTGCGGCACCGGCCCCGATGAAATGCACCAGCACTTGCAGACCCTTTCCGAGGCCAGCCCCTTCCGCATCAGCTGCCTGCCCAACGCGGGCCTGCCGGAGAACCGCGGCGGCCAGGTGGTCTACCCCCTGCCACCGGAGCTCTTCGTGCAGAAGGTGCTGCACGCAGCCTCGGAATTCGGCATCGCCATCCTGGGCGGGTGCTGCGGTACCACGCCCGACCACATCCGAGCCCTGGCCCCCGGCGTGGAGAAGCTCAACCCACCCAAACGCACGCCCAAACTGGAACGCAGCGCCGCCAGCCTCTACCAAAGCGTGACCCTCAGGCAGGAACCCGCGCCCCTCATCGTGGGCGAGCGCACCAACGCGAACGGCTCGAAAAAATTCCGCGACCTGCTGGCCGCCGAAGACTGGGACGGCATGATCACCCTGGCCAAGGAGCAGCAGCGGGAGGGCGCACACCTGCTGGATCTCTGCGTGGCCTACGTGGGCCGCGATGAGGTACGCGATGCCGACGAGCTATTGAGCCGTCTCATCTCGCAGATCACCCTGCCCCTCATGATCGATAGCACGGAGTTCCCCGTCATCGAGCGGGCCCTGCAGCGCTCGCCGGGGAAATGCGTCATCAACTCCATCAACTTCGAGGATGGCGAGGCCAAGGCCCGGGCCATTCTCGACCTCTGCAAAACCTACGGCGCCGCCGTGGTGGCCCTCACCATCGATGAGCGCGGCATGGCCAAGAGCCGCGAGCAGAAACTGGAAGTGGCCAAGCGCCTCTACACCCTGGCCGTAGGCGAGTACGGCCTCGATCCCGGCGACCTCATCCTCGATCCACTCACCTTCACACTGGGCAGTGGCGACGAGGAGTTCCGCGGCTCGGCCATCGAGACGCTGGAGGCCCTGAAGCTCATCAAGGCCGAGCTGCCCGGCGTCATGACGATTCTCGGCGTGAGCAATGTGAGCTTCGGGTTGAACCCCGCCACGCGCCACATCCTCAACGCCCTGATGCTCTACCACGGCGTGAAATTCGGCCTCGACATGGCCATCTTCAACGCCTCGAAAGTCATCCCCGTGGCCAAGATCGACCCTGACGATCGCAAGATCGTGGAGGATCTCCTCTTCGATCGCCGCGCCGAAGGCTACGATCCCCTCAAGGCCCTCATGGCCCGCTTCAGCGACCGCAAGGCCGCCGTGGTGGATGATCACCGGGCCGATCTGCCCGTGCTGGAGCGCCTGCACCACGGCATCCTCGATGGCGAAAAGCAGGCCATCCTCGCCGACGTGGATGAGGCTCTGAAGGATCACGATCCCCTCAAGCTCATCAACGAAGTGTTGCTCAGCGCCATGAAGGTGGTGGGCGAGCGCTTCGGCGCGGGCGAGATGCAGCTGCCCTTCGTGCTGGAAAGCGCCGAGGCCATGAAGGCCGCCATCAAGCGCATCGAGCCGCACCTGCCCAAGGAATCCAATTACCAGAAGGGCCGCATCCTCCTGGCCACGGTGAAGGGCGATGTGCACGACATCGGCAAGAATCTGGTGGACATCATCCTCAGCAACAACGGGTTCGAGGTGAAGAACCTGGGCATCAAGCAACCCATCGAAGCCATTCTCAAAGAGCTGGAGGCCTGGCCCGCCGAAGCCATCGGCCTCTCGGGCCTGCTGGTGAAGTCCACGGTGATCATGAAGGAGAACCTCCACTTCATGGATTCCCTGGATCTCAAGGTGCCGGTGATCCTGGGTGGCGCCGCCCTCACCCGCGACTACGTGGAAGGCGATTGCCGCCGTTCCTACGCGGGTTCCGTCTACTACGCCGAGGATGCCTTCGAAGGCCTGCGGCACATGCAGGCGTTGGTGGCGGGTGCCACGGAGGTTCCAGCGCCTGCTCCAGCCGCTTCTGTGGCTGGAGATATAAAAATCCTTCACCGAGGTGCGGCTGCGGTTCCCCTCACGGAACACGGGCAAAGCAGCTGGGTGCGCCATGATGCGCCAACGCCGCCCCCCCCCTTCTGGGGAATCCGCGAGTTAGCAGATTCCCCGGTGGACCTCTTCGAATATCTGGATGAGTTCGCCCTCATCCGCAACCGCTGGGGCTTCAGCCAGGGCGCGCAGAGCGATGAAGCCTTCTCCGCCGTGCTGCGCGACAAGGCCGAGCCTCAGCTGGCCTACTGGCGGGACCGCCTGGCCAAGGATCCGCTCTTCCAGCCCAAGGCCCGCTACGGCTACTTCCCCGTGCGCGCCGAGGGTGATTCGCTCCGGGTCTTCGACCCTGCGGACACGACGCGCACCCTCGCCCTGCTCACCCTGCCACGCCAGACTTCAGGTCGTCGGCTCTGCATCTCGGATTTCTTCCGCACAGATGAGACGGATGTGCTGGCCCTCCAACTCGTCACCCTGGGCCAAGCTGCCGCGGACCACGCCGCCAAGCTCTACCGAGAAGATGGCTATGCGGACTACTTCGCCTTCCACGGCCTGGCCACGGAGCTCACCGAAGCCCACGCGGAACGGCTCCACGCCCGCATCCGCAAGGAGCTGGGCATCGCCGCGAAGGACCTGCCGGGCCGCGCCCTCTTCGCCCAGGGCTACCAGGGTTCACGCTATTCCTACGGTTATCCCGCCTGCCCCGATCTCGAAGGCAACGGCCCCATCCTCGACCTGCTGCGCGGCGCCGAAATCGGCGTGACCCTCAGCGAGGGCCACCAGATGGATCCCGAATACAGCACCAGCGCCCTGGTGGCCTGGCATCCACAGGCGAGGTACTTCTCCATCTAGGAACGACATGGTGTGGCAAGGAAGTGACTCGGCTCTGCTACTGTCGTCCGGAATCCCCAACCCGGAGGCACCATGAAGCCGACCTTTGCTCTAACCCTGCTCACCCTCGCCGCATCCATGACGGCCGTGGCGCAACAGCCCGCGCCCGCCGCCCAGGCTGCACCTGCCGCACTCGCAACCCGCCGCGCCCCCAGCCCTGCGGCCCAGGCCGCCACCCAGGTGGCTGGCAAGTGGGCCGAGCCCAAGCCCGGTGCCGGCCCCCGCTACCAGGATGGCAAGTGGATCACCGTGGACTACAGCGCCCCCATCCTGCGTGGCCGTGCGGATGTTTTCGGCAAGGGTGCCGAATACGGCAAGGGCGTGACCAGCGGTGATCCCGTATGGCGCGCGGGCGCCAATCAGACCACTCGCTTCAAAACGGAAGTGCCCCTCCTCATCGGCGGGAAGACCGTCGCTGCGGGCGAGTACAGCCTTTTCGTTGATTTGAAGGAAGGGGCCTGGACCCTCATCCTCTCCTCCCAGCCCGCCCTCACGAAGTGGGATCCCGCTGAGAAGAAGGCCACCTGGGGCGCCACCAACTACGATCCGAAATTCGATGTGGTGCGGGTTCCCATGAAGATGGGCAAGGGACACCTCTCCATGGATCAGCTCACTTTCTCGTTCGTGAACATGACCCAGCAGGGCGGCACCCTGGCCCTCGCCTGGGACACCCAGGGCGGCAGCGTCGACTTCAAGGTGGCGCAGTAGAACCTGGCTCCTGCTGGATGGGGTGCATTCGGCCACGCCATCCATTGAGGCGCAGCAAACCGTGAGTACTTTGCAGGCCTCCCATCCAGACTCGCCAAGACCGGTTGCGCCCATCGATGGGTGGTCGCAACCGGTCTTGCGTTACCGGCACGAGTTGCAATCAAGAGAGGCACGCTTCCAGAGCCCAGGCCCTGCAGCCTAGGTGAATTCCCTTGCGTCAAAGGGACTTCACCTGGGCTGCTGGTTTGAGGTGGGTGAATGATCTGAATCGATTTATTTTATAACTATTTTGATTATGTAAATACATACAAACAATTAAAATCATTCAAAAATAAGCCTTGAAAAAGGACATTTGAATAGTTATCTTTTTGCATGACCTCACGGGGTCATGACACCCAGATCCTTGCCAGTTCCATAGCGCGATATCCAGAAAGGTGGAGGGACGGGCCCTGTGAAACCTTGGCAACCTGCGGAAGCAAGGTGCCAATTCCTGCCGACGTTCCTCACCGTCGGATAGATGCCGAGCTGTTCGAACGGACAGACGCACCGAGGGGCCCGAGTTCATCGGGCCCCTCGGTTTTTGGATCGCGTCGGAACGGCGACATCACCACGCCCTGCTTCCAGGAACTCCCATGTCTCATCCCCTTGAATCAACCCATTCATCCGGCTTCGTCAGCCTGGTGGGCGCGGGTCCGGGTTCGCCGGACCTGATCACCCTGCGCGGCCTGCGGGCCCTGCAGCGGGCCGAGGTCATCCTCTACGACGCCCTGCTCGAGCCTGACTTCGCCGACCTCTTCCCCGTGCAGGCCCTGGCCCTTCCCGCAGGCAAACGCTGCGGTGGCCTGGGCATCACCCAGGAGCGCATCCACGAGCTGCTCATCGAACACGCCACCGCAGGCCGGCGCGTGGTGCGCCTCAAGGGCGGCGATCCCTTCATCTTTGGCCGCGGCGGAGAAGAGGCCCAAGCCCTCGCCGACGCCGGCATTCCCTTCGAAGTGATCCCCGGTGTCAGCGCCCTCCAGGGGGCGGCGGCGGCTGCGGGCATCCCCCTCACCCATCGGGGCGTGGCCCGCGAAGTCCGCATCCTCGAAGGCCACCACCTGCTCGAATCGAACACCAACTGGTTCGAACTGGCCCGCACCGAAGCGACGCTGGCCATCTTCATGGGCACTCGAACACTCCACGCCGTGGCCCAGCGCCTGCTGGATCACGGAGCCCCGCCGGATCTGCCTCTCGCCCTGGTGGAAAAGGCCTGCTGCGCGGGACAAACCACCACCCTCTCCACCCTGCGCCTCGCCGCCGAAGGCCATGTGCGCTGTCGCACCCACGGTCCGGGTTTGGTCTACCTGGGCGCCGCCATCCGCCACCGAGTCCTCTCCCTCCCATCCGATTCCTTCCAGGCCGAAACCCATGACCCTGCTGCCGCTGTTTCTGGATTTGAAGGGGAAGCCAGTGCTGCTCGTGGGGGGCGGAAGCGTCGCGCAGGCTAAGCTCCGCACGCTGCTGCCGACGGGCGCAACCCTTCGCGCCGTGGCCATCCACTTCTCCCATGCCTTCCGCGAGGAAGCCGAAGGCCCTGCGGTGTCGCTCCAGGAGCGCCCCTTTGAGCCCGGCGATCTGAACGGCATCCACCTGGTCATCGCCGCCACCAACGATCCCGAAGCCAACGCCACCATCGCCGCCCTCTGCCGCAGCCGGGGCATCTGGATCAACGCCGTGGACGATCCCCCCTCCTGCGATGCCTTCTTTGCCAGCACCTTCCGTCGCGGTCCCTGGACCCTGGCCATCTCCACCGAAGGCGCCTTCGCCGGACTTTCCCGCGCCTTGCGCCTAGCCCTGGAAGACCTGATCCCTGAGCACGATCCCGATTTGCAAACCCTCGTGAATCTTCGTGAACACGCCAAGCAGCTGCCTCCCGATGTTCGCAGCCGCGCCCTCCTCCAGCTCCTCGATGATTTCCGCTCGATCTATTTTCCAAAGCCCGACCGCACTCCGGAGTCCCGCGATGTCCACCCAAGCCACCCCTGAGCATCCCGTCGAGGCCCTCAAGCGCGCGTCCCAGCACCTTCGTGGCACCTTGTCCGAAGAGCTGGATGGCCCCGCCGAAGGCTTCAGTCAGGATTCACAAACGCTGCTGAAGTTCCATGGCCTCTACCAGCAGAAGAACCGGGACAAGGCGCCCGAGACCCCCAAGCATCCCGTGCTCATGGTGCGCGGCCGCATTCCCGGCGGACGCCTCGAAGCCGCGCAGTATCTGGCCTGGGACCGCATCGCCGACACCTTCGGCGATGGCAGCCTGCGCATCACCACCCGTCAGAGCCTGGAACTGCACGGCATCGTGAAAGGCGACGCCCGGGCCACCCTGCAGGCCTTGCAGGCGGCCCTGCAAACCACCCAGGGTGCCTGCGGCGACGTGGTGCGCAACGTGACCCAGGCTCCCAATCCCTGGGGTCGCGCCGATCTGGCCCAGCTGGATGCCCTCGCGCTGCAACTTTCGGATCACTTCCGGGCCCACTCCCATTCCTACGCTGAGGTTTGGCTGGATGGCGAGAAGGTGGACGACGCCATCGAGAAAGAACCGCTCCTCGGCGACACCTACCTGCCTCGCAAGTTCAAGATGGCCGTCACGCTGGCGGGCGAGAACGCCGTGGATGTCTACACCAACGATCTGGCCTTCGCCGCCACGCTGAAGGGTGGCGCCCTCGATGGCTATTTCGTGCTGGCGGGCGGCGGCATGGGCATGACCCACAACGACCCCACCACCTTCCCCCGCCTGGCGGATCTGCTGGGCTGGATTCCCGCGGATGCGGCGCTCCGGGTGGCCGAGGCCGTGGTGGGCGTCCACCGAGATCATGGCAACCGCGGCGACCGAAAGCGGGCCCGCCTCAAATACGTTATCGAACAGCGGGGGCTGGCCTGGTTCCGCACCGAAGTTGAAACCCGCGCCGGTCTGGTCTTCCTCGATCGGGATCTGCCCCACTGGCAGACCCGCTCTACCTTGGGCTGGCTGGCCCGCACGAACGGCACCTGGGCCCTGGGTCTGCACACGCTTTCGGGCCGCGTGACGGGTCCCCTCAAGGCCGCCCTGCGCGAACTGGTGGAGCGCCATCAGCTGGCCGTGCAGTTCACGCCGGATCAGGACGCCATCCTCATCGGCCTTCCCGAATCCGCCAAGGCCGAGGTGGATACGCGCTTCAAGAACCAAGGCCTCGATGTCCACAGCCCCGCGCCCCTCTTCGACCGGGCCCTGGCCTGCGTAGCCCTGCCCTACTGCGGCCTGGCCATCACCGAGGCGGAACGCGCGTTGCCCGAACTCCTGGAACTCATCCAATCCCGCCTCGAAGACCACGGCCTCGCGGACCGCGCGCCCGTGTTCCGCGTGGCCGGTTGCGCCAATGGCTGCTCACGCCCCTACGCCGCCGAATTCGCCCTCGTGGGCCAGACCCCCGGCAAGTACGCCCTCTACCTCGGCGGCAACGCGGAGGGCACGCGCCTGGCCCGGGAGGTCATGCAGAAAGTATCCATCGAAGCCCTCGGGCCGCTGCTGGATCAGCTCTTCACCCTTTGGAAAACCGAGGGCCAAAGCGGCGAAGGCCTGGGCGAATTCGCCCACCGTGTGGGATTGGACACGCTCCGCGAACAGCTGGCGGTGCAGCCATGACCCGCCCGGCCCTGCACGAGGTCATGGATCTCAACGCCCGCTTCCAGGATGCCTCCGCCGAACAGGTGCTGGCCTACGCCGCGGAAGCCTTTGGCGATCATCTGGCCTTCGCCTGCAGCCTGGGCCTGGAAGACGTGATGGTGGTCGATCTCCTCTCGCGGTTGCCCAAGCCGCCCCGCATTTTCTTCCTCGATACGGGCCGCCTGAACCCTGAGACCTACGACACGCTGGCCGCCCTCCGGGAGCGTTACGGCCTCGCCATCGAAACCTACTTTCCGCGCTTCGAGGCGGTGGAAGCCTTCGTGAACAACCACGGCCCCAACGCCTTTTGCGCAAGCCTGGAACTGCGGAAGGCCTGCTGCGCCGTGCGCAAACTCGAACCGCTCTCGCGGGCGCTGGCGGGCGCAGATGCCTGGATCACCGGCCTGCGCAGCGATCAGGCCGTCACCCGCACGGGCCTGGAGCACTTCGAGCTCGACAACGCCCACGGCGGCATCCTCAAGATCAACCCCCTGGCCGATTGGAGCCTCGAACAGACCTGGGCTCACGTGCGGGCCCACGACGTGCCCTATAACCCACTCCACGACCAAGGCTTTCCCAGCATCGGCTGCGCCCCCTGCACCCGCGCCATCGCGCCCGGCGAAGACATCCGTGCGGGCCGCTGGTGGTGGGAAGCCCCCGAACACAAGGAATGCGGACTGCACGTGAAGACCACTCAGGAAACGCGATGACCGTCACCACGCCATCCCTCACACGAGCACTCACCCACCTCGACTGGCTCGAAGCTGAAGCCATCCACATCCTGCGCGAAGTGGCGGGCCAGTGCGCCAACCCCGTCCTGCTCTTCAGCGGCGGCAAGGACAGCCTCGTGCTGCTGCGGCTCGCCGAAAAGGCCTTCCGCCCCGGCCGTTTCCCATTCCCCCTGATGCACATCGACACAGGCCACAACTACGAGGAGGTGCTCGCCTTCCGCGACCAGCGCGCCGCGGAACTGGGCGAGCGGCTCATCGTGCGCAGCCTGGAGGATGCGATTCTGCAGGGCCGCATCGTGCTGAAGTCCCCGCTGGAGGCCCGCAATCGCCACCAGAGCGTGACCCTGCTGGATGCCATCGCCGAATTCGGCTTCGACGCCTGCATCGGCGGGGCGCGGCGCGACGAGGAGAAGGCCCGCGCCAAGGAACGCATCTTCTCCTTCCGCGATGCCTTCGGCCAGTGGGATCCCAAGAATCAGCGGCCCGAGCTGTGGGACCTCTACAACGCCTGCATCGACCCCGGCGAAAACATCCGCGCCTTTCCGATCTCCAACTGGACCGAGCTGGATGTGTGGCAGTACATCGAGCGCGAAGACCTGGACCTGCCCAGCATCTACTTCGCCCACGAGCGCGAGGTGGTGGTGCGCAAGGATGGCGCCCTGGTGCCTGTCACGCCCCTCACGCCTGCGAAGCCGGGTGATGACGTGCAGCGGCTCTCCGTGCGCTTCCGCACCGTGGGCGACATCACCTGCACGGCCCCCGTGCGCAGCACGGCCACCACGGTGGAAGAGATCCTCCTCGAAACTGCCACCACCGAACTCACGGAGCGGGGCGCCACGCGCCTCGACGACCAGACCAGCGAAGCCTCCATGGAACAGCGCAAGAAGGAGGGCTACTTCTGATGGCCACCACCACACCGACTCCGACCCCTACCCCAGGCCTTCCCACCGGCGCAGACGTGGGGAGTACGAGGGGGGACAGAGGCTCCAGCTCCGCGCGCGAAAGCAAGCGGGAGCACGCTCCAGCGGAGCGTGCGATAGCTGGAGAGCGACCGAAGGGAGCGGGCGGTCCCCCCTCGCTCATGGCAAACCTCGGCGTCCTCCGCTTTCTCACCTGCGGCAGCGTGGACGACGGCAAGAGCACCCTCATCGGCCGCCTGCTCTACGACAGCAAAGCCATTCTCGCCGACGCCCTGCAGGCCATCGAGCGCACCAGCAGGAAGCGCGGCCACGCCGAGGTGGACCTGAGCCTCCTCACGGACGGCCTGCAGGCCGAGCGCGAACAGGGCATCACCATCGATGTGGCCTACCGCTACTTCAGCACCGGCACGCGCAGCTTCATCATCGCCGACGCCCCCGGCCACGAGCAGTACACGCGCAACATGGTCACCGCCGCCAGCACCGCAGACCTGGCCCTCATTCTCGTGGATGCCCGCAAGGGCGTGCTCACGCAAACACGGCGCCACCTCACCCTGGCGCACCTCGTGGGCATCCAGCACCTGGTGGTGGTGGTCAACAAGATGGATCTCGTGGGCTACGATCAGTCCGTGTTCGAGCGCATCCGCACCGAGTTACTGGCCTTCGCCCATGAGCTGGGCGTGGCGGATCTCACCTTCCTGCCCCTGTCAGCTTTGGCGGGTGATCTCGTGGTGGATCGCGGCGAGAACTTGAGCTGGTACAAAGGGCCCACCCTCATCGAGTTGCTGGAATCCGCCGCCCTGGAAGATGGCCGCCAGGACCTGCCCTTCCGGCTCTCCGTGCAGTGGGTTATCCGGCCCCATCAGGATTTCCGCGGCTACGCGGGGCGCATCGCCGCAGGCCGCGTCAAGGTGGGTGACGCCCTCACGGTGCTGCCCTCGGGCAAGACCAGCCGCGTGAAGGCCCTGCATCTGGGCGAGCAACGCCTTGCGGAAGCCTTCGCCGGCCAGAGCATCACGCTGGAGCTGGAGGACGACCTCGACATCTCGCGCGGCGACCTGCTGGCTGAAGCAGGCCGCCCGCCGGTCTCGGCCCGCACCCTCGATGTGGATCTCTGCTGGCTGTCCGAAACACCCTCGCGCGCCGGTGGCCGTTATCTCCTGCGCCACGGGAGCCGCGAGACCCGCACTCTTCTGAACGGAACGGCCCAACGCCTGGATCTGAACACTCTTCAGCGCGAGCAGGAAACCCAGCTCGCCATGAATGACATCGCCCGCCTCAGCCTGAAACTGCAGCAGCCGCTCCCCGCGGATGCCTACCTGGAAAGCCGCACCACGGGCGCCTTCATCCTCGTGGACGAGACCACGCACGCCACCGTGGCTGCGGGGTTCATCCGCGGCGCCGAGTAGATCCCCATGAACTCACTCACCCGCATCACCCTCTTTACCCTCGCCTTCGCCCTTCAAGCCCAGGACATGAAACTCCTCAACGTGTCCTACGATCCCACACGGGAGCTGTACCAAGACGTCAACGCCGCCTTCGCCAAGCAGTGGCAAGCCAAGACCGGCCAGAAGGTCAGCATCAACCAATCCCACGGCGGCAGTGGCAAGCAGGCCCGCGCCGTCATCGATGGATTGCCCGCCGATGTGGTCACCCTGGGCCTCGCCTACGACATCGACGCCCTGGCTGAAAAGGGGCACCTGCTAGCTCCGGACTGGCAGAAGAAGCTACCGAACAACAGCACACCCTACACCTCCACCATCCTGTTCCTCGTGCGAAAGGGCAATCCCAAGGGCATCCACGATTGGAACGATCTCGCGCGCCCCGGCGTGGGGGTGATCCAGCCCAACCCCAAGACCAGCGGCGGCGCGCGCTGGAACTACCTGGCCGCCTATGGTCAGGCTTTGCGCCAACCCGGCGGCAACGAAGCCAAGGCCAAGGCCTACATCACAGCGCTCTACAAGAACGTCACCGTGCTGGATTCCGGCGCCCGGGGAAGCACGACCACCTTCATCGAGCGCGGCATCGGCGATGTGCTGGTGACCTGGGAAAACGAAGCCTTCCTGGCCCTCGACGGCGCCACCAAGGACAAGTTCGACATTGTGGTGCCCAGCGTGAGCGTGCTGGCGGAGCCCCCGGTGGCGGTGGTGGACAAGGTGGTGGCCAAGCGCGGCACGGCCACCATCGCCAAGGCCTACCTCGGCTACCTCTACACGGAAGAGGGTCAGCGCATCGTGGCCAAGCACCACTTCCGGCCCCGGTTGGAAAGGGCCGCCAACGCCGCCGACCATCTCTTTCCCAAACTGAAGCTGTTCACGGTGGATGAGGCCTTCGGCGGCTGGAAGAAGGCCCACGAGATCCACTTCAAGGATGGGGGCCTCTTCGACCAGCTCACCATTCGGCGATAGGAAGCTCCATGGCCAGTGCCCACCGCTCCCTCCCGGGCTTCGGCCTCAGCCTGGGGCTCACGCTGAGCTACCTCAGCGTCATTGTGCTGCTGCCCTTGGCCGCCCTGGTGGCCAAGGCCAGCGGCGCCACCTGGCGACAGTACTGGCACGCGGTGTCGGACCCCCGGGTGGTGGCCTCCCTGCGGTTGAGCCTCCTGGCCAGCTTCGGGGGCGCCCTGCTGAACCTGGGCTTCGGTGTGCTCGTGGCCTGGGTGCTGGTGCGCTACACCTTTCCCGGCCACAAGCTGGTGGATGCCCTGGTGGACCTGCCCTTCGCCCTGCCCACGGCGGTGGCGGGCATCGCGCTCACGAAGATCTACTCACCCGAGGGCTGGATCGGCCACCTGCTGCCCTTCAAGGTGGCCTACACGCCGCTGGGCGTGCTGGTGGCCCTCACCTTCATCGGCCTGCCCTTCGTGGTGCGCACGGTGCAGCCGGTGCTGGAGGAGCTGGACGCCCAGGAGGAGGAGGCTGCGGCCTGCCTGGGCGCCAGCCGCTTCCAGACCTTGCGTCATGTGGTGTTCCCTCATCTCGCGCCCGCCCTGCTCTCGGGCTTCACGCTCGCCTTCGCCCGCAGCCTGGGCGAGTACGGTTCCTTGGTCTTCATCAGCGGCAACCTGCCCTTCCGCACGGAGATCCCGCCCCTGCTCATCATCAGCAAGCTCGAACAGTACGACTACCTGGGCGCCACGGCCATCGCCACCCTCCTGCTGGCGATCTCGTTCGTGCTGCTCTTCCTCATCAACCGGCTCGCCCCCAAACCCCGGAAGGGGGCCGCCCGTGGCTAGGCAGCCTCACTTGAACCTGGCCCGCAGGGAAAGCGCGGGGGTCCGCTGGACCGTCACGTTGATCGCCTTGGCGTACCTGACACTCTTCCTCCTGGTGCCCCTGGCCGCCGTGTTCACGGAAGCCTTCAAACAGGGCGCCGCCGCCTATTTCAAGGCCTTCGAGGATGCGGAAACCTGGCATGCCATTCGGCTCACACTGTTGGCCACGGGCCTCGCGGTGGCCCTCAACACGGCCTTCGGGCTCAGTGCGGCCTGGCTGCTGGGCAAGTTCGATTTCAGGGGACGCAACCTCCTCACCAGCCTCATCGACCTGCCCTTCGCGGTATCGCCCGTGATCTCGGGCCTCGTCTTCGTACTGCTCTTCGGCGCCCAGGGTTGGTTCGGCCCCTGGCTCCAAGACCATGATGTCCAGGTGCTCTTCGCCACGCCGGGCATCGTGCTGGCCACCACTTTCGTCACGTTCCCCTTTGTGGCGCGCGAACTCACGCCGGTGATGCTGGCCAAGGGCCGCGATCAGGAGGAAGCCGCGCGCATGCTGGGCGCCAGCGGCTGGCAGACCTTCTGGAAGGTGACCGTGCCTTCGGTGAAGTGGGGCCTGCTCTACGGCGTGATCCTCTGCAGCGCCCGCGCCATGGGCGAGTTCGGCGCCGTGAGCGTGGTGTCGGGCCACATTCGCGGCGAGACCAATACCCTGCCCCTGCACATCGAAGCCCTCTACAACGAGTACCAGTTCGTGGCCGCCTTCGCCTGCGCCTCCGCCCTCAGCCTGCTGGCCCTCGTCACCCTGGCCCTCAAGGCCTTCGCCGAACGCCGCCGCGACCTGAGTTTGAAACAAGAGACCACCCCATGAGCATCCACATCGATTCCGTCTCCAAACGCTTCGGCAACTTCGCCGCCCTGCAGGACGTCACCCTCGCCATCCCCGAGGGCCAACTGGTGGCCCTGCTGGGCCCTTCGGGTTCGGGCAAGACCACCCTGCTGCGCATCATCGCGGGCCTGGAGTCGCCCGATAGCGGCGGTGTGCGCATCCACGGCGACGCCAAACCATCCATTCACACCCAGCGGAAGGTGGGCTTCGTCTTCCAGCACTACGCCCTCTTCAGCCACCTCACGGTCTTCGAGAACGTGGCCTTCGGACTGCGTGTGCGGCCCCGCTGGCAGCGGCCTTCCAAGGCCGAGATCCAGGCTCGCGTGCAGAAGGTGCTCGCCATGGTGCACCTGGACTGGGCCGGCCACCGCATGCCCGATGAACTCAGCGGCGGCCAGCGCCAGCGCGTGGCCCTGGCTCGCGCACTCGCCATCGAGCCGGAAGTGTTGTTGTTGGACGAACCCTTCGGCGCCCTGGACGCCCAGGTGCGCGTGGAGCTGCGCCAGTGGCTGCGCCGCCTCCACGAGCAGACGGGGCTCACGTCAGTATTTGTCACCCACGATCAGGAAGAGGCCATGGAAGTGGCCGACCGCATCGTGGTGCTGAACCAAGGCCGCATCGAACAGGACGGCACGCCCCAGGAAGTTTACGAAAAGCCCGCCACGCCCTTCATCTACCAGTTCATCGGCCAGGTGAACCGCTTCCGTGGCCGCATTCGCGATGGCCAGTTCCAGGTGGGTGAAGCCTCCGTGGCCCTGGGCGATCCCACCCACGCCGAAGGTTCCCGCATGGAGGGCTTCCTGCGCCCCCACGACCTGGATCTCGCCTTGGCGACCAGTCCCGGCGCCCTGCCCGCCACCATCACGCGCATTCAAGCACTTGGGCCCCTGGCGCGGGTGCGCCTCTCCGCCCGCCACGACGACTCCGACCTGGAAGCCCACCTCTCCAGCGATGAGCTCAGCCAGTTGGGGCTCAAGGTGGGCCAGCAAATCTACGTAAAACCCAAACGCATGGATCTCTTCCCTGATACTGCACCCAGGGCTGCGGGAGATGACTGGGTGATCTGAGCGGAATCTAGACGTCTGCCTTCCGCACATCAATGCGGTTGTCGTAAAAGGTACTGCCGCCGCCACGATCCGTGAGGCGCTGGCTGGTGAGGGCGTTGACGGTGGCGCGGTCCTTGGAGAAGGCCGACCAGGCCACACCCTCCACCACGGCCAGGCCCTTGGGCACGCGATCCGTGACCTCCGCCACGAGGTGCACCTCGCCGCGATCATTGAAGGCCGTGACTTCGTCGCCAGTGGTGATGCCGCGCTCCGCTGCATCCGCAGGTGACAGCCGGATTGTCGAAGCGATCTTCCGCGCCGGCAGATCCTCCCGCTCCATGAAAGTGCTGTTCAGGCTGAAGAGGGAGGGCGCCGTCATCAGGGCCAGCGGATGCGGATCACCTTCGGAATGGCAGGCGATGGGATGCGGCAAGGGGTCGGCTTCGCGCGCATTGAGAATCTCCACTTTGCTGCTGGGGGTTCCAAAGGGTGGCGGCAGGTTCGGGACCTTCAAGCGGATGGTGCGGCCTTCCCCCAGCGCGGTGCGGTCGAGGCCCTGGAACCAAGGGCTATCTCCCGCCAGCAGGGTGTCGATGATCTCGTCGGCGCTCTGGCTGAAGATGGGCTCGCCGAAACCCATGCGCGCCGCGAGGGCCTGGAAGGTGGCCCAGTTCGAGCGGCTCTCCCCCACGGGCGAGATGGCCGCCTTCACCCGCTGGATGCCGTGGTGGCCGTAGGAGCGGTAGAGGTCCGGATGCTCCAGTGAACTGGTCGCGGGCAACACCAGATCCGCATAGGTGGCCGTGTCCGTGAGGAAGCGCTCGTGAACCACGGTGAAGAGATCCTCGCGCAGCAGCCCGGCCCGCACGGCGTTCTGATCCGGCGCCACCGCCGCCGGGTTGGAGGCGTAGACGTAAAGCGACTTCACGGGTAGCGAGGCCGCAGGATCCAGCACCTCGCCCAGGCGGTTCATGTTCACCATGCGTGTGGGCTTGGCCTGGAAGTCCTCCCGCAGGAGCTTCTGCAGGGGAAAGGCACCGCTGGTGGACGTGCCCAGGAAGGCCCCGCCCGCAGGCTTGAGATACGCGCCCACCAGCGCGGGTAGGCAGAGGATGAGGCGCGTGGTCATGGCGCCGTTGCCGTAGCGGGTGATGCCATTGCCCAGCTGGATCTGCGAATTGGCAGCGGCGGCGTAGGCGTCCGTGAAGGCGCGCAGCGCGGTCTCGTCGACACCTGTTTTCGCTGCCACCACCAGCGGTGGGAACTGGGGGAGCACGTCCCGCGCGAAGGCCTCGAAGCCCAGGACGTGCTGCTCAAGGAAGGCGAGATCGAGAGCCCCCATCGATTGCAGGAGGTGCATCACGCCAGCGGCCAGAACACCATCGGTACCAGGGCGGACCAACAGAACATGATCGGCGTGATCCGTGGTCCCCGTGCGGTAGGTTTCGATGGCCCATACCTTGGCGCCGCGCCGCCGTGCCTCGCGAACGAACTGAAAGCCGTGGAGGTTGGTGGCCAGGGCGTTGATCCCCCAAAGCACCACCAGATCCGCGCCCAACACGGCCTCGGGTTCAGGCGCCGGCGTGCTGCCCAACACGGCGGCCTGACCTGCGCCCTTCGCGGGGGTGCAGATGGTGCGATCCAGGCGCGAGGCGCCCAGGCGGTGGAAGAAGGGATGACCCGCGTTGCGCTGGACGAGGCCCATGGTGCCGGCGTAGGAATAGGGCAGGATGGCCTCGCCGCCGAAGCGATTCACGATGTCCTTCCATCGTTCGGCGATTTCATCCAGGGCTTCATCCCACGACACGGGCTTGAAGGCGCCCGCGCCCTTGGGGCCCACCCGCCGCAGCGGCGTCTTGAGCCGTGCATCCGCGTGTACGCTGCGTTCGTAGTGGGCCATCTTGGGACAAAGGGTGCCCTGGTTGAAGAAGTGGTCGGGGTCACCCTTCACGGACAGGGCCCGCTCACCCTCGACTTCCACGAGCATCCCGCAGGCATCTGGACAGTCGAAGGGGCAGACAGATCGGTGCCACTCAGTCATGCGATTCTCCTGGCGGGAAAGAGCCTGGGTCCCTTGACCCGAAACGGGGATGTGCCACACTTGATGTTCGTACGAGATCTTTGTCAGTTCCATAGCGAGTTATCCAGAAAGGTGGAGGGACGGGCCCTATGAAACCTTGGCAACCTGCGAAAGCAAGGTGCCAATTCCTGCCGTAATCGAATGATTGCGGAGAGATGTCGAGCTGTGTCGAGACTGACAACATGCCGAAGGGGCCCGAGACATCGGGCCCCTTCGTGTTTTTGAACTTCCTGGACTTGCTTGGACGACAAAGCCTCGGCTTTCTCACCCCACTTTCAGGAGCCGCCATGAGCGCGACCGACATCACGACCCGCAGACCCAACTTCGAAACCATCGCCCTTCACGGCGGCCAGGTCGCGGACAGCGACACCAAGAGCCGGGCCGTGCCCATCTACCAGACCACGAGCTACGTGTTCGACTCGGCGGAACATGGCGCCGCGCTCTTCAATCTGGAAGTGCCGGGCAACATCTACACCCGCATCATGAACCCCACGCAGGCCGTGCTGGAAACGCGTGTGGCCCAGCTGGAGGGCGGCATCGCGGGCCTAGCCGTGGCTTCGGGCCAGGCGGCCATCACGCTCACGCTCAACACCCTGCTGCGCGGCGGCGATCACATCGTGGCGGGCGATAACCTCTACGGTGGAACCTACAACCTGCTGCACCACACCCTGCCTCGCAACGGCATCACCACCACCTTCGTGGACTCCACGAAGCCCGAGGCCTTCCGCGCCGCCATCACGCCGAAGACCCGCGCCATCTACATCGAGGCACTGGGCAATCCCAAGCTGGATGTGCCGGAGTTCGAAGCCATCGCGGCCATCGCCAAGGCGGCGGGCATCCCCCTCATCGTGGACAACACCCTGCCCAGCCCCTACCTGTTGAACCCCCTCGCGCTGGGGGCCAACATCGTCGTTCACAGCGCCACGAAATTTCTGGGCGGCCACGGTACATCGGTGGCGGGCGTCATCGTGGATGGCGGCACCTTCGATTGGAAGAACGGCAAGTTCCCCGAATTCACCGAACCCTTCGCCGCCTACCACGGCGCCGTGCTGGCCGATCTCGCGGGTCCCGCCGCCTTCATCACCAAGGCCCGCATCGAGGGCCTGCGCGATACCGGCGCGGCCATCAGCCCCTTCAACGCCTTCCTCATCCTCCAGGGCGTCGAAACCCTGCACCTGCGCCTGCAGCGCCACGGTGAGAACGCCCTCGCCATCGCTCAGTGGCTGGAGCAGCATCCCAAGGTGGCCTGGGTGAACTACCCCGGCCTGCCCAGCAATGTGAACCACGCTTCGGCGTCGAAGTACTTCCGCAAGGGCGCGGGCTTCGGCGGCATCCTCACCTTCGGGGTGAAGCCCTCAAGGGTTGGGGGCGGCCTGGAAGCCGGCAAAGCCGTCATCAACGGCGTGCAGCTCTTCTCGCGCCTGGCCAATGTGGGCGATGCCAAGAGCCTCATCATTCACCCAGCCAGCACCACCCACGCGCAGCTGTCGGCCGCCGAGCGCGAAGCCACGGGCGTCACCGAAGATCTCATCCGTCTGTCCGTGGGCCTTGAGCACATCGGCGATCTCATCGAAGATTTGGAATCAGCCCTTTCGAAGGCGTAGTCCGATGCCCGTCAAGATCGCCGAATCCCTCCCCGCCAGAGGCATCCTTGAAGCGGAAAACGTGTTCCTCATCGAGGAACGCCGCGCCCTGCAGCAGGACATTCGGCCCCTGCGCATCGCCATCCTCAATCTGATGCCCACCAAGGTGGCCACGGAAACCCAGCTCCTCCGCCTGCTCGGCAACACGCCCTTGCAGGTGGAGGTCACGCTGCTGCACATGTCGTCGCACACCTCGAAGAACACCTCCGCCGAACACCTGCTAGAACACTACGTGTCCTTCGCGGAGGTGCGCCACCAGTCCTTCGACGGCCTCATCATCACCGGTGCACCAGTGGAGACGCTGCCCTTCGAAGACGTGGACTACTGGCCTGAGCTGACCGAGCTGCTGGACTGGGCGAAAACGAACGTCTTCTCCTGCTTCTTCATCTGCTGGGGCGCCCAGGCCGGGCTTTACCACTACTACGGCGTGCCCAAGTTCCCCCTGCAGGACAAGAAGTTCGGCGTTTTCTCTCACACGCTGAAGGTTCACAACGAGCGTATCGTGCAGGGCTTCGATGATGTCTTCTTCGCGCCCCACTCCCGCCACACGGAAACCCGGCGCGAGGACATCCTCCGCGACCCGCGGCTGACGCTGCTCGCCGAATCCGACGAGGCCGGGGTATACCTGGTGCAGTCGGCGGACCGTCGCCACGTCTTCGTCACCGGCCATTCCGAATACGACCCCTGCACCCTGCAGGGCGAGTACGCGCGGGATCTCGGCAAGGGGCTCGCCATCGGCATCCCGCAGAACTACTTCCCAGGCGACGATCCCTCGCGGGAGCCCGTGGTGCGCTGGCGCGGTCACTCCAATCTGCTCTTTTCGAACTGGTTGAACTACTTCGTTTACCAGGAGGCACCCTTCGATCTGGGCCGTCCCACGGCGGAAGGAGGAGAGGCATGACGTTGAAAGTTCTCAAATTCGGCGGAAGTTCCGTGGGCAACGCCGAGGCACTCCTCCGCGCGGCGGCCATCGTCCGCGATGAGCTGCCCAGGGGCGGCCTGGTGGTGGTATCGGCCTTGAGGGGCACCACGGATCAAATCATCGATGCCTGTTCCGCAGCAGGTCGCGGCGATCTGCCCGCAGCTCAGGCCCGCTTGGCTGACCTCCAAGCACGCCACCAGATCGTGGCCGAGGAACTCGGCCTCACCCAGGCCGTGGCAACGGCCTGGGCTCCCCTCTTCGCCAGGTTGGAACAACTCCTGACCGGCATGGCCATGCTGGGCGAAGCCACGCCCCGCGCGCTCGACGCGGCCTTGGCCGTGGGCGAAACGCTGTCGGCCAACCTGGCGGCCTTCTGCTTCGGCGGCGTCTTCCAGGATGTGCGCGAGGTCATGAAGACCGATGCCCGCTTCGGCAAGGCCCGGCCCCTGCTCGACGACATCCGCAGGGCCGGAGCGCCTTGGCGCGAAGCCTTCGCGGGTGGCGCCCTGTGGGTGACCCAGGGGTTCCTGGGGTCCTCACCCGAGGGCATCAGCACCACGCTGGGCCGGGGCGGCTCGGACACCAGCGCCACCCTGCTGGGTGAAGCCCTCGATGCCAGCGAGGTGCAGATCTGGACCGATGTGGATGGCGTCCTCACCGCTGATCCCAGCCTGGTGAAGGAAGCGCGGCCCATCCCCCAGATGAGCCTGGGCGAAGCCGAAGCCCTCAGCGCTTTCGGCGCCAAGGTGCTGCACGCGGATTCGCTGGCGCCTGGAGGCCGGGCGGGCTTTCGCCTGGTGGTGGCCAACACGCTGCGGCCCGGCGCCTCCCGCACGGAAATCCTGCCCCATCCTCCGGCCCGACCCGCCGGCGCGGTGACCTCCGTGGCCTACAAGGAAGGCATCAGCCTCCTGCGCTTTCCCGCCTCTGCCGGACTGGAGCCACCACTGGAAGCGGCCCGCAGCCTGGAGGAAGCAGGCGCCCTACGCTTCGGCTTGATCTCCAGCCCGGCCGGTACCCTGCTTGCGGTGCGCCCCGAGACCCACGCTGCGGCCGAAGTGCTCGGCACGCTCGCCGCTTCAGGCGTCACCTGCGAATCCGGCTGGGCCGTGGTGGCCCTGGTGGGCGAAGGCCTGCGAGCCGATCCTGTGGCGGCCCTGCGCCACCTGGGCGCCCTGGGGCAGGAGCCCGTGGGCGGCCTCCTCACCGGCAGCAGCACCGTGTCCATCGCCTTCCTCGTTCCCGAATCCCGGCTGGGTGACTTGATCCCCCGCCTTCACGACCGCTGTGTGCTCGATGCACAGGAGCCCTCATGACCCTCGGCCTCTCCAGCCTTCGTGTGCTCGTCACCGGCGGCAGCCGCGGCATCGGCGCCGCCACCGTGCGCCTCCTCGCTAGGCACGGCGCCAAGGTGGCCTTCACCTACCTGCGGCACGAGGACGAAGCGCTGCGCCTGCAATCGGAACTGACGGAATGGGGCCAGACCACCCTGGCCATTCGCGCCGATCAGCGCCTCAGGGCCGATGCCCAGGTGGCCGTGGCCAGCGTGGAAGCAGCCTGGGGCGGGCTGGATGCCTTCGTGGGCAATGCCGGCATCTGGGCTGCCACGCCTGCGGAATTGGAGGATGAGAGCGTGCTGCTGGACATCCTGGAAACCAACGTGACGGGCCTCTTCCGCTGGAACGCCGAAGTAATCCCCGCCCTCAAGCGGGCCGGGGGCGGCAACCTGGTGCTGCTCTCCAGCACCGCAGGACAGCGCGGCGAATCCGGCCACGGAGCCTATGCCGCCAGCAAGGGCGCCGTCATCTCCCTGGTGAAGTCCCTGGCGCCCGAACTGGGCTCCCATGGCATCCGCGTGAACGCCGTGGCGCCGGGTTGGGTGGATACGGACATGAGCGCCTCGGCCCTGCGCACGGATTCCGCTCAGCGGGCCCGCATCGCCGCCGCCTTCCCGCTGGGCCGCATCCCCGAAGCCGAGGATTTGGCGGGCCCCGTGGCCTTCCTCCTCAGCCCCTGGGCCGCCGCCATCACGGGTGAAGTGCTGAACGTGAACGGGGGCACGGTCCTCTGCGGCTGATCACCCCTGTCGCAGCAGCCAGGCCGTCAGCCTCGAATGGAAGCCCTGGGGGTCCTCCAGATCCGAAGCCCTCAGTCGCGCGGGGTGGGCAGGATCCCCCACCACCAGGGGGGTCGCCTCCAGCAGGTTGGGCAGCCGAAGGCCACCCTGCAGGGACCAGATGGCCCCACGGGTTTCGGCATCCCTCGGCTTGGAAGCCTGGCGCCGTTCCCCCCGTGTTTCACAGCTCATGGTCCTTCTCCCGTGGTTTTAAAAAGATAGGCATCTCGTCCTCTCGCGCCAGCTATCCCTTCCACATTCAGAAATAGGAAGTCCTCAAGAGACTCAGTAATCCTCTTGCTTTGGGCGGGGAGGTACGAGGAACGAGGCCTGACAGACTAAGCAGAGGCCTCGAATGAACATGAATAATTCGGCATCCCACCTCAGCGCGGCAGCATTGGCTTATGCTGGGTGGCTCTGAGGTTCTTTCATGCGCCGACCCCTTTCCCCCTTGGCCCTGTGTCTGCTCGTCTCCAGTCTGGTGGCGGCCCCACCCAGGCACGGCGCACCGGCTCCAACCCAGAACCAGGGCATCGATCTGGTTGGCATGGGCCGCGCCACGGCCCCGGGGGACGACTTCTTCACCCATGCCAACGGCGCCTGGGTGGAGCACACGGAGATCCCCGCCGACCTGGGCTCCTACGGCGTAGGCCACGAGGTGTCGGACCGCACGGACAAACGCACTGCGGATCTCATCAAGGCCGCAGCGGCTTCGAAGGCACCCAAGGGTTCCGACCAGCGAAAAATCGGCGACTACTTCACCAGTTTCATGAATGAGAAAGCCATCACGGCTCGGGGCCTGGCGCCCCTGAAGCCCGCCCTTCAGGCCATTCAGTCCATCCATGACCGGAAGGCCTTGGCCCACTACCTCGGCACCACCTTGCAGGCCGATGTGGATGTGCTCAACGCCACCAACTACGTCACGCCGAACCTCTTCGGCCTCTGGGTGGCGCAGGATCTGGACGATCCCACCCGCTACGCGCCCTTCCTCCTCCAGGGCGGCCTGGGCCTGCCCGACCGCAGCTACTACCTGGAGGCAGCCGAGGACATGGCCGCCGTGCGGGCCCAGTACCTCGCCCATGTGGGCGCCATGCTGAAACTCGCGGGCCTACCTGATGGCGCCACCCGCGCAGTCGGCGTGGTGGACCTCGAAACCCGCATGGCCAAGGTGCATGCGGGCCGCGAAGAATCCGGCGATGTGCTGAAGGGGAACAACCACTGGCGCCGCGCCGACTTCACCACCAAGGCCCCGGGCCTGGACTGGGAGACCTTCTTCGCCGCCGCCGAGCTGAAACAACCCGAGGTCTTCGTGGTCTGGCAGCCCGCCGCCTTCAAGGGGCTGTCCGCTCTCACGGCGGAAGTCTCCCTCGACACCTGGAAGGACTACCTCACCTTCCATGCCATTCAGCGCCGGGCGCAGGTTCTCCCCAAGGCCGTGGCCGACCAGTCCTTCGCTTTCTACGGCAAGGTGCTGAGTGGCACCACGCAGCAACGGGCGCGTTGGAAGACGGCTGTGGCCCTCACCAACCAGGCCCTGGGGGAGGTGGTGGGCAAGGCCTATGTGGCCAAGTTCTTCCCCCCTTCCGAAAAGGCCCGGGCCCAGGCCATGGTCGTCAACATCATCGCGGCTTTCCGCGCGCGCATTGAGCACCTGGATTGGATGTCCCCCGAGACCAAGGCCAAGGCCGTGGCCAAGCTCGCCGTCCTCAAGGTGGGCGTGGGCTACCCGGATCACTGGCAGGACTACAGTGGTTTGAAGGTCGTGGCGGGCGATGCCTTTGGCAACGTGGAACGGGCCGAACGCTTCGACTATGTCCGCAACCTGCGCAAGCTGGGCCAGCCCGTGGATCGCTCGGAATGGGTGATGACGCCCCAGACCGTGAACGCCGTGAACCTGCCCGCCATGAACGCCCTCAACTTTCCGGCGGCCATCCTGCAGCCGCCCTACTTCGACCCCAAGCGGCCCATGGTGCTGGACTACGGCTCCACTGGCGCCACCATCGGCCACGAGATCAGTCACAGTTTCGATGATTCAGGCTCACTCTTCGATGCCAGCGGCAGGCTCAGCAACTGGTGGACGCCCGAGGATCTGAAACACTTCCAGGCCTCCTGGGATCAGCTGGTGAAACAGTTCAACGCCTACGAACCCCTGCCCGGCCTACATATCAACGGTCGCCAAACCCTGGGCGAGAACATCGCCGATGTGGCCGGACTGGCCGCCGCTTTCGACGCCTATCGGCTCTCCCTGGGCGGCAAGCCCGCCCCGGTGATCCAGGGCTTCACGGGCGACCAGCAGTTCTTCCTCAGCTATGCCCAAAGCTGGCGGGAAAAAACACGGGAGCCGCTGCTGCGCCAACAGGTTCTCGCCGATGGCCATGCGCCGGGCGCGGAGCGATCCGCCACCGTGCGCAATCTCGACGCCTGGTACGAAGCCTTTCAGGTGAAGCCAGGGCAGAAGCTCTACCTGGCCCCCGCAGAGCGCGTGAAGGTCTGGTAGGACACCTGGTCCAAGTCGGGCCAGTCGCCACGCTACGCTCGAACCTTTCGCTGGAGCTCCCATGCCCTTACTCGATTCTTCCCGCAGCATCCTGGTGCTCATCGATTTCCAAGGCAAGCTCGTGCACATGGTGCACCGGCCCGCCCTGGTGCTGGAGACGGCCCGCCGGCTCCTACGGCTGGCGGACCTGTTCGCCGTGCCGGTGGTGCTCACGGAGCAGTACCCCAAGGGCATCGGCCCCACGGAGACGAGCATTCGCGAGGGCTACGACGCCCTCACCACGCCCAGGTTCTTCCTGGAGAAGACCGCCTTCGGCTGCTGTGGCGACGCGGGCTTCGAGGTTCTGCTCCAGCAGGCGCGGCCTGGTCTGCGGCCCGAACAACGGCAGATCGTCATCGCGGGGATGGAAACGCATGTCTGCGTCATGCAGACCGTGCTGGAACTGCTGGGCACGGGTCACGAGGTGCACCTCTGCTGGGATGGCATCAGCGGCCGGGGCGAGGAGTACCGAAAACATGCCCTCGACCGCATGGCCGCCGCCGGAGCCACCCTCACCAACCACGAGTCCGTGGCCTTCGAGTGGGCCCGCGACAAGAACCACCCTCAGTTCAAGGCCCTGTCGGCGCTCATGAAAGAGGGGCAACCGTCGTTTGGGGGCTGATTCCGAAGGTTGCCGAAGGCTCAGCGTGGCTTCGGCGTGGAAGACGGACCCCACGCCGAAGCCACGCTGAGATGGGAATGAATTCGCACAGGAGCCACTGCCATGCCCCGCATCCACGGCCACCCCGTCCCCGCCCTCTTCCCGGCAGCAGGGCCCGTTTCCGTGATGCTCTTTGGCGAGGCGCCAGGCCCCCGCGGCGCCGATCAGTCCGGCATTCCCTTCTGGGGTGATGGAGCCGGGGTCACGGTCTACCGGGCCCTGGCGGCCACGGGTCGCGCCGAAGTACCCGAAGCCGCCTGGGGCGATTGGGATGGCGCCCGGTTCAAGACCCTGGGCCTGGAGCCGCATCTTCATGGCACGGCCCTCAGCAACGCCTATCCCGCCTGTCCCACCAAGGATGGCGAGCATTTCCATGCTCCTTCGAACAAGGACCTGCTGGCTCCCGGAAATCTGGCGCGCCTATCGGCCGAACTGACCCGCGCGGCCCAGGGACGAAGCACACCCCTCCGGGTGGTCGCCTTCGGCAAGCGCGCCCAGTGGGTGCTGGGCCGCCTCCCCGAAGCCCCGGCCTTCGAGCTGCATGCCCTGCCCCACCCCAGCGCCCAGGGCCTCCTCCAGGGCGCACCGAACAAGGGGAAGGGCTTAAGGCTCGAGGATCTGCGTCGGGAGTGGCAGGAACGGCTTCGAACGCTCCTCGAAGCCTGAGGCTCAGGGCTTCTTCGGGTTCAGCTTGGCCGTGAACCAGTCCAGGTTCGCCTCGCCCAGTCGCAACAGGGCGCGAGGTTCCGTGGGCCCGTGGGCTTGCCGGGGCACCACCAGCATGCGCACCTCCACGCCCTGGCGCTGGAGGGCGTTGAACAGCTCGTAGCCCTGGGAGATGGGCACGCGCTGATCTCCCTCGCAGTGCTGGATGAGGGTGGGGGTGGTGACGCCCTTCACCTGGAACAGCGCCGAATGGGCCCGGTAGCGCTCCAGCTGCTCCCAGCTGTCCCCGCCGAAGTAGTCGGGCACGAAACTGGGGATATCCGTGCTGCCGTTGAAGCTCATGAGGTTGGTGACCCCGGCGCCCACGCTGGCGGCCTTGAAGCGATGGGTCTGCGTGATGGCCCAGCTGGTCATGAAGCCGCCGTAGCTCCAGCCCAGGATGCCCAGGCGATCCTTGTCGGCCACGCCCATGGCGATCACATGGTCCACGCCCGCCATCAGATCCTGGAAATCCTTGCCGCCCCAGTCCTGTTCATTGGCGAAGCGGTAAGCGCGGCCGTAGCCCGAGGAACCCCGGATGTTGGTGCGGAGAATGGCGAAACCCTGCTCTGCGAAGGCCGCCAGGGGATACTGCGAAGGCATGGCCACATAGGTTTCCCCGGCCACTTGCGTGGGACCGCCGTGGGGCGAGACCAGGAGTGGGACCCGCTCCCCTGATTTCCAATGGGTGGGGTAGCTGAGCAGCCCCTCGATCGCCAGGCCATCGGGCCCCTTCCAACGGATCACCTCGGTGCGAGGCAGGGCCAGGCCCGGCAGGGTCGCATTGGGCCGGCCCACTACCTTCAGGCTGAACCCCGCGATGGGGCTGAAGGCCAGTGCGGGCGGCTCCGTGGAAGATTGCACCACGATGGCGAGATGGCGGCCCGTGGGATCCAGGGTCACGAAGTCTCCCGCGCCCACCATGCTGCCCGAGGCCACGGTCCAGGTGCCGGTATCCAAGCGCACCAGGCTGCCGTCGCTGACCTTCTGGGCGGAGATGGAACCGCGTGTGCCTTGGGTTTCCGCGAAGAGCAGGTGCTGACCGTCGCCTGCCCAGCCCAGGAGGTGAGGTTGTTCATCGGGCGTGAGTGGCAGGGCCCGCACCGCGCCGGTGCTCAGGGTCAGGATCGCCAGGCGGTCCGCAGTGGGCCAGCGGGGCGGTACCTCGCTGAGCTGGAACGCGAGGGTCTGGCCATCCCGGCTGAAGCGCGGTTCCCGCTCGGCGGCTGCCGTAGTGGCCAGGTTCCGCTGCTTGCCGGAGGCCACGTCCACCAGACCGATGTCGGAGGTGGTCCAGTGATCGGCCTTGGCGCTCTTGACATGGGCATAGGCGATGGAGGCGCCATCCGGTGACCAGTCAAAGGAGGTCACCTGCCGCGGTTCGGGCGTGAGCAGCCGGGGTGCCTTTGAGGGGCCACCCTCGGCCAGTTCCAGCACGTACAGACGGGCGAAGCGGGGCCCTTCCTCGTGCCAGCGGAGGTCATCCTTGGCCTTGTCGCGCTTCTCGTCCTCCTCCGAGCGGGGGTCCACCATGGTGAAGGCCAAGTGTTTTCCGTCTGGCGACCAGGCGAAGGCGCTGACCTCGCCCTTGCCCGAGGTGAGCGCCTCGGCCTCGCCCCCATCCATGCGCAGCATCCAGACCTGCATCTTCCCGGCGCGGGCGCTGCGGTAGGCCAGCCGGGTGCCGTCGGGGCTCCACTGGGGATCGAGGCTGGATTTGTCGGCGAAGGTCAGGGGTCGGCTGCCACTGCCATCGGTGGCGGCCAGGTGGATCTGGGTTCGGAACTCACTCTGGTCGGCTCCCAGGTGCACAGTTCGAATCAGGTAGGCGATGCGCCGCCCATCCGGGCTGGGTCGGGGGCTGTCCAGGCGCTTCACCTGGAGCATGGCTTCGGCGGTCCAGACGGTGGGTGGCGCCTGGGCGCCGAGGGCAACGGCCAACAGGACGAACAGCAGGCTTCGCATGGGAACTCCGGGGGAGTGGCCAGCGTGGTCTTGCCCGCCTCATGCGTCAAGATGAAGGAATCATGAAGGGATATCGCTCTTAACATTTTTTAACAGGATTCTCACCCTCCTTATCTCGTAAGCTGATGGCCTCCCCCCGTAGGGATCTTTTACAGCTTGGAGGCATCATGCCCCTCTCCCGTCGACTCATGTTCCCCTTATGTGGAGCTCTGGCTTTTGCGCTGGTGGCGGGGGATGCCCCCAAGCCGGTGAAAGCGCCCGCCAAGGTCGCCACCCAGGGCAAGGCCACCAAGCCCGTGGCGCCCGTCGCCCTGACCGCACCCGTCAAGGGCGCCTCGGTCGAAGGCATCACCGAGTACCGGCTGGCCAATGGCCTGCGCGTGCTCCTCTTCCCGGATGCCAGCAAGCCCACCATCACCACCAACATCACCTACCTGGTGGGCAGCCGCCACGAGAACTACGGCGAGACCGGCATGGCCCACCTGCTGGAACACATGGTCTTCAAGGGCACGCCCAGCCGCCCCAACGTTCCCCTCATCCTCAATGAGCTGGGCGGCGACTTCAATGGCACCACCTCCCTCGACCGCACGAACTACTACATCTCCTTCCCTGCCACCGATGCGAATCTGGATAAGGCCCTGGGCCTTGAGGCCGACCGCATGCAGAACAGCAACTTCACGGCCAAGACGCTGTGGGGCGAGGATGGCAAGAGCGGCGAAATGACGGTGGTGCGCAACGAATTCGAGAACGGCGAGAACAACCCCATCCGCGTCACGCTCCAGCGCCTCCAGTCCGTGGCCTTCGATTGGCACAACTACGGCAAGTCCACCATCGGCGCCCGCACGGACATCGAAAAAGTGAACGTGGCGCACCTCCAGGACTTCTACCACCGGTACTACGCGCCGGATAACGCCATCCTCGTGGTGGCGGGCAAGTTCGACGAGGCCAAGACCCTGACCAAAATCAACCAAACTTTCGGCGTGCTGAAGAACCCCGACCGCAAGCTGGAAGGCACCTACACCCTGGATCCCATTCAGGATGGCGAGCGCAGCGTCACCATCCGCCGCGTGGGCGGCACACCCGTGCTCATGGTCGGCTACCACACGGCCCCCGGCTTCAACGCCAGCCGCAGCCACCTGGACCTGGCCGCATCGATCCTCACGGATCCTCCGGCGGGCCGCCTCTACAAGGCCCTGGTGGAAACCAAACTGGCCGCCCAGGTCTTTCCCATCTCCTTCAGCACCGCCGAGCCCGGCCTCATGATGTTCGGCGCCGTACTGCCCAAGGATGGCGATGTGGAAAAGGCCAAGGAGGTTCTGCTCAAGGAGCTGGAAACCCTCAAGGCCACACCCTTCACTGCCACCGAGCTGGAGCGTGCCCAGACCAAGATCCGCATGGCCGTGGATCAGACCTTCGCCGACACCAAGAACCTGGCCGTGGCCCTCACGGAAAGCATGGCCACCGGTGACTGGCGCCACCTCTTCTTCGACCGCGACTGGAGCCTGGCCGCCAAGCTCGACCAGGTCCAGGCCGCTGCTGAAATGGCCTTCAAGGCCAGCAACCGCACCCTGGCCCAGTACATCCCCACGGAAAAGCCCGACCGCACTGAGATCCCCGCGATCCAGGATGTCGCCGCCGCCGTGAAGGACTACAAGGGCAAGGAAGCCATCGTCCAGGGCGAATCCTTCGACGCCAGCCCCGAGAACGTGGACACCCGCACCGTGGGTTTCGCCGCGCCCAACGGCCTGAAGGGCGCTCTCC
Organism: Acidobacteriota bacterium; assembly: GCA_043775845.1. GTDB lineage: Bacteria > Acidobacteriota > Holophagae > Holophagales > Holophagaceae > Geothrix. Next base: position 80,917 of record JAYVRY010000069.1, read on the forward strand.
TCTCCAAGAAGACCAAGGGCTCCATGGCCTCCGTGCAGCTCACCCTCCGCTTCGGTCGCGAAGCCGAGCTGATGGACCGCAAGGCCGTGCCCGCCCTGACCGGCGCCATGCTCATGCGCGGCACCACGAAGCACAGCCGGCAGGAGATCTCTGATGCCTTCGACAAGATGAAGGCCCAGGTCATGGTCAATGGCACGGCCACTTCGGCCAACGCCATGATCACCGTTCCCCGCGAGCACCTGGCCGCCGCCCTGCGCTTGGTCAGCGAAGTCCTGCACGAGCCCGCCTTCCCGGCCTCCGAGCTGGAAACCCTGGTGAAGCAGCAGGCCACGGGCATCGAAGCTCAGCGCAACGAGCCCCAGGCCAAGGTCATGGAGTTCATGGGACCGCTGTTCGAGGCCTATCCCGCCGGTCACCCGGCCGCTTACCGCGGACCCGACACCCGGCTAGAAGAACTCAAGGCCCTCAAGGTCGAGGATCTGAAGGCCTTCCACCAGGTCTTCTACGGCGCGAACCACGCCCAGTTCTCGGCTTCCGGTGATTTCGACGCCGTGGAACTGCAGAAGCTGGCCACGGAACTCTTCGGCTCCTGGGCCTCCAGCGCGGCCTACGAGCGCATTCCCACCCGGATGAAGGTGCCCGCCGGCCTGCGCAAGGCCATCGAAGCCCCCGACAAGAAGGGTGCTTTCTTCCTCGCCCAAACCCGCTGGGCCATGAAGGATACCGATCCTGACTACCCGGCCTTCTTCATGGCCAACCAGATCCTCGGTGGGGGCGCCTTGAAGAGCCGCCTCGCGGATCGCCTGCGGCAGAAGGAAGGCTTCAGCTACGGCACCGGTTCCTTCGCCCGTGTGGGCGACCTGGATGCCGTCACCACCTGGGGCGCCTACGCCATCTACGCGCCCGAGAATGCCGACAAGCTGGAAGCCGCCTTCAATGAAGAAATCCAAAAGGCCCTGAAGGATGGCTTCACCCAGGAAGAATTGGATTTCGCCCGCAACAGCTGGATCCAGGGCGAAAAGACGGACCGCCAGGAAGACCGCACCATCGTCGGCTGGCTGAACCGCAGCCTCTACCTGGGCCGTTCCGTGCGCTTTGAAGCCGAAACCGAAACCAAGGTTCTGGCCCTCAAGCTCGACGAAGTGAACGCCGCCCTGCGCAAGCACCTCCACCCCGAGACCTTCGTGGTGGTCAAGGCCGGCGATTTCGCCAAGGTTGAAAAGAAGTAGGCCGAGGCCAGGTAAAAAAGAGGGGCAGCCTTGCGCTGCTCCTCTTTTTTGTTTACGACGCTGACATCATCTATAAACAAGAGCCCTTCCCCCAGACCCTGCAACAGGAGGCATCATGCCCTTCCTTCGTCGACTCATCCTGCCCCTGTGCGGGGCTGTGGCCTTTACGCTGGTGGCCGGGGACACGCCCAGACCGGCGGCACCTGCCGCAAAAAGCTCCCCCAAGTCCAAGGTGATCAAGCCGACAGCTGCTGCGGCGTTGCCTGCTCCCATCAAGGTGACCTCGGTCGAAGGCATCACGGAATATCACCTGGCCAATGGCCTGAAGATCCTGCTCTATCCCGACGCGAGCAAACCCACCGCCACGACCAACATCACCTATCTGGTGGGCAGTCGCCACGAGCACTACGGCGAGACGGGCATGGCGCACCTGCTGGAACACATGCTCTTCAAGGGCACGAAGGACCGACCGGACACCTGGAAGATTCTCAACGAACTCGGCGCGGAAGCCAATGGCACCACCAACTTCGACCGCACGAACTACTACGTGTCCTTCCCCGCCTCGGAAGAGAACTTGAAGAAGGCCCTGGATCTCGAGGCCGATCGCATGCTGAACAGCACCTTCGATGAGAAGACGCTGTGGGGCAAGGATGGCAAGAGCGGCGAGATGACGGTGGTGCGCAATGAGTTCGAGTCGGGAGAGAACAATCCCATCCGCACCACCATCCTGCAGGTGATGTCCGCAGCCTTCGACTGGCACAACTACGGAAAATCCGTCATCGGCGCGCGCAGCGACATCGAGAAGGTGAACGTCAACCACCTGCGGGACTTCTACCGGAAGTACTACCAGCCAGACAACGCGGTACTGGTGGTGGCGGGCAAGTTCGACGAGCCCAAGACCCTGACCTACATCAACGCCACCTTCGGCCGCCTGGCCAAGCCCAGCCGCACCCTGGAACCCACCTATACCGTGGAGCCCACCCAGGATGGTGAGCGCCTCATCACCGTGCGTCGCGTGGGCGGCGTCCCTCTTCTGGCGGCGGGCTACCACACGGCGCCCGGAGCTCACGCAGACCGTCCCGCTACCGACCTGGCTGCCGCCATTCTCACCGATGCACCCAGCGGGCGGCTCTACAAGGCCCTCGTGGAAACCAAACTGGCCGCCCAAGTTTTCCCCGTCTCGTTTTCGACCTACGAACCCGGTCTTCAGATTTTCGGTGCGCTGCTGCCCAAGGATGGCGACGCAGAGAAGGCCAAGGAGCTTCTGCTTCGTGAGGTCGAAGGCTTGAAGGACAAGCCCCTCACCCAGGCCGAGCTGGACCGGGCCAAAGCCCAGGTCCAGAAGGCCATCGACCAGTCCCTCGCGGACACCAAGACCATGGCCATCAACCTCAGCGAGGCCTTGGCCACCGGCGATTGGCGCCAGTGGTTCCTGGATCGTGACCGCACCTTGGGTGCCACGCTTGAGCAGGTCCAGGCGGCTGCGGTGGCCTACTTCAAGCCCAGCAACCGCACCTTCGGACAATACATCCCCACTGAGAAGCCCGATCGCACGCAGGTTCCTGGGGTGCCCGACATCGCCGCAGCCCTGAAGGACTACACGGGTAAGCAGACCATCGCTCAGGGCGAGGCCTTCAATGCCAGCCCCGCCAACGTGGACCAACGCACCCTTCGATTCACGGCACCGAACGGAATGAAGGGCGCCCTGCTCTCGAGGAAGACCAAGGGCGGCATGGCCTCCGTGCAACTCACGCTGCACTTCGGCCAGGAGGCGGCCCTGCAGAACAAGCAGGCCACGCCTACCCTGACCGGCGGCATGCTGCTGCGCGGCACCCTCAAACACACGCGCCAGGAGATCGCGGATGCTTTCGATCAGATGAAGGCCGAAGTGGCCATCAACGGTGGGGCGACGTCCGCCACGGCGACGGTCACCGTTCCTCGCGAGCATCTGGCCGCGACCCTGAAACTCGTGGCCGAGGTGCTTCGTGAGCCTGCCTTCCCCGCCACGGAATTGGACACCTTGCTGAAGCAGAACGCCACCGGCATCGAGGCCCAGCGACAGGAACCCCAGGCCAAGGCCATCGAATACATGCGGCAGGCCTTTGACGCCTTCCCCGTGGGACATCCCGGAGCTTACCGGTCCTATGAAACCCAGCTCGGCGACTTGAAGGCCGCCAAGGTGGAGGACCTGAAGGCCTTCCACGCCACCTTCTACGGTGCGGACCACGCCACGTTCGCAGCTTCCGGTGATTTCGATGTGAAGGCCGTCCAAAGCCTCGCCACCGAGCTCTTCGGTTCCTGGAAGGCCGCAATGCCCTATGTGCACATTCCCGCGCGCCTGAAGGATGTGGCAGGCCAGAACAAGGCCCTGGAGACGCCCGACAAGCAGATGGCCTTCTTTATCGCCACCGAGCGTTGGGCCATGAAGGATACGGATGCCGACTACCCCGCCTTCCTCATGGCGAATATGGTGCTGGGTGGCGGCACCCTGAAAAATCGCATCGCCGACCGCCTGCGCCAGAAGGAGGGTTTCAGCTACGGCGCGGGTTCCTTCCTCGAAGTGGGCAATGAAGATCCCGATACCTTCTGGGGCGCCTATGCCATCTACGCCCCTCAGAATGTGGCGAAGCTGGAAGCGGCTTTCCAGGAAGAGCTTCAGAAGGCATTGAAGGATGGTTTCACCCAGGAGGAGCTGGAATTCGCCCGGAAGACCTGGCAGCAGAGTGAAGAAACGCAGCGTCAGGAGGACAAGCAGATCGCAGCCTGGCTGAGCACCAGCCTGCACCTGAACCGCCCTGTAATCTTCCAGGCCGAGCTGGAAGCCAAGGTCAAGGCCTTGAAGCTGGATGACGTGAACGCCGCGCTGAGGAAATACCTGAATCCAGCCAGGCTGGTGGTGGTGAAGGCCGGCGACTTCGCCAAGGTTGAAAAGCAGTAGGCAGTTCCTGGCTAGCAAAATGGGGAGCGGCCTGACGCTCCCCATTTTGCTAGGTGGGAAGAGCGTTTCCGTGTTCTGCTGATTGTCCGCTTGGCGTTGATCAGGGACGCGGGGCGATGATGGAGGGCGGCGCCATGGCACGCATCGAACGGGAATGGCAGGCGGAACATGACAGTGCCGCACTGGCTTCGGAACTGCATCGGGTGATGGTGATCAGCCACCGGCAGGCCAAGGGCTTCATCGACTGCCACTGTGTCACCGTGAATGGCGAGGACACCACCAAGCATGGCCATCGGCTGAAGGCCGGCGACACCATCAAGGTGTCCTTCGACCCCGAGCAAACCTATGAGGTGCTGCCTGCGGCCCGCAAGCTGCAGGCCGGCCCCTTTGAAACACTGTGGGAAGACACCCACATGCTGTTCGTGTACAAGCCCGCAGGTCTGCTCACGGTGCCCACCGAGAAGGTCGGCGAAGCCAGCCTGGCCGAGGCCATCACCGAGTCCTATCGCCGCCGCGGTTTCAAGCGCTTCAACCTCTTCATCGTCCACCGCCTCGACCGCTTCACCAGCGGCGTGCTGGTGTTCGCCAAAACCCCCGAGGCCCTGCACGGCCTCAAGAAACACTTCGAGCTGCATCGCCTCCAGCGCATCTACTTCGCCATTCTCGTGGGCGAACTGCCCGAGAACAGCGGCACCCTGGCGGGCCACCTCATCGAGCATGCCAAGTCCCTGAAGATGTCCGTGGCCACGGCTCGCAAGGGCCCTGGCGGCGGCAAGCGCATGCCCGCCGGCGCCAAGGAAGCTGTCACCCACTACCGCGTCATCGAGCGCCTGCCCGGCCACACTGTGGTGGAAGTCAAACTCGAGACCGGCCGCCGCAACCAGATTCGCGTGCAGTTCGCGGACCGCGGTTTCCCCCTGCTGGGCGACCAGGTCTACGGCGTGGAAAGCCCCCTGCTGGACCGCCAGGCCCTGCACGCCGAGCTGCTGGGCTTCAAGCATCCCGTCACCGATGAGCAGGTCACGGTCACGGCCCCCATGCCTGCGGACATGGAAGCCGCGCTCAAGGTTCTGCGCAATCAGGCCCGCATCGTCCGCGCCAGCGCGGGCGTGAAGGGCGAAGAGGGGATCTTCCAGCCCACCGAGACCCACGACCACAAGCTGAAGCGCGTGGCCCGTGCCAAGCGCTACGAGGACCGGGACGAGGCCCCCCATCGCCCGACCCGCCCCCGCACCGGAAGCCCTGATGAGCGCCCTCGTCGCAGTTTCGGCGCCGCAGAACGGCCCGCCCGTCCCGGCCGCGACGATGGCGAAGCTCGGCCCCGTTCCGCCTCCGGCCCCAGCGCCCGGCCCAGTGATCGCCCCAGCGATCGTCCCAGTCGCCCCCGGCCCGAGGGCAGCGATGAGCGTCCCCGTCGCAGTTTCGGCGCTGCGGAACGTCCTTCCCGTCCCCGCCGCGACGATGGCGAGGCCCGGCCCCGTTCCGCCTCCGGCCCCGGCGCCCGGCCCAGTGATCGCCCCAGTGATCGCCCCAGTGATCGTCCCAGCCGCCCCCGGCCCGAGGGCAGCGATGAGCGTCCCCGTCGCAGTTTCGGCGCTGCGGAACGTCCTTCCCGTCCCCGCCGCGAAGATGGCGAGGCCCGGCCCCGTTCCGCCTCCGGCCCCGGCGCCCGGCCCAGTGATCGCCCCAGTGATCGCCCCAGTGCCCGCCCCAGTGATCGTCCCAGTCGCCCCCGGCCCGAGGGCAGCGATGAACGGCCTCGGCGCAGCTTCAGTACATCGGGTCGCCCGACCGGTCCCCGCCGGGAAGGCCCTGCGGGTCGGTCCAAGGGCAAGCCCGCGCCACGGACGGGAAAACCCAAACCTCGGAAACCTTGAGCCCCCTCGGACGCACCCATGCGTTGATGCGCACCGTACCAGGTCTCTTGTTGGCCTCGATCCTCATTCCCTCAAGGCTGGCCGCCCAGGATCCAGCAGGGGTGCCTGCGCTTCTCCTCAACCTGCGGACAGCCATGGACGAGGATCCAGCCTCCCGCATCCGGCTGGCGCCCAAGGGCTGCTGGGAAGGGCTACTACTAAGCTCCACGTCAGCCACGCCCCCCACCCGAAAAAGAAAGAACGAGGCCATCGTGGAAGTCTGGGACGTGGCTTTTCACGAAACGCCTCGGCAAACCACCTTCCGGCTCTTCCGTGACGCCCTGCTGCAAGACATCGCCCAGGCGCTGGCCCTGCCCCTGGCCAGCTACGCGCAACAGGATATGGCCATCGTAGGGGGCTATGTGGCCCGGCATGGCAGCGGCGCCGGTGTGGATAACGTGATGGTCCAGGCGCTCCAGAATCGCTTCAACGCCTTGCCGCCGAACGGGTCTCCCGTGACATTGAATGGGTCCTATGTGAAATAGCGGGACTCCATGCCGCGAGCTCAGCTCGGCTGCATACTGTGCTCATGGGACTGCTTCCTTGCCTCCTGATTCCCTTGGCCCTGGCCACGCTTGAGCCGACGTCGGCCCCAGCCCCGGTGGTGGAGCTTCGCTTGGATCTGGGACGGAATCCCATGACCCGAATCCAGCTAACCCCTGCGGGCTGCTGGGACGGACTGATCCTGGGAACGGTGACGCGACCGTTGCCGCCTGATCGCAAGCGCACGGCCGGAACCACCGTGGAGGTCTGGGACTTTTTCCCCGCCGCTTCGCCGCGCCACGAGGCCTTCGGCCTCTACCTGGACGCGCTCCGAGAGCGGTTGTCCCGGGCCTGGCTGGCGCCTCCGCCGGTCCACGGGGCCATCGAACTGAGCGAGATCATGGCGAACAACCCCGGCAGCCCGCAAAAACTCGACCTCACCAAGGTGAAGTCCATGCAGGAGCGCTACAACCGGCTCCCCCCCAACGGATCACCCGTACGGCCGCACTAGAGCCGAGCGTGTTCCCTAGATGTGTTCGAGGTACATCCGGTCCAGGGATTCCGCCAAATCCAGGTCACGCTGGGTCACGCCCAGGCTCACATGGGTCATGAGGACGGCCACGACCCAGCGGTAGCCGAGGGTAAGGTCTGGATGATGGTTCACGCTCTCGGCGTGTTCCGCAGCGGCCACCACGAAACCCAGGCCCCGCTGGTAGGACGAAAACACGAAGCGACGGCGCAGAGTCAGCCCGTGTGAATCCCCCTGGGCCACCCACTCGGGGTGCTTCTTCAGGAAGGCCTCCATCGCGTCCGGGCTGACCAGATCCTTGGACATGCATTCCCCCCTGGGGCATCCTAGCTATTGTCTTCGAGTTGCGCCATGTCCTTCAACCAACCACCTCTGCTCGGCCGCATCGCCGTTGTCACCGGATCCTCCCGTGGCATCGGACGGGCCATCGCCGTGGAGTTGGGCCGCTGGGGAGCGGATGTGGTGGTCCATGCCCAGAAAAACCTGGACCTGGCCGAGGCCGTGGCCGAGGAGATCCGTGGCCTGGGACGCCGGTCCATGGCCGTGCTGGCGGACGTGCGCGTGAAGGCCGAACTGGAGGCCGCCGCGGATCAGGTGAAGGCCGGACTGGGGCCGGTGGACATCCTGGTGAACAACGTCGGCACGCGCAAGGATGGCCCCTTCATCCTCATGGGCGATGAGAAGTGGGAGGAGGTCATGAACGTGAACCTCCGCGGCACGGTTTACGCCACCAAGGCTTTCGTGCGGGGCATGATGGCCCGCAAATGGGGCCGCATCGTCAACATCGTGAGCCCCACGGGCATCATCGGCATGGCCGGGCAAACCAACTACGGCGCCAGCAAGGGGGCGGTGATCGCCCTGACCAAGAGCCTGGCCCGTGAGATGGCCCCCTTCGGCGTGCTGGTGAACGCCGTGAACCCGGGCTTCATCCATACGGAACTCACCCAGGATGTCTCTCCGGAAACCCGCCGCGAGTTGCTGGCGCCGACCATTCTCAAGCGGGAGGGCGAGCCGGAGGAAGTGGCAGGCGTGGTGGCCTTCCTCTGCTCCGACTGGGCCAGCTACATGAGCGGCCAGATCGTCAATGTGGATGGGGGCCTTTGTCCCTAGTCAAGCTCGCTGGATCTTCCCGCAGAGGAAGCTCCACGATGAAGGCCGCGCCCTTGCCTGCCGTGCTTTCCACCCAGATCCAGCCACCGTGCAATTCCACCATCTGTTTCACGATGGATAGGCCCAGGCCGGTGCTGTACTCACCCCCCGTGGGCTGGGCGGAGAGGCGCTGGAAGGGACCGAAGGCCTGGGCCTTGTCGTCTTCCGTGAGGCCCGGCCCCTCATCCCGCACTTCGACGCGAACCCGGTCTTCACCCTCCACGATGCGCAGCCCCAGTTCCACACGGACATCGGTTCCGAAGGGCGAATACTTGATGGCGTTGTTCACCAGGTTGTCCATGGCCTGGGAGATCCTCAGCTGGTCCACCATGCCCCAGCACTCGGCGGCGAAGGTCTCCAGGTAGGTGAGGCGGATGTTCTTGCTGTCGGCATAGGTCGTGTTCTCCCGCACAATCCGATGGACGAGGTCACCGAGGTTCGTCAATTCCATCGTGAGGTTCACTTCCCCCATCTCCTGCACAGCGGCATCCAGGACGCTGTTGATGATCTGGATCATCTTCTGCACCATGTCGTGAATGCGGTCCGCCTGCAGGAGGGCGGTGGTGCCGTCGCCCCCAGCCTCCACGTCCATGCGGATGCGATCCGCCATGAGCAGGATGCCACCCAAAGGATTCTTCAGGTCATGGGCTGCGGTGGCCAGGAAGCGGGTCTTGAATTGGTTGGCCTGGCGCAACCGCTCGTTGACGAGCTGAAGCTGGCCGCTCATGGACTCCACGCGTTTCGTGTACTCGCGCTCCAAATCATGACTCCGCTTTTTCTCCAGACAGGCCGCGATGCGAGCCTTGAGGATCTGCTGGTTGATGGGCTTGGGCAGGTAGTCCTGGGCCCCCAGATGGATGCACCGGAGAATCGTCTCCTGTTCATTGAGGGCCGACAGCATGATCACGGGGGTGTGGCGCAGCTGCTCGTCGCTGTGCATGGTCTCGATGACCTGGAGGCCATCCACGACCGGCATCATCACATCCAGTAGCACGATGTCGTAGGGGGTCGCCCGCAGTTTCTCGAGGGCATCGGCGCCATCCACGGCCGTATCGACCGAATAGCCCTCTTTTTCGAGGATGCGCGTCATCACCTGGCGGTTGAAATCCGCGTCATCCACCACGAGGATCCGGGCCCCGGCCTGCGTGGCCATCACGCGCCTTCCTTTCCCAACAGGGCGTTGATCTTGCCCACCAGCCGCGCAAGGTCCGCCGGCTTCGTATCGTAGTCATCGCAGCCCGCCGCGAAGGCCGCCTCCTGATCCGAGGCCAGCACCCGGGCCGTCAGGGCCACCACGGGGATGCGGGCCGTCGCAGGATCCGCCTTGATTCGTCGGGTGGCCTCGAAGCCATCGATGCCGGGCAGGCCCAGGTCCATCAAGACCAGGTCCGGGAGGTGTTCCCGACAGAGCCGGACGCCCTCCTCCCCGTCCACCGCCGACAGCAAGGTGAACCCGCGCCGTTGCAGCAGCCGCGATATCGCGTCCCGGTTCATCTCGTTGTCTTCCACCAGCAGCAGCGTGGTCATGGGCGGCCTTTTCCGGAAGCATCCCCCAGGCCCCGTTGCACGGTGCGGCGGACCTCGTCGATCAACTCACCCTTGGTGTACATGCCCTTTTGCAGGACTGCGGCCACCTGGGCCTGGCGCAGCCGCAGGCGCTCCTTCTCGGACAGGTCGCGGGCCGTCAGCACGATGACCGGAATGGCCTCCCAGTCTGGATTCTGCTGTTTCTCGGCCAGGAAGGTGAAGCCATCCATGCCCGGCATCATCAGGTCTAGCAGAATCACGCTGGGCAGTTCCCGGCGGAGGTGCTCGAGGGCGGCGAGGCCATCCAGGGCGGGCCAGGATTCCCACCCTTCCACCAACAGCGTCCGCTGCACCGCTTGCTGGGTGGGCAGGTCGTCCTCCACCACCAGCACCCGGGGTGCCGAATGAAGGGGTTGGAATTTTTTCAGCGCATGGGTGAGCTGGGCCCGGTCGATGGGCTTGAAGAGGTACTCCACGGCCCCCAAGGCCAGGCCTTTCTCTGCCTCATCGAGAATGGTCAGCATGACCACCGGGATGTCCGCCAGCAGGGGATCGCCCTTCAGCGCCTTCAGCACGGCCCAGCCATCCATGTTGGGCATCATCACATCCAGCACGATAAGGCCTGGACGATGCTCTGCGGCCAGTCGGAGTCCTTCGGGACCATCCGAGGCCGTCAGTACCGTGTGCCCATCCAGAATCAACAACCTGGAAAGGGCATTGAGCAGGTAATGATCGTCGTCCACGAGGAGGACAGGCCCTTCGATGCGCTCAGGAATCGGGTGCTCCATCGCCACCGGCGGGGTGGTTTCCGTCTCCGGCGTGAGGTCCCGGGTCGCCCGGGGGAGCACCATGGTGAACAGGGAGCCCTTGCCCAACTCGCTGTGAAGCCGGATGTCCCCACCCAGCATCTGGCAGAAACGGCGGCTCAGCGCCAGGCCCAGCCCCGTGCCGCCGTACTGGCGCGTGGTGTTCTCCTCGGCCTGGATGAACTCGTGAAAGATGCGCAACTGCTGCTCGGGGCTGATGCCGATGCCCGTATCCTCCACGGCGATATGCAGCCAGGAATCAGCCTGGTCGGGAAGGATGGCGTAGAAGGCCCGGACGGTGATCTTTCCATTCTTGGTGAACTTGCAGGCGTTGCTCAGCAGGTTGAAGAGGGACTGGCGCACCTTGGTGGCATCCGAGACGATCGAACCCAGATCCTGATCCGTTTCCAGGAGCAGCGTGTTGCCATTCTGGGAAGCCAGGGGCCCCACGGTATTGATGACTTCCTGAACCAGGGGCAGCACCTCGATGGTGTCCCGATTGATATTCATTTTCCCCGCCTCGATCTTGGAGAGGTCAAGGATGTCGTTGATGAGGCTCAGCAGGTGGCGCCCCGAAGACTCGATGCGCTCGACGTCCGACGCGATCTCCGTGGCCCCGGCCTCTCTCGACTCTTCACGGATCAGTTCGCTGTAAAGCAGGATCGCGTTGAGGGGCGTACGCAGTTCGTGGCTCATGTTGGCCAGGAAGGCGCTCTTGGCCCGGTTGGAGACCTCGGCCCGCTCCTTGGCCACAAGCAGTTCGTTGTTGGCCGCCACCAGCTCCGAGGTCCGGGTGGCCACCTGGACTTCCAGCTGACCCCGGTGGCTTTCGAGCCGCCGATCCTGTTCCTGGATGCGCTCCAACATGCCATTGAAGGAGCCCACCAGGACGCCCAGTTCATCATCGGAAGGGGTCTGTCGCGCCCGGAGGCTGAAGTCCCGGCTGTTCGATACGCGGGAGGCCACCTCGGCCAGGTCCAGGAGGGGATTGGTCATGGCCAGGACCCAACGCCGGCTGAGGATCCAGACCAGCGATCCCACCAGGGCCAGCACGATGGCCAGGAAGGTGGCCGTGCTGGCCAGCCGGGTGACCAAATCCGCCTGATCCCTCTCCAGGAAGAGCAGACCGACGACGCGGCCTTCCGGTGTGAAAATCCTCTTGGTGGCGCGGATGTGGCCAGCCTCGAACCAGACCCGGTCGGACAGGTTGACCTTGGGGGCCTCCAGGTCGGCGGGTTCATCCGCGGGATAGGTCGCCAGCACCTTCAGGGTGGCCATGTAGGCCCTGGCGTGGGAGATGTGGCCATGGTTCTTGAGGGATTTCAGGATCTCCGTGGTCGGGCTCTTGTCCTCGAAAGTGACCGATGCGGCCACGTTGAAGGCGATGATTTCCGTCAGGGAATACAGGCTCTTGGCATCGGCGTCTCGGGTGGTGAAGCCCTGAAAGGCCAGGAACAAACCAGAGACCAGCATCAGGGCCGCGGAGGTGGCTCCCAGAACCAGCACCATGGCCTTCCGCCGCAGGGAGGTCCTCGGCCTGACGGTGGTGGAGGCGACCTTGGACCTCATGGCGTGGGCCTTGGGGTGGACACGATCCGGGCCAGGGCTTTCACCTGGGACCCGAGCGCCAGGCCCGAGGCGCGGGCCGCCTCAGGGTTCACCACCAGCCGCACAAAGTCCCCCTGCAGGATGAGGTTGAGCATGACCCCGCGCTTGGCGAGTTCCTCGTCGTCACCCATCGTGAGGATCTCCTTGCCCTCGGCCCAGGCGAGGATCGAGTCGATCCGGCGGGCTTCCGAAGCGCAGATGAACAGCGCCTGGCACCCCTCGGCTTCCCGCAGCCGGGTAATGTATTGGATCCGGATGGGCCGGTGGTGGATGGTCAGGGTCTTGGCGCCCTCATCCAGCCGGGAACCGAACAGGGACTCGCCCAGGACGGCGATCTGGAAGGGCCCCGGCTTCCACTTGGCCTCGGACGCCCATTCCACATAGGGCAGCACCACCAGCATGAGCTTCGCCTTGGTCCCATATTCCGTCGGGTTCTCCGCCCCGGTGGCCGGGCTGCAGACCATGACCACCAGCAGGGAGATGCCAAGCAGAGGCCGGGTCATACGCGCCCCACAAGGCCACCCACCCCTGCAGGGCAAGGTCGACCACGGTGGACTTGGGTGGAGAAGGGAGACATGTCAGCCTGCAGCCCTTCGGTTGGAAGACGAATGGAGGTGGCCGCTTTCGAGTATCTATCAAAGGGTCACTTAGTCCGACATTCGGAACAATGACCAGGTCCCATGAGAACTCGCGCCCGAATCCCCCTTCAGGATCTGGGTTGTGACGATTGCCTCAGCCCAGGAGTTACCAATGTCTAGGTGTCAGCGGCCAGTAGGGTGTTGGCCAGCAGCCCGGCGATGGTGAGGGGCCCCACCCCACCAGGCACGGGGGTCACGGCCGAAGCCACCTCCATGGCCTCCCCGAAGCGGACGTCGCCGCAGAGGACGGCCCCCTTTGAGCGGAAGGTCTCCATTTTTTTCGCTTCACCCGCGAAGATCCGTGCCGCCAACTCCGAATCTTCGACCCGATTGATGCCCACATCCACCACCACGGCCCCGGGCTTGATCCAGGAACCTTCCACCAGTCCCGGGCGTCCCACGGCAGCCACGAGCAAGTCGGCCTCGCGGCAGACTCCGGCCAGATCCTGGGTCCGGCTGTGGGCGATGGTCACCGTGGCATGCTGCTCCAACAGCATGAGGGCCATGGGTTTGCCCACGATCTCGCTGCGCCCCAGCACCACGGCCCGGATGCCCTTGAGGTTCACACCGTGGTGGGCCAGCAGGGACATGCAGGCGGTGGGAGTGCAGGGGCGGAGGCCCGGCAGACCCTCCAGAAGCAGCCCCTGGTTCATGGGGTGGAAGCCATCCACATCCTTGGCGGGGCTGATGCGGTGGAGGGCGCGTTTGGAATCCAGCCCCTTGGGCAGGGGCAGCTGCACCAGGATGCCGTCCACCTCCATATCGGCGTTCAGGCGGTCGATGAGGGCATCCAGATCGGCCTGGGGGGTATCCGGGCCGAGCCGGTGTTCGATGGACGTGATGCCCACCTTGGTACAGGCGGCGGACTTGTTGCGGACATAGACCTGGCTGGCCGGGTCCTCACCCACCAGCACCACCGCCAAGCCCGGGGCCCTCAACCCTTTGGCCAGTCGGGCCTCCACCCCCTGGCGCACGGCCTCGAGCATGCGGTCCGCGTGAGCCTTGCCGTCCAGGATCGTGGCCATGAACCCCTCCAGCTTTCATTGAAGCCCAAGGCGTCTGTGGCCCCTATCAACAATTCTCTCGCCTTGAGATTCCAGGCAAAGAGCGTTAGACTCCAAGCTCAATTCGGCCATGGCCACCTGTCTCGGGTGCCAAGACTGGGTGGGTTCGACCCACCTTTTTTGTTGTTCTGTTATCCGGAGTGTCAGTGGATTTAAAGAAAGTGCAGCTTCCCCTCGAGCGTCAGCTGGCCCTGCTGGGCTTCGAGCTGGTGCACCTGGAGACCGTCCGCGAAGGCAAGGACGAGTTGCTGCGCCTCTACATCGATCACCTGGACGCCGAAACCAGCCATCGCAAGGTCACCCTGGAAGATTGCACCACCGCCCACGAGGGCCTGCTGCTCTGGATGGACGTGGAATTCCCCGACCTCCGCGAAAAGCTCGGCGTGGAAGTGAGCAGCCCAGGCATGGAGCGCCCCCTCATGAAGGCGGATCACTTCCGCCGCTTCGCGGGCCGCCTCTGCCGCGTGCAAACCGCCGCTCCCATCAATGGCCAGAAGCGCTTCAAAGGCTGGATCGGCCCCGTGGCTGATGGCAGCGTCACCCTCGAAGAAGACGGCGTGCTCAAGGTGGTGCCCATCGAGGCCATCCAGAAGGCGCGATTGGCCCCCTTTGACGAGGAAAAAACGCCCCGGCCCAAGCAGTTGGTCGCCCGGTTGACTGAAGTTCCCAATGCCGACGACGTAGAGACAAGCGTCGCCGAAGAAGAGGAGGCCTGAGATGGCGACTGTAGCAACGACCTTTTTTGACAGCGTGAAGATGATCGCCGCTGAAAAGGGCATCCCTGAAGAGGATGTCTTTGCGGCCGTCGAAGAAGCCCTGGCCAAGGCCGCAGACAAGTATTTCAACTCCCAGGATTTCTACGGCAACTTCCAGGCCCAGATGGACCGGGAGACCGGCGAGTTCCACGTCTACGCCCTGAAACAGGTCGTGGCCGAAGTCGAAGAAGAGGATCTGGAAATCAGCCTGGCTGAAGCCCAGACCCTGAACCCTGATGCCGCCGAAGGGGATACCCTCTGGCTGCCCCAGGACACCAGCCAGCTGGGCCGCATTGCCGCCCAGGCCGCCAAGCAGGTGCTGGTGCAGAAGGTCCGCGAAGCCGAGCGCGAGCGCATCTTCACCGAATTCGCCGACCGCA
>JAYVRY010000070.1:0-2340 GCA_043775845.1 Acidobacteriota bacterium
GCGTCCAGGGCTTCCAACTCGGCATCGGTGTGGGGCAGGGCGGATACCTGGGCGAAGCGCAGGGGCGTGGTGGTGCCCTCGGCCCGTTTGCGGGCCACCAGGATGTGGGGCATGACGGCGGCATCCTCGAAGACCGGCAGCTCGCCGAAATCGAGGAGAGACTCGAGCTGGAAGCGGGCTTTCAGGAAGGCGCGGGACGGCTGGCCGTACTGGGCCTTTAGCCACTTATTGCTAACGATGATGCCGTAGCGGCCGCCTTCCCGCAGCAGCTGGGCGCTGAGCTGGAAGAAGTAGCAGTAGAGGTCGGCGCGTTCCTGGTGGACCTCGGGGAAGGCCGTGCGGAGGTGCGGTTTCTGCTCCTTGAACAGCTCCATGCGCACATAGGGCGGGTTGCCGATGACGGCGTCGAAGCCATCCACCTCGGGAAAGAGCTGAGGCCAGTCGGCCGTCAGGCTGTTGGCCACGCGGATGCGGTCATTCAGGTTGGACAGCTTGCGGCCGGGTGTGGCGGATTCCAGCCACAGGGAGAGCTGGGCCAGCAGGGCCGCTTCGGCATGCAGATCCACGCCGTAGAAGCAGCGTTCCAGGGGCGCCGACTCTTTCAGGGCGGCCAGGGCGCGGCTGCGAGGCGTGTCCTGGGCCATCTGGAACCCGGGCAGGTCGTCATGGACGGAATCCTCGGGCACATCGGGCAGGGCGGAGGCCGCCGCCAGGGCCTGCCGGTAGGCGGGCTCCAGCAGCTCGCGCAGCACGCGCAGGCCCATGGCCAGAAAGGCACCGCTGCCGCAGGCGGGATCCACGATGCGCAAATCGGCCACGGCGTTCCAGGCGGCGTGGAAGCTGTGCAGGATCCAGTGGGAGGCGGCCACATTCTCGGCCGGGCGCGGCCCCAGCGCCTTCGCGGTGCCCTGGATGCCGGCGGCGAGGCAGCGCTCCACCAGGGGTTTCAACGTGTGGCGGCAGATGTAGCGCGTCACCCAATCCGGGGTGTAGTAGACGCCATCGCTATGGCGGGTGTCCTGGCCCCCGCCCCGGGCGGCGTCGAGTTCGCCCAGGCTGGATTCGAAGCAGTGGCCGAGCACGCTGATGGGCAGCTCGGTCACGAAATCGCGGTCGGCCAGATGCAGCAGCTGCTTGGCTATGTCTTCGGTGAGGGCGAAGCCGGGGCCGTCCACGGTGTCATCCTTCTTGAACAGTCCGCCGTTGAAAGCCTGGATCTCCAGCACAGCGTGGCCGCCCCGGAACTCGCGCCGGAAGCCTTTGTCCAGATGCTTGAAGAGCATCTGGAGGTTGCGGTGGAGGGGCTTGTCCTCCAGATGCCCGGTGTGTTCGCGCAGGTCGCCCAGCAGCCCATCGGGCAACAGGTGGCGGCTTTGAGCGAAACCCGCGAACAGGGTGCGGTTCAGCAGTTTCTGGGCGGCCAGCAGGGCCTTCGCGGCGGCCTGGGGCTCGTTCTGGCCCTCCAGCGAACGCTGGAAATGGCCCTGGGCCAGGTCGCGCACAGCTCGGAATTCCTGGTAGAAGGCGCGGGTGATGCGCTCTTGTTCCAGGGGCGCGGCCTGGATCTGCTCTAGCAGCCGAGGGCGCAGGCCGGGCCGCGCCGGAATGAGGTTCTCCGGGGCCAGGAAGAAGGCCAACTCCTGGAGCAGGCGTTCGCGGTCGTCGTGGTGAAGGCGGTGGAACTCGAACACCCAGGCCTTGAGCTGCCGGGCGTCCCGGGCATAGAGCCGGATCTCGTGGAAATTGGAGACGAGGATGAATTCGGCGTGGGCGTGCTTATCCGCGTAGGAGAAGCCTTGTTGCACGGGTGTCATGGCATAGGGGCCCTTGGGCGCCTTGTCCAGGTCGGTTCCGCCGTCCTTCAGCTCAAGCACGGCGTAGGTGGCGTTTTCGTGTCCGGTTCCTTCGAAACGGCCGAAGGATGCATCGGGGCGGTCGCTATCGGCTTCGGTCTTGTGCTCTTCGCGCATGGAGAAGGATTGGTCGGCCGGTACGGAGCCGTTGGGCTGGTACCCCAGGCCTTGCTGGAACACCAGACTGAGGAACTGGCTGCGGTTGGCCTGTTCCTTGACGACACCGCCCTGGTAATTCACCAGGCGCTCGGCCCATTCCAGCGCCGCCTTGCGAAGGGCCAGGGGGACCGTGACCTGGGTCAACAACTGATCCAGGCGGGAGGGGGCGATCAGCGGATTCAGGGCCATGGGTTCAGTGTCCTTCAATCCAGGTTGGGCGGGGTCGGCCGCGCTTGAAGGCCAGATCGGCAGCCAGAGGAAAGGCGAAGAGGGCAGCCGCCAGCAGGCACCAGAGGGCCAAAGGCTGGCCCTCGGTGGGTGGATCTAC
>JAYVRY010000071.1:0-7571 GCA_043775845.1 Acidobacteriota bacterium
TCCCACGGGGCACGCCCTGGGTCCCATCACCGCGTTGTGGCCCCGCCAGTCGGGCGGCCTCTGGCTCGGAACCCGAGCCGGGGAACTCCAGGTCCTGGAGCGGGGTCAATGGCGCAGGCTCCAGTGGTCAGAAGCCTCGCGGGCCGATGCCATCGTCTCGATCTTCGAGGATGCGCAGCAGGTACTGTGGGTGGCCACGCCGCGCCAGGGGCTGTACAAGTGGGCGCCCGGCCTTGCCCCGGTCAGGTTTCCCACGGTTCTGGGCGTGCAGGCCATGACTGGCGGGGGCTCTGGCCCCCTCTACCTGGCCAGTCGCAGCCTTGGCCTGGGCATCCTGGAGGAGGGTCAGGTTCGGTGGCTAGGTCGGCCTGAGGGGCTGGGATCCAACGGTGCCTCCGCCCTGTATCTGGATGCCGAGGGTCTGCTGTGGGTGGGCACCGGTGATGGCCTGCGAGTCTATCGGAACGGGGCCCTCCAAGGCTTCAATGACCGCTCAGAAGCGAGCCTCCTCGCCATCCACGCCATCCAGGAAGACAGTGCCCACCAGATGTGGCTGAGCACAGGGCAGGGCGTCTTGAAGATCGACCGGGATGCGCTAGTGCAGGGTCTCCAGGGGGCCGCCCCTCTATCCTTCGCCCTCTTCGACCATCGCGATGGCCTGCCCTCCAGAGACACCAGTGGCGGTGCTCAACCCGCAGCCTGGATAACCCGGGAAGGGGAGCTGTACCTCCCCACCAGCCGCGGCTTGGCCCGGTTGGAGGGGGCCTTCAAGCCACCCCTGGGCCCACCCCTCCGCCTGCACGTCCTCAAGGCGGAAAGCGACGAGACGGTCCTCCCTGAAGGTCGTCCCATCCAGGTGCCACCCGGGACCCGCCGCTTCGAAATCTACTACGCGGCCACGTCCCTCACGCGCTCGGAAAAGATCCGATTCCGCTACCGGCTGGAAGGGTGGGAGACCACCTGGAACGAGGTGGGCGACCGCCGATTTTCGGCCTACTCGAACCTGCCTCCCGGCTCCTACCGATTCGTCCTCCAAGCCTGGCGGCTCGATGAGGTCGGGCCACCCCAAGAACGCATGGTGGAAGTCGTGGTACGGCCCTTCTTTTACCAGCGGCCGGTCTTCTGGGCAGCCTGCGCCGTGGCCCTGCTTGGCTTTGGCTGGTGGCTGCACCGGCTGCGGCTCCAGCAGCTGGAAGCCCGCTCGGCCGTCCTGTCCGAACGCAACCGCATGGCCCGGGAAATCCATGACCACCTGGCCCAGGGCTTTACGGGCGTGCTGCTCCAGTTGGAAGCCGCCGAAGCCAAGCTCTCCCGCATGCAAGGCGATCCGGCACCGGTCCTCACCCGCCTGGACCACGCCCGCAACCTGGCGGTGTCCAGCCTCCAGGAAGCCCGTCGCTCCGTCATGGCTCTCCGGCCACGAAAGCCTGAGGGTACGGACCTGCTCGGAGCCCTGCGCATGCTTTCGGAACGCCTGCTGGCCGGCACGGACATTCAGGTGGAATTCCTGGTGATGGGCGAACCCCGGCCCATCCCCGGACGCCTGGAAGATGAACTCCTCCGCATGGCCCAGGAACTGTTCACCAATGCCTTGCGTCACGGCAAAGCGCGCTGGGTTCGCCTGGTACTCCAATTCGAGGGCCGCCTGGTGAACCTCAGCATCGAAGACGATGGCAGGGGTTTCGACCCCACTGCTGCGGTGTCAGGCTACGGCATGCGCAGCATCCGCGAAGGGGTCAAACAGCTCCGGGGCCATCTGGATATCGACAGCAGCGAAGGCCTGGGTTCCCGTATTTCCATTACCCTACCCATCCGAAGGTGGCGTCCATGACCACAACCCCGTCCGATCGCATTCGCCTCCTCATCGTGGATGACCACCCGGTCGTGCGTGATGGGCTGGTGTCGATCCTTCACGAAGGCGAACCCGACCTGGAAGTCGTGGGCGAGGCCGGGGATGGCAAGGAGGCTGTCCACATTTGGCGAACCCTCCGCCCCACCGTCACGATCATGGATCTCCAGCTGCCGGGCCAGACGGGCGTGGAAGCCATCCAAGCCATTCGACGCGAGGATCCTGAGGCCTGCATCCTCGTGCTCACCACCTTCGATGGCGACGCCGACATTCAGCGCGCCCTGGAAGCCGGGGCCCGTGGCTATCTGCTGAAGAGCGTCCGGCGCGCCATCCTCATCGAGGCGGTGCGCGCCGTGGCTTCAGGCCAGCGGTACCTGCCGCCCGCCACGGCGGCGCGCCTGCTCGAAGCCATGGAATCCGAACGCCTCACGCCCCGGGAGCAGGATGTCCTGAAGCTCCTGGCCGAAGGACAACGCAACCGCGAGATTGCCGATGCCCTGGGCCTGGCGGAGCCCACCGTGAAGATCCACGTGAACAACCTGCTGCGCAAACTCCAGGCCAAGGACCGCACCGAGGCCGCCGTCATCGCCCTCCGGCGGGGGCTCATTCACCTTCCCAGTTAACGCCGGAAGGTGAAAAACACCGCTCCCACCAGGCAAAGCCCGGCCCAGAGATGGTTGAGGTTCAGCCGCTCGCGCATCCACCACACCGCGAACACGGCGAACACCGCCAGGGTGATGACCTCTTGGATGACCTTCAGCTGGGGCAGGGAAAACCGTCCGTATCCGATCCGGTTCGCAGGAACCATGAGGCAGTATTCAAAGAAGGCGATGCCCCAGCTCGCCAGGATCGCCAGCCAGAGCGGGCTGTCACGGTGCTGCTTCAGATGCCCGTACCAGGCGACGGTCATAAAAATATTGCTAAAAATGAGCAGGACGACGGTTCGCACTTTCAGGCCCCCAAGGCTTCCTGAACCTTGGCGATCAGATCCCGCGGCCCATAGGGTTTCTGGATGAAGCCCTTCAGGCCCTTGCCCAGGAAGTGGCTCATGGCCTCCTCCTCGGTGTAGCCGGAACTGAGGATCACCTTGATCTCGGGCTGAATCGCCCGCATCTCACGGAAGGCCGCCTCACCGCCCATGTGGGGCATAGTCATGTCCAGCAGGACCATGCCGATGCCCGCCCCGCGCTCTCGCACCATGGCCACCGCCACGCGCCCGTCATGGGCTTCCAAGACTTCGAAGCCCTTGAGCTCCAGAGCCTGCCGCGCCACGGCGCGCACGGTTTCATCATCATCGACCACCAGGATCACACCCTGGCCAGCCCGGAGGGTGTTTTCTCCCTGTGGGGACGGTGCTTCGCCATTCACTTCATGGGCCGGGAAGAACACACGAAACGTCGTTCCTTCCCCGAGACTGGAATCCACCAGAAGAGCACCCTGGTGGCCCCGAACGATGCCCATGAGGGCGGAAAGCCCCAGCCCCCTTCCCGTGAACTTGGTGGTGAAGAAGGGCTCGAACATCCGGTTCACGGTATCCGCATCCATGCCGCAACCGTTGTCCGTGATCTCCAGGTACACATACTGCCCAGGCGCTGCATCATGGCCCACCAGCATCTTGGCCAGGGTGGCCACCTCTAGGCGCACCACGCCGGTGGCGAGGTGGATCGTGCCCGCCGCATCGCCGATGGCTTCGGCGGCATTGATGACGAGATTCATGATCACCTGCTGGATTTGCGATGCGTCGGCCGACACCGAGGGCAGCTCCCTGCGCAGATTCAGGTTCAGGTCGATGGATTTCGGAATACTCACTTCCAACAGGTGGAGCAGATCATCTACCTGACCGGCGAGATCCAGGTGCTTGACGATGAAATGGCCGCGGCCCGAGTAGGCGAGCATCTGCCGGGTCAGGTCTGCGGCCCGGTGCCCGGCCTTCTGGATGGCCTCGAGGTTTCGCCGGAGTGGATGCTGCAGATTGAGTTGTTCCAGGGCCAGCCCCGAGTGGCCCAGCACGCCCATGAGGAGGTTGTTGAAGTCGTGGGCGATGCCCCCGGCCAGAACGCCCAGGCTTTCCATTTTCTGGGCCTGAAACAGCTGCCGTTCGAGGGTCACCCGCGCCGCCTCTGCCTGCTTCTGCTCCGTGAGATCCCGGACGATGGCATGGATGATGGGCTGATCGCCGTGATCCAGGCGGGTGAGGTTCACCTGGCAGACGGCTTCCCTCCCGTTCTCGCAGAGGAAGGTCCACTCGAACCGTGGCTGGGTGCTCAGCAGGGCGGCCTGAAGGTAGTCCTGACAGCCCGTGACGCTGAAGGAATCATCGGGCTGGCGCTCGGGGCTCAGCGCATGCATGGAACTACCGAGCAGTTCATGGCGGGCGAGGCCGAACAAGTCCAAGGCGGCCTCGTTCGCATCCACGATGCGGCCTTCAGACATCAGCAGAATGGGATCGGGGGATTGCTCGAAGAGGAGCCGGAAGCGCCTTTCCTGGGCCTCCAGTTCCGCGCGGGCCAAGACCCGGTTCAGGACCAGTCCAGCCGCCTCGGCGAGGCTCTCCAAGGCTTCGAAGCGTTGGTCAGATAGGTGAACATGGCCCTGGGGCCCCAGGGATCCGCCACTGAGGCTGCCGACCACCTGCCCCTCGTGCACCAGGGGCAGCCCCACGAAGGTGCGGAAGGGCCAGCGGTCGCTGTCGGGCAGATCGGGATGGCTTTCGCAGCGGGGGATGTGGACCCCTTTGTGTTTGAGATACATGCCTTCAAGCATGGGACTGTGGATCGCCGATACCGGACGGCGGATGTCCTCCTCCGTGCCATAGGCCTCCAGCCCTGGTGTCCAGTGGGTGGTGAGGGTGGTCTGGGTGGCGGCGTCGAAGGCGTTGAACCACCATTCCGGCAGAGGCGCCAACCGCGCGGCCCAACGGAAGAGGGTGGCCACCAGGGCCGCCTCGCCGGTGGCGCCCGCCAAGTCCTTCACGGCAGCGGCCAAATCCCGGGCCAGGCCCGCAGACTCCTCCAGGCGGGCCTCGGCCTGGATGCGTTCGAGGGCCAGGGCGGCGATCCGCGTGAGGTTTTGCAGGAAGGCGAACTGGGGTTCCCGGGGCAAAACCGGCGCTTCGTCCTGGAAGGTGATGCCGAAGAGCACGCCGGTGATGCGCCCTTCAAACACCAGCGGGACGCCCAACACGCTGTGCAATCCATGGGCCTCAGCGATCGCAGGTTGAATCATGTCCGGGGAGGCGGAGACATCCTCCACAAAGCACAGGCGACGGTGGTCAAAGACCTCACGGGCGAAGCCGGTATCGGCAATGGGAATACCCAGCTTCTGGATGGCGGGGGCCATGCGCACCTGCAGGGAGGCGGGCCAACCCGAGAGGGCCACCATCCGCCGGGTCTCCTCGGTATCGATGCGGCCCAGGAACCAGTGGGGGCCGGGCAGCATCGCCGAAGCCCGCCCCAACAGCACCTGGAAGGTTTCCTCCCGGGTGCGGGTGAGGCTGAGGGCGTAGATGCCTTCGGCCAGCTGGCGCTGATGGCCCGAGCTTTCCACCAGTCGCTCCACGACCAGTTGTTCTTCCGAATGGTCGCGGGCCCACACGAAGAGCCGATCTCCCTCCTCGGTCTGCACCGTCGCCACCGAGATGCGCATGGGCAGCACCGAGCCATCGCCCCGGAGCCAAGCGCCCAGCTCAGAGCCTTCATGGGGCCGCTCGAAGGCGCGCAGGAACCAGGCGCGCGCCTGGGGGGCGGGAAGGTCATGGCGGAGCCGCTCCAGATCGACCTTGGAGACCTCCGTTTCCGGCACCTTGAGACAGTCCCTGAACCTGGCGTTGGCGTGCCGCAGGCCGCCCTCACGATCCAGCACCAGGAAAGCCAGGGAAGCCTGCTCGAACAACCCCAGAACGGCATCCACCGCGACAGCACTCAGCGGCCCGCGAACGGGAGGCAGAAATGGGGTTGTGTCCAAGGGAGTCTCGGTCTTGCGGGGCGATGGCCTTCAGGACTCTAGCAGGCCAGGGCCCGCTGCTTTACCGAGCAATTTCCACAGCCCGCAGCTCGCGCATGACCGTGACCTTGATCTGCCCGGGATACTGCATTTCGGATTCGATGCGACGGGAGACATCCTTGGCGATCCAGTAGGCCTGGTCGTCGTTCACGGAACCGGCGTCCACCAAAATGCGGATCTCACGGCCGGCCTGCATGGCAAAACTCTTCTGGACGCCCTTGTAGCTGTTGGCAATGCCTTCCAGCTGCTCCAGACGCTTGACGTAGGTCTCCAGCATTTCGCGCCGCGCCCCCGGACGGGCGGCGCTGAGCGCATCCGCAGCCGTGATGAGCATGGCTTCCACCGTGCGGGGCTCGAAGTCGCCGTGATGGCAGCTCATGGCGTGGATGACGTCTTCCTTCTCTCCGTAGCGCTGCATGAGCTGCATGCCGATTTCGATGTGCGTGCCTTCCACCTCACGATCGATGGCCTTGCCGATGTCATGGAAGAGCCCGGCGCGGCGGGAAAGGCGCGCATCGGCACCCATTTCACCCGCCATGTACTCGGCGATACGGGCCACTTCCTTGGTGTGCTCCAGCACGTTCTGGCCGTACGAGGTGCGGTAGTTCAGGCGACCCACCAGCTTTTGCAGCTTGGGGTGGACATCGGGGAAGCCCAGCTCGATGCAAGCGGCCTCGCCGATTTCCTTGAGGTGCTGGTCCATGTCGACCTTGACCTTTTCCACCACTTCCTCGATGCGGGCGGGGTGGATGCGGCCATCGGCCAGCAGCTTCAGGATGGCCTGGCGGGCCACTTCGCGGCGGATGGGATCGAAGCTCGAGACCACGATGCTTTCGGGTGTGTCGTCCACGATGAGGTCGCAGCCCGTGGCCTTTTCCAGGGCGCGGATGTTGCGGCCCTCGCGGCCGATGATGCGGCCCTTGAGGTCATCGCTGGGCAGCTGCACCGAACTCACGGCCTGCTCGGCCACCACGTCGGAGGCCACGCGCTGGATGGCGGCGCCGATGGTCCAACGGGCCTTCTTCTGGGCATCTTCCTGGGCTTCTTCCTCGATGCGGCGCACCATCTTGGCGGCGTCCATCTTGGCGGAATATTCCAACTGGGAGATCAGTTCCTTCTTGGCATCTTCCCGAGTGAGGCCGGCGACTTCTTCCAACCGTTTGGCCTGGGCCTCCACCAACTGCTTGGCCTCGGCCTGCTGGGCTTCCAGCTTCTCGAGCTCGGCCTTGCGCTTCTCGGCGAGGGCCTCCAGGTCCTTGGCCTTCTGGTCCACGTGCTGAGTCTTCTTGTCGAGGTTCTCTTCCTTGGACTGGATGCTCTGTTCCTTGGCCTGGATCCGCTGTTCCTGCTTTTCCAGGCTGCTGTGGCGCTCGGTCAGCAGCTTCTCGGCTTCCTGGCGGGCCTGCAGGGCCTGCTCCTTGGCCTTGAGCTCGGATTCCTTGCGGACGGATTCGGCATCCTTGGTCCCACGGTCCAGCAGACGCTGGGCTTCCCGCCGGGCATCCTCCAGCAGCCGTTCCTTCTCGACCTTGATGTCGGCCTCGGCCTTGGCCTGGGCCTGGGAACTGTCCACCGTGGCCTTCTGGGCCTTCATCGCAAAGATGAACGCCAGGGCGCCGGAGACAATGGTGAAACTGAGGAAAATCCAGTCGATCAGATTCATGGGCGACTCCAAGGAAAGAGGATCCAAAGAGCCACCAGCACCAAGATGAAAATCCCC
>JAYVRY010000072.1:0-7566 GCA_043775845.1 Acidobacteriota bacterium
CTCAGCTCGGTGAGCTTTTCCAGCACCTCTTGCACGTGCCCCTTCACGCTGACCTTGGGCCACACAAAGCGGACGATGCCCTTGGGATCCACGAGGAAGGTGCTGCGGATGATGCCTTCCACTTCCTTGCCGTACATCATTTTCTTTCCGAAGGCGCCCAGCGGCTTCAGCAGGTTTTTTTCGGGATCGGAGAGCAGGCGGAAGGTGAGGTTCTGTTTGGTGATGAAATTCTGATGGCTCTTGAGGCTGTCGCGGCTGATGCCGTAGACCTGGGCGCCGAGGGACTGCACGCGGGCGAGGTTGTCGCGGAAGTCGCAGGACTCAGTGGTGCAGCCCGGCGTGCTGTCCTTGGGATAGGCGTAGAGCACGGTCCACTGGCCCTTGAAATCCTGGGCCGTGATGGTGGTGTCCTGGTCGTCCTGCAGAGAGAAGGTGGGGAGGGGGGATCCGAGGAGTGGGCTCATGGCGCCTAGGGTAGCGCGGCCTGTGAATGTTGGGTGTGGCCATGGCTTGAATCAGATCTCTTCCGCGTTTTTCGCGAGCTTCCATGCCTTCCGCGACCAGCGCTTTCCTCTGGTTCTCCCTGGCGCGGACACCCAGGCCAGGCCCAGCACCACGACCAGCGCCGCCCAGCCCAGGGGCGAGGGATCCGAGCCGAGGCGGGGCAGTTCCTCCGCCAGCAGGCGGCCCAGGCTGTCGTGGCCGGGACCTGGGCCCAGGCCCAGGGCCGACAAGGTGGCCTCGCCCCAGAGCACCGACAGCCAGGCGCTGGGAAAGAGGACGACGGCCTGCTGCCAGCCCCAGGGGGACCAACGACGGAGGCTCGAAGGCCAGGTGGCGCCCAGGGTGCGCTCGGCCGCCCAGGCGGGCGAGTGGCGGAACTGTTCGAGTTTCACCCGCAGGGCTGGCTCCAGGTGCGGAGCGATCAGCAGGCCCAGGCAGGCCCCCAATGGCAGGGTGGAAAGTCCGCCGAGGCCTGCCGCCAGAGGCAGGAGGAAGAGCAGGGGCGGCAGGCTGCGCAAGGCGGACCAGAGGCCCAGGAAGCGCTGACCCCGCCAGGCGAGCAGGAGCCCCAGACCCAGGGCCAGCAGGGCGAAGGCGCTGGCGAAGCCGAGGCTGCGACTGGCTGCCAGCAAGAGCCGGAGGAGGGCATCCCGGCCCAGGTCATCGGTGCCGAGGGGATGCCGCAGCGACGGAATCATCCCTCCAAGAAAGGGCGCCAGGGCCAGATCCGGAATCAGCAGGGCTCCCAGGAAGGCCAGGCGCCACCTCATGCCGCCTCCCGTTCCCAGAGCTGGGAGAGGCTCCAAAGGGCTGCCAGTACCAGGATCCAGCAGGCCAGCCCGGCGCGATCCCGCACGGCCACACGGGTCATCCAGTCGGTGCCCAGCCCCGGCACGCCAAGCACCCGCTCCAGGACCAGGGTGGCCGTGAGCCAGATCGGCAGGCGGGCGATGAGCCAGCGCACCCAGAGGCGGAGCAGCACCTGCCGTCGAACTTGCCGGAGCGCGGCCTGGCCCCAGGCCAGGGGGAAGGGGCGTTCCGCCGGCATGGCCTGGGCCAGCCAGCGCACTTCGCCGGGCAGGGCGGCCAACAGAAAGGCCAGGAGCCAGGCCCAGAGTCCTGGTGGACCCCACGCGGAAGGCCAGAGAGCCAAGAGGAGCGCCCCCCAGAGCAGGTCGGGCGGGGCTTCCAACAAAGCCAGGGGGCGTCGCTTGGCCAAGCCGGGTCCGCCCTTCCAGGCCAGCCAGGGTGCCAGCAGGGCCAGCGACGTGACAGCCAGGACTGCGGGGACCAGTGCGCCCCAGGGGAAGATCGGCGGCGCGGCGGCCTTCCAGGCGTTTCCGGGCAAGCCCAGCACCAGGCCCAGGCCGAGGGCCCAGACCCCCAACCCCATCGCCAGACGGATTTTCACGGATTCCAGCGCCACCCAGCGGCTCCCGGCGTATGCAGGTAGAGCCCCATGGGACTGGGTTCCACCTCGAGCCGCTTATCCACCCAGATCACGCTCTGAAAATCGAGGAGGGGCAGGGCGCCCGGCCCCTTGGCCCACAGGGACTGCAGCTGGCGCCAGGCGAAGTCCCCGGGGAGTTGGGCACGGGCCAGGATGGCGGCGAGGTGGGGGTGCTTCCAGCCGGTGAAGTTCATGGGGCCCTTGGGCTCCAGATACTCGAGAACAGACCAGGGATTCGGGTCGAAGACCACCGAAGAGCAGGCCAGCTGAAAATCCCCCTTCTGCAGGCGTGCCGCCAGCAGACCAGGTTCGACAGGCGCCAGTTGCAGGTCAAAGCCATCCCGGCGGGCCCGTTCCCGCAGGGCCAGCAGGAGCTTCTCGGCGAAGTCATCGCCAGCGGGATAGATGAGCTGAAGGCTCCCAGGCCCCTTGGGAATCGCTGATTCTGAATCGATGCTCTGGGCCTCGAAACCGAGGGTTTCCGGCCACAAACCACGACTGGGCATGGCATTCAGGGCCAGGAGCTGGGGCGGGAAGGCATCCTTCCTCCAGCGTTCAAGAGACTGCAGTGGTCCCGCGCCCAGCTGGCTCCAGACCACCAGTTGGGAGTGCATGCGCTGGGTGATCAGCCGGTGGGTGGGAGGTACCTCCTTCTGGCGCCGGGGGGCCGGGGCGCCGATGGTCAGCCAGCCCTTCTGCAGGGCGGTCATGACACTGCCCGCGTCCGGTATCAGGCGGAACCGGATGCCCTCGATGCGTGGCTTCAGGTAGTGGTCCCTACGGGTGAAGACCCAGGCGCCAGGCTCCTTGCGGAAGGCGAAGGGGCCCGTGCCCCGCTCGGGATGATCCTTCTGGGCGATGGGCACGCGGGCCAGCTCCAGGAGCAGACGGCCGGGGGGCTTGGGCGATTTGATCCAGGGATGGCCCTGGTCGATGCCGACCGAAGCGCCCTCGAGGATGGCCTGTTTGGTGGGGCTGGCCTTGGGATTCCTCATCAGTTCCTGGAGGGTCCAGACCACATCCTCGGCACTGATGAGGCTGCCATCCGTGAACCGGGCCTCCGACCTCAGAGTGAAGGAGGTGACCCCCTCCTTCTGGGACTTCCAGTTGGTGGCCAGGCGGGGGACCACCTTGCCACTGGGCGAGATGCCCACCAGGGCGTCGCCCACCAGGGATTGCAGGATCCACTGTTCGTAGCTGTCGCCCTGGATGAAATCCAAGGGACCCGGATCGCGGTTCAGGGATTCCTCCACCACCTGGGCGGCCAGGGGGGAAGAGAGCAGCGCCGGCATCAAGACCAGGCTCAGGATCAGCAGAAGGTTGCGCATGGGGGATCCGTGGGTTCCCCCTAGGATGCGCTGCCTGGCGGCGCCGGGAAAGGGGCTTCCTTTTTGGCAGTGACTGGGCGACCGAGGCTGGCTTGGCCGACCTCGGTCGCGGGGGCCAGGGGGGACGCAGAGGGCGCTTCGGGTGATGCAGAGGGCGCTTCGCGCCAGGGCGGTCCCCCCTGAGAACAGTGTTGCTACTCTGATTGGCTGGAGGCCCGCTTGGCGGATCTTTCGAAGTCGAAGCTCTGGTGGTGGTGGCCTCTCATGGCGCGGCACCGGCGCACGCTCTACTCAGGCCTGGCGGCGACCATCTGGTGCAGCGTGGCGGCCTCGGTGGTGCCCTACTGGTCGGGGCGGGCCGTGAATGCCCTGGAGCACCAGGACTGGCATGGGTCCCGCGTCTTCCTGGCCTGGATGCTGGCCTTCACCCTGACGGCGGGCATTGGGCGCTACCTCATGCGCAACACCCTCATCGGCCTCAGCCGCGAAGTGGAACGCGAGCAGCGAGAATCCCTCTACAGCTTCCTGCTGGCGCGCCCCTTCGCCTTCTACGAGCGGCAGCGGGTGGGCGACCTCATGTCCCGCGTGGGCGACGACGTGGGCACCGTGCGCATGGCCACTGGCCCCGGTTTGATGAGCTTCCTCCAGGTGCTGTCCATCCTGCCGGTGACCCTGGGCCTCATGTTCCATACCAGCTGGCGGCTCACGCTGGCGGTCATGTTTCCTTTCTGCTTCCTGGCGCTCGGCTTTTACATCATCGGGAAGTGGAGCCACATGGTGCAGCAGAAGCTGCAGCTGGCGTTCTCCGCCTTGACCACCTTCAGCCATGAAACCATCAGCGGCGAGCGGGTGGTGCAGGCCTTCGGGCTGGAAGATGCCCGCGTGGCGCAATTCGGCGCCCTCAGCCGCCGCCACGCCATGTTGAGCATGAAGCAGTCGGTGATCTTCAGCGCCTACGCGCCGCTGTCAGCCCTCATCGGCGGCATGTCGGCCCTGGTGCTGGTCTCCTATGGCGGCAGCCTGGTGGTGCGGGGCGTGCTGAGCCTGGGGGATCTCACGGCCTTTACGGGATTCCTGGTGGCCCTGGCCTGGCCCATGATGAGCCTGGGTTGGTCCGCGAACCTGTTCCAGCGGGCGAAGGCGGGGCAGGAGCGCCTGGATCAGCTCCTGAACAGTCCCGAACCGGCCCTGCCTCCCGCAGAAGCCATCACGCTGCCCGAAGTACCCGTGGCCCTGAAGCTGGAGGGCGCCAGCCATCGCTTCGAGACCGGCCGCGGCCTCGGCCCCCTGGATCTGACCCTGGCGCCCGGTTCCAGCCTCGCGGTGGTGGGCGGCATCGGCTCCGGCAAGACCCTGCTGTTGCAGGTGCTGGCGGGACTGCGCGAGCCCCAGCAGGGATGCATGCTGGTGGACGGCCACCCCCTATCGGATGGCACCATCCGCCGCCACTGGGCGGGGCTGGGCTGGGTGCCGCAGGAGGCCTTCCTCTTCTCGGACACGCTGCGCATGAACCTGGCCATGGGCCGTCCCGACGCCACCGAAGCGGAGATCTGGGAGATCGCCCGCGTGGTGGCCATGGATGAACTAATCCGGCGACTTCCCGATGGCCTGGACACGATCGTGGGCGAGCGCGGCGTCATCCTCAGCGGGGGCGAGCGTCAGCGCACGGCCTTGGCCCGGGCCCTGCTGCGTCGTCCTCGCCTGCTGCTGCTCGACGACGCGCTGTCTGCCGTGGATGCGGAGACCGAAAGTCGCATCCTGGAAAACCTCCGGACCTTCCTGGGCACGTCGACCCTGGTGCTGGCCACGCACCGCGTGTTCGTGGCCGAGACCTGCGCGCGGGTGCTGGTGTTGGAAGAGGGCCTTCCCATCCAGTTGGGCACGCCGGAAGAATTGGCCAACCAACCGGGGCTCTTCGCCCGGCTCAAGCGGTTGCAGAGTCTGGAGCGGGAATTGGTGCGAGAGCAGGCTAGGAGCCAGTCCAAGTAATCGATAGGGGCTGCATTGATGGCAAAGGGCCTCCAGGCACGGAGGAGGGCGCAGGGCGGTGCGGGTTCACCGTTCCAGCCCGCCGACACAGCATGGGGGCCCTTTGCCATCAACCCTTCGGGCTGGGGCGGCAGCCGTCGCGATGCTGCGTCAGGCTCCTCGTCCTTGGAACCGCCAGATTTCATTATGTCTCGCGTATCGGCGAAGCCGATACCGAGAGGGCCTTCGTCGCCTTCCTTCTCGGTATCGCCAGGGGCGATACGCGAGACAAACAGACATCTGCCTCCCTCGGCTGGCGCCCCAGTGCAGCCCCCACCCATTACTTGGACAGGCTCCTAAGGAACTACAGCCGCAGGGCCTGAAAGCGCAGTCGCAAATCTAGCGCCAGGGTGGCCGTATCCAGGCTGCCTTGTGAGGACTTGGTGCGACCCAGGGAAAGGCCGATACCCAGCCCCTGCGGCCCCTCCAAGCGCCAGCCTGAACGGGCGGAGAGGAGTGCTCCTCCGCTGGTATGAACAAGACCTCCACCTCCCGCGCCCACCAGAGCCTCGAGGAACAGGCGCTGTCTGCACCAGGCCGGCGTCTCGTAGCCCAGCCCCGCCAGGCCTGTGGCATAGCCACCCCCACGCCCTCCCGTGGCGCTCCCGGCTTCGCCCTTGAGGTAGAGTCCGTGGCCGACTTCCCGTTCGGCCTGAAGGGTCATCAGCTGCAACGCGCCATCGGCGCGTTCATAGCGCTGGGCCCAGTGGTAGACGAGCAGTCCCGTGCCCACCCGCCAGCCCACCAGCTGGAAGGCGCTTAGGGCGGATCCAGTAGGTTCAGGCCTGGGAGCGGGCAGGCGGTGCGACACCTTGAAGGAGATCGACCGGGCCTGGAAGGCCCCGCTGGGGGCCCGCAGAAAACCCACCCCGGCCGAGGCGCTCCAGTGGGCCAGGTCCAGCGTCAGGTTGCCCTCGCCAGCCAGGAGCAATCCACCGCCCGTGTTCACATCGCCGCCCCCTCCGAGCCCCGTGCCCAGGCGGGCCTCCAGTCCGAAGGGACCCGCACCGATCGGGGTGGCGAAACCAAGTCCCGTCAGGGCCTGCGCGTATCCGGCGCTGCCCCCCCTGGCGGCGCCAGCCGCCGAAAGAAACAGGAACCAAGGGCCCTGCAGGGGCGTGTCGAAGGAGAAGCCCGCGAGGTCGAAGGGATGTTGAACGGGCCCCAGGCGTGGGTGGGAGTCCCGGGAGGGACTGATCCGGCTAACCCCGAGGCTGAGGCGGTGGTCCTGCCAGCTGACTGGGCCCTCGAACAGGGCCCCCCATTCCCCTTCCGGCGCCCAGAGATGAGAGGTCGTGTAAGCCAGGGATAGGGCCGCCTGGGTGCTATGAATCGCGCCATTCAGGAAGGTCACCCGGCTCAGTTCAGCCCCTAGGCGCATCTTCCAAAGAGGCAGGCTCAATCCCAGATGGGGCCTCAGCATGAGTCCCCCACCCTGGGGTGCATTGCCGCCGCCGCCGCCGCCGATGAAGACCCCCGCATCCAGCTCCAGAGGCAGGGCCCGGAAGGGCTGCCCCCTCAGGCCGCCCTCCAATCCAAAGGTGAAGAACCCTCCCCGCATGCCCCGGGCGGCGCCGTAGAGGCCTGGACCCACGTAGAAGGGCCCCAGATTCGCGGTGCCCGAGAGGCCCAGGAGGCCCAAGGATTCCGACTGCGGCAGCCGCAGGGATTCTGCCCTCAAGGTGGTGCGGAGTTGGAGCACCTCGGCCTGGCCTCCAGCCATCATCAAGGTGGAGACCGTCGCGAGGAGGAGCGTCCTCATGCACCTTCTCGGAAGGTCACCTTGTTGATCTCGGCGAAGGTCGTGGACCCCAGCCGCACCTTCTCGATGGCGCTCTCCCGGAGGAACTGCATGCCGTGACGGCGGGCAGCCTGTTTGACTTCGCGGACCGGAGCCCGCTGGATGAGCAGCTCGCGGATCTCATCGTTGAGGCCCATGAATTCGATGATGGCTTGGCGGCCGCGGAAGCCCGTGCCATGGCAATCCACGCAGCCCACGCGGTCGAACAGGGTGGCGCTGCGCAGCCAGGCTTCGTCCACACCGTTCTCCTCCAGTTCCTGGGGGGTGGGGACCGGGGCCGGGCGTTTGCACTTGGTGCAGAGCACGCGCACCAGGCGCTGGGCCAGGATGCAGTTCAGGGAGGACACGAAGTTGTAGACTTCGACGCCCATGTGTTGGAAGCGGCCCAGCACGTCCAGCACGTTGTTGGCGTGGACGGTGGTGACCACCAGGTGGCCCGTGAGGGCCGACTGGAT
>JAYVRY010000073.1:0-7537 GCA_043775845.1 Acidobacteriota bacterium
GTCGGCGAGGCCCATGGAGAACACGGCGGTCTGCAGGATGTCGCCCATGGGCACGCCCGTGGACTTGCCCATGGCCTTCAGGTAGTGCTTGCCCGAGGCCAGCAGGCATTGGAAGGGCACCAGGCCCACGATCTCGCTGCCCGTCACCACGAGGCCGCGCTCGTGAGCGAGGTTGCGGGCTTGTTCGAGCACAGTGTGAGGAGCGGTCTGCTTGTAGTCCGTGAGGTTCACGCTGATCTGGGCGCGGCGGTAGGTGTCGACATACCAGCCGATGGCCTTGCAGTGGCTGAAGATGCCGCGGCGGCGGACCTTCTGGCCCACGGGTTTGCTGGGGTCCACATCGTTCAAGCGCATGAGGCCCGGCAAGTCGTAGCCATGGGCCTTGGCACAGTGATCCACGGTTTCCTGGAACGTGGCACCGGTGAAATCGCAGTTGCCGCAGGGGAAGGAACCCTCGGCGTAGAAGATCAACTCGCCGGTCTGATAGTAGGGCTTCACGCGGCCGCGCCGGGCCACACGGCCTTTCTCGCGCAGCTCGAAGGCGATGTCCGTCGCGTGATCCTTGCTGCCGGAATTCAGCGTGACGTTGTAGGCCACCAGGAATTCCCGGGCGCCCATGATGGTGGCGCCGGCCTGGGCGTTGTAGGGGGCGGCGAAATCGGGCTGCCACTGGGGATCCTGCAGCTTCTTCTTCAGGCCTTCGTATTCGCCGCGACGCACGTCGGCCAGGTTGCGGCGTTCGGGGCGCGAGGCTGCGGCCTCGTAGAGGTAGATGGGAATGGCCAGCTCGCGGGCCACACGCTCGCCCAGGCGGCGCGCCAGCTCGGCGCACTCCTCCATGCTCACGCCTTCCACAGGCACGAAGGGCACCACGTCCGTGGCCCCCATCCGGGGATGGGCGCCGTGGTGCTGGGTCATGTCGATGACCTTGGCCGCCTCGGCGATGCAGCGGAAGGCGCCTTCCAGCACGGCCTCGGGCTCGCCCACGAAGGTGATGACGGTGCGGTTGGTGTCGGCGCCGGGATCCACATCCAGGAGCTGCACCCCAGCCACGGCGGCGACGGCACCCGTGACCTGTTTGATCTTCGCGGCATCCCGGCCTTCCGAGATGTTCGGCACGCACTCCACCAGCTTGCGGGACATGGTTCCTCCGTAGAGTCCAACTCTAACATTGGTCACGCATTGCGTCCGGAAAGCCGGGCCAAAGCAGCCCGGTTTTCCGAGCGATTGTGATGCTTCGCAAAAGGTGGAATGATCCGCAGGAGGATGTCTTTTCCTATCTCGGAACGCGCAGCGTTCCGAGCCTACCGATGCTCCTGGCGCGTCTCCCCCACCTCATTCTTCACGCCGCTCACCACGTGCCCCGTAGGGCCTACTCTCGACGCGGTGTCGCAGTAGCCGGTCTGATCATCGAAGAAGAAGTCGGGTTCGAATTCGCGGAGGAAGTCGGCCTTCTCCAGGCCGCCCAGGAACATGGCCTCGTCCACCTGGATGTTCCAGGCCATGAGGGTGCGGATGGCGCGTTCGTGGGCGGGGGCGCTGCGGGCGGTCACAAGGGCGGTGCGGATGCGCATGGGCGCGCTGGCGGGTAGCGATTGCAGGGGCTTCAGAGCCTCCAAGAGCGGCTTGAACGGGCCGGGGGGCAGGGGCACACCGGCCCGTTCGATCTCATGGGCCTGGAAGGCCGCCAGGCCACTCTTGGCGTAGACGCGCTCCGCTTCATCACTGAACAGCACGGCATCGCCATCGAAGGCGATGCGGATCTCATCCGCATGGCGATCCGCGGCCAGGGCGCTGTCGGGGTACACGCGGGCGGCGGCAAATCCCGCATTGAGGGCAGCGCGCACATCGTCCTCCTTGGCTGACAGGAAGAGGTTGGCGCCCAGCGAGGTGAGATACGGATAGGGATTGCGGCCCCGGGTGAAGACGCCGCGTTCCAGCTGGAGGTTGGCTTCCTGGGCGCTGCGGAACACGCGCAGGCCGCTCACCGGATCGTTGCGGGAAAGGATGACCACGGCCACCCGGTTCTCGTCGCCGGTGTTGAAGGCCAGCAGTTTCTTCACCAGGGGGAAGGCCACGCCAGGCTTGGCGGGCACATCCAGGCGCGCGAGCTGGAGCTCCATGTAGGCCCGGTCATCGGAGTCTTCGAAAACCCGATTCTCCTCCTCGAAGTCGAAGAGGGCGCGGGAGGAAATCGCGACGACGAGCTTGCCTGCCAGGGTTTTGGTCATGGCTTCAGGGTAGCGGGCGCAGGGGTGTCTGTAGACTGGAGGACATGCCCCGCCTTTATTTTGATGCCAACGCCTCTACTCCGCCCCATCCAGCGGCGGTGGCCGCCGTCCAGCAGGCCATGCTGGAGGACTGGGCCAATCCCACCAGCACCCACCGGGAGGGCCAGCGGGCGCGGTTCCGCCTCGAGGAGGCCCGCCGGGAAATCGCCGCATCTCTGGCCGTGGCACCCGGGGAGCTGGTGTTTTGCGCCAGCGCCACGGAGGCCCTCCACCTGCTCATCCGGGGCTTGCAGCCCGCCTTGGGAGATCGTCCCGCAGCGGTGTTCCCGGGCGAGCACAGCGCCTGCCTTAGTCCTTTGGAGGCCTGGTCCAGAGTCTCCTGGCTGCCGGATCTGCCCGTCGACTGCGCCACTGTGGTGCAGATGGCCGCGAACAACGAAACCGGCCTGCTCTACGACATGCCGGCCGTGCTGGACGCCGTGCGGATCAAGGACTGCGCCCAGGCCTGGGGCAAGGTGCCGGTGGACCTCTCCGATTGCGATGCGGCCGTGTTCAGTGGCCACAAAATGGGCGCCCCCCGGGGTGCGGCCCTGCTGTGGATGCGGCCGGGCCTGCCCTGGGAGGCGATCATGGAAGGCCCCCAGGAACGCCGTCGCCGCGGCGGCACCGAGGACCTGCCGGCCATCCTGGGCCTGGTGGCGGCGGTGCGGAACCTGCCGGAACGGCTGGGCCTGAACGCAGCCCTGGCATCGCTGCGGGATGCCTTCGAAACCGAAATCACCTCACGGAATCGCGACATCACGGTGATCGGGCAGGGGCAGGCCCGGCTGCCCAACACCAGTTGCCTCCTCTTCAAAGGCCGGAATGGCGAGGCCCTGCACGCTTCCTTGGACATGGCGGGCTTTGCCGTGAGCACCGGGAGCGCCTGCCACAGCGGCTCCGTGAAGCCCAGTCATGCCATCACGGCCCTGGGTTACAGCCTGGAGGAGGCCCGCTCAGGGCTTCGTTTCTCAATGCTGCCCGGGGCAACGTCCGATGAGGTGGAAGCCCTCCTTGCTGCCCTCAAGCGGTTGACATGAATCCTGCGCCAATCGGATCTTTCGCGGAGCCCGTATGATCGAGCACGTTCTCATCTTTTTCGCTCACAACCCGCTGCTGATGCTGTTTGCCGTGGTGGCCCTGGGCTACCCCATCAGCAAGATCCGCATCGCCGGGGCCTCGTTTGGCATCGCCAGCATCCTCTTCGCCGGCATCGCCCTGGGTGCGTTGGTCATGGCACCGGGCATGGATCCAGCCCTGAAGAAAGACATCTCCAAGGAGATGAAGCTGGTCTACGAGCTGGGACTGGCCGTGTTTGTCTACGCCATGGGCCTGTCCATCTCCCAGAGTTTCTGGGCTGCCTTCAGTCGTGAAGGCATGAAGAAGAACGCCGTGGTCTTCCTGGTGATGCTAGCCTCCACCGGCTTTGTGGTGCTGCTGGCCAAGCTCATGGGCTTCAATGCCCGCTACGCCGCAGGCCTGCTCACGGGTAGCTTCACCAATATGCCAGCCCTGGCGGGTGTCATCGAACGGGTGAAGACCATGTCGGGCGTGGGCCCGGTGGAACTGGCCCAACCCACCGTGGCCTCGGCCATCGCCTACCCCATCGGGGTCATCGTACCCATGCTGATCATCCTGGTCAGCGAGAAGGTGTTCCGCGTGAACCTGAAGGAGGAGGCGGCAGGCCTCAAGGACTACCAGACCGGCAGCCAGAAGCTGGAAGTCTGGACGGTGCGGGTGACCAAGGCTGATGCTGGATCGCTCACGAAGAAGGAACTGCGGGCCGTGGGGCGCTCCCAGGTGGTCTTCGGTCGCGTGCTGCGCAAGGCTGAACTCTTCCTGCCCGGAGCCGATTTCCGTCTCGAACCCGACGACCTGGTGACGGTGGTGGGAACACCTGAAGATCTGGCCAGTGTGGTGGAGCGGGTCGGTGAGCGCAGCCATGTGGAGCTGGACCGGGACATGAGCGCCCTCGACGCCACGCGGGTCTTCGTGTCGAGCCGGGATGTGGTGGGCGTGCCCCTGGAGAAGCTGGACCTCATGAACAAGTACCAGGCCATCGTCACCCGCGTGCGGCGTGGCGACCTCTGGTTCGTGCCGGATGGTGACACCGTGCTGGAGCTGGGTGACCGCGTGCGCGTGACCACCCGGCGCGACAACATCGAAGCCATCGAAACCTTCTTCGGCGACAGCTATCGCGACCTCAGCGAAGTGAGTTTCCTCACCTTCGCCATGGGCCTGGCAGCGGGCCTGGCCCTGGGCCAGATTCCCATTCCCCTGGGCCACGGCATCATCTTCAAGCTGGGCTTCGCGGGCGGCCCCCTGGCCGCGGCGCTGATCCTGGGCCGCTTCCACCGCATCGGGCCGCTGGTGTGGAACTTCCCCTACAGCGCCAACCACACCGTGCGCCAGTTCGGTCTGGTGCTTTTCGCGGCGGGCATCGGCGTGATATCGGGCGAAGGCTTCCGGGCCATCGTGTCGAAGGATGCCTCCGTGCTGCCGCTGTTCCTGGGCGCAGCGTTCATCATCTGTTTCCTGGCGGACTCCCTCACCATGTTTCTGGGCTACAAGGTTTTCGGGATTCCCCTCAACGTGATGTTCGGCATCCTGGCCGGCACGCACACCCAGCCCGTGGTGCTGGGCTACGCCAACCACCATACGGGCAACGAACTGCCCAACGTGGGCTTCGCTACGGTCTACCCCCTGGCCACCATCCTTAAGATCGTGCTGGCCCAGGTGCTGCTGGTCCTCGTCACCTGATCGGCAGCGGCTGTCCATCCGGGGGGATGCTCCACTGGACCTTCAGCCAGGAGGCCACGGTGGGGGCGAGGTCCCAAAGCGGTACGGCGCCGAGGGGGCCCCGGCCAGCGCCCAGAATGATGAGCCAAGTGTGCATGCTGCCGGTTTCCCAGGTGTAGGCGTGAGCACCGTGGCGGCCGTGCAACTCAGCGGCCTCCTCGCGGCTGGAGCGGGCTTTGGAGAGCCATTGGCCTTCCTTGGCCAGCACCAGGAGATCGCCCACACGGGGGCTGCCTGCCAGGTGGTAGCGGCTGGGAATGCGCTCCCGGGTCCAGGCCTTGAGCCCGGCCTGCCGCAGATGGGCCAGGGCCTTGGAAGAGTCCTCCTGATGCTTGAGGTAGATGTAGGCGCTGCCACCGTGGGTGATGAAGTCACAAGGGATGCCGTCCAGCAGGGAGGGCAGATGGATGCGGCGGCGCATGAGGGTCATGCCGTGATCGGCGGCGATGATCACCCGCAGGCCTGGATACTCGGCCTCCATGCGTTGGAGCCAGGGGGCCAGCAGGTCATCCATCTGTGTCAGCTTGGCCAGCACCTCGGGGCTGCCGGGCCCGTGAAGGTGGCCTTCTTCATCCGTGCCGGAGAGGTAGGTCATGACCAGGCCCGCGCCATCCTTGAGCGCGAACTCGCTGAAGGCCAGGGCCTCGGAATCCGGCCGCCCCAGACGGAAGACTTCCATGCGCCAGGGACTCACGCCCTCCCAGGGACCGGTGGCCCCTACCCACTGGAAGGTGGCCGTGCGAATGCCACTGCGGGTGGCAGCCACCCAAAGGGGTTCGCGCAGCAGGTGCTCCGCGTGCGAGGCCGCAGGCACCAGGGCCTTGGTGCTGGGATCCAGGTAGCCATTGGCCACCACGCCGTGGTGCTCAGGCCAGCAGCCCGTGGCCATGGTGACGTGGCCGTTGAAGGTGGTGGCGGGGAAGGGGGGCAGCCCCTCGCCGCAGCGGCCCTGTTTGGAGAGCGCCCACAGTTTCGGCATGGTGCGGGGCGTGAACTGGTCGGCTCCCACGCCATCGGCACTGAGCAGCAGGACCGGCGGCGCGGCCTGGAGGGTGGCTGAAAAGGCGATGGCAAGAATGGCTAGGACACGCATGCCCCCAAGGGTAGCAAGCCCTGTCGAAAAAGCTGGTGGAAGCCCACACCCACGTGGCTGGAAGGTCAAGCTACCCTGGAGGCATGAGCACCCCACGCTGGCCCTACCCCCTGCTGCGACTGAAGCCCGGCAAGGAGACCCTGATCTCCAAGCGCCATCCCTGGGTGTTCTCAGGGGCCGTGGCCAAGCCCACGGAAGAGCATGTGGTGCGCCTGGCCGATGACTCGGGCATGGTGCTCGCCGTCGGTACAGCCAGTCCCACGAATCCCCTGGCCGCAAGAATCTTCCGCTTCGAGGATGCGCCGTTGGACGAAGCCTTCTTCCGACAGCGCCTCGAGTCGGCCCTGGCCCTGCGCAAGGAGCTGGGGCTATGGGATCCCGAGGGCGGCTGCCGCTGGATCTTCGGCGAGGGCGACGGTCTGCCGGGTCTGGTGGTGGATCGCTATGCCCATGCCCTGGTGCTGCAGGTGGGCACGGCGGGGTTGGAGATCCTGCGGGACACCTGGTGGCCCATCCTGTTCGAGATCGGCAAGCGCGAAGGCATCACGGCCTTCGTGGAACGCAGCCAGTCCGGCCGCCGGGACGAGGGCCTGGATCCTGTGAACCGCCTGCTCAAGGGCAGCCTCGCGGGGCCGATCACCCTGCGCGAAGGCGATGCCAAGCTCACCGTGGATCTGCTTCGCGGACAGAAGACGGGCTTCTTCCTCGATCAACGGGAACACCGCCTGCAGCTGGGCCGCGTGTCCAAGGACAAGCGCGTGCTGAACGCCTTTGGCTACACCGGCGGCTTCAGCATCCACGCGGGTCTGGGCGGCGCTTCGGAAGTGGCCACGCTGGACATCAGCGCTCCGGCTCTGGATCAGGCCGACCGCGATTGGGCCGCCAACGGCCTGGACCCTGCGTCGCACCTGCGCATGGAGGGTGATGCCTTCGAACTCATGCGCCAGCTGGAGCCCATGGGCTGGGATCGCGTCATCGTGGATCCACCCGCCTTCGCCAAGCAGCGCAAGGACGTGGACAAGGCCTTCAAGGCCTACAAGGATGTCTTCCGTTTGGGCGCTCGCGCCACGGCCCCCGGCGGCATGCTCTGGTTCTTCTCCTGCAGCCAGCACCTGGACCGCACCCGCTTCCAGGAGGCCGTGTGGACCGCGCTGCTGGAAGCGGGTCGCGAAGCCCGCGTTTTGGCCCACCTCGGCCAGCCCAGCGATCACCCCTACGCCCTGAACCACCCGGAGGGATCCTACCTCAAGGGGCTGTGGCTGCGAGTACTCTAGCTAAATGATGTTCTGGGCCCGCAGGAAGGCCTTGTCGTGGATGATCTCGTGATAGGGGCCCGTGCGGGCGACGCGGTGGTCCTCGCCCAGCACCAGCGCGG
>JAYVRY010000074.1:0-2309 GCA_043775845.1 Acidobacteriota bacterium
CTGGTGGTGCTCAGCAGCGTGGAGGATCGCTGGGGCCGGCCCAGCCCCGAGGTGGGCCCGCTCTACGCCTTGGACATGAAAGCTGGGGGGCCTTCGCTGGCCTTCTACTGGGCCCGCATCCCCATGGAGGAACGCAGGAAGTTCGGCGGTGATTCCCGGTCCTACTGGCGGGGCAGCGATCCCCATCTGGAGGCCTGCCAGGCCTGCCACGCCGGGGGCATGGCGGATCCTCGGCAGCGTAGCCGCTGGCGCGCCAGGCGGGTGGTGGCAGCCGAGTAAGCCAAGGGCCCGCCGGAGCGGGCCCTTGGCTTAGCAGCGGAGCGGCTAGTCGATGGTGAATTCACCACTGTCGATGATGGTGATCTCGGTGGGAAGGAAGCGGACGTTGTAGCCCTTCTCCTTCAACAGGTGATAGGCCAGTTCGGCACGGGTGCCAGTGGAGCACAAGCAGAGGATCGGCTTGTCCTTGGGGATCTCGGAGAGGCGCGCCAGCAACTGAGGCTCGGGGATCGTGATGGAACCCTTGATGACGCCATTCTTGGTTTCGTCGGCGTTGCGGACATCGAGGATCGTGAGGCCACGGGTGGCGGGCGCCAGCTCGGCGATCTTGGTGAAGTCGGCCGGGGAGATGGAGCCCGGGCGGGGCTTGGGCACGAAGGTGGCCTTCGCCGCCAGAGTGCCAGTTTCCACGGGGAGCGTGGCGGCTTGCCAGGCCTTGAACCCGCCCGTGAGGACGTTCACACCCACGTACCCGGCTTTGACCAGTTCAGCGGCGACCGTCTTGGCGGTGGCGGCACCGGTCTCATCGACGACCACGACGGGGGGCTTCAGCTTGGCCAAGGGGAAGGTCTTGAGCAGGTCCGCCAGCTTGGCGGGATCAGCGGCCACGGCGCCCTTGATGAAGCCCTTCCCGGCCTCGGCGGCGGGACGGGCATCCAGGATGACAAGGGGGGTGTTGGTGTCAAAGTAGGCGGCCTTCAAGGCGGCGGGCGTGAGGGTGCCGAAGTGCTTCTTGGTCCAGGCCGGCATGCCGTCAATGAATACCTTCACGTTCGTGTAGCCGAGGGCCCTGGCCTTGGTGAGAGAGCCGGGGCTCATGTTGCAGGTCTTGCCGCTGCAGTAGAAGATCACCAGAGCCTGCTTGTCGGCGGGGAGCTTGTCCACGTTCTTGTCGAAGGCGGGGAAGGGCAGGTTCACAGCGGTGGGGATGGCGCCTTCCAGGAAGCGGGGGGCCGGTCGCGAGTCGTACAGGAAGTACTTGCCCTGCCCGGGGCCCATGGCCACCAGCTTCTGGACTTCATCCAAGGTGATGGTCTCATTGGCTGCGAGCTTGACGGGAGGCTTGGCGGCCACGACGGTGGCCGTCTTCACGCCGTCCTTTTCGGTGAACTGTACGCGCACCTCGTGGCCCTTGGCGATGCTCTTGAGGGCGGCGTCCACGTCGGCGGCGGGCTCGGGGGTGATGACCTTCACGGTTGCCTTGTCGTAGCGCAGCACCTCCATCCGCTCATCGATCTTGAGCTGGAAGCTGTTGTTCTTCGCGGCCAGGTTGTCTAAGTGGCCGCGGAGGTTGTCTGGGGCCGTGGTGTGGCAGGTGGTGCAGATCTTTGCGGCGGCAGGCTTGGCTGGCGCGTCGGCGGCGCCCAGGGCGGCGCAGGCTGCGGCCAGGAGCAGGGGGGTGACGTGGCGAGTGTTCATAGGGGCTCCCAGGGGGTCTTTCCGTATGGAGTCTATGGTTGAATACCCATAAGTCCAGAAAGATGTGATCCTCGTCTATGGCCAGTCAAGTGGCAGGTTTCGGCTACTTCCGGGAAACCTGGATGGACCGTACCCGGTGGGCCCAGGCGGCGTTGAGCCAAGCCCTGCGGTATCACCATCACCACCGTCCATCACCGAAAAAAAGCAGGTGTCCTTTCTCTCTGCACCGGCTGCGTTCTCGGCGGTGTTGAAGCTTTCCTTCCGCCTGACCAGGCCGCTCAGTCCTTTTCGTACGGCAGAGGCGTTTCAGCGGCCTTGCTCAGGTTCTCCTTTTTGGCCTTCTTGAAGGTCAGCGTGCCCATGGACATGTCGGGAAACTCAGGCCGCTTGTGGCCCGCCAGCAGCTCGGCGACGGTGAGGAGCTGCAGGCGCGGATAGTCCTTGCCATTGGCGCCACGATAGAGGCCGGCAGAGGCGGCCTCCTTTTTCATGGGTGCCGTGGGCTCCTCCAGACAGACGAAGAGGCCGATGGGCGCCTTCTCGCGCTCCATCACGCCCTTGAGGTCGCGCACCTGGTTCACGGTGACGCCGCCGCCCTTCACGCTCACCAC
>JAYVRY010000075.1:0-2306 GCA_043775845.1 Acidobacteriota bacterium
AGCTGGACGTGGACGTGGAGGCCCTCGATGGTCAGAACCGGCGCGACTACGAACAACGCGCCGCCATCAACCGAGACATGAAGATCCTGTGGGCGCAACTGGACGGCACGCCTCCGCCGAGCCCCGCGCCCGAACCACAGGACCTCTCGATCCTCCTGGAGCAGCAGCAGAACCTCATCGCCTCTCAGAACGGCATCCAGCTGGCGACCCAGCAGCGCCACGGCAA
This sequence comes from Acidobacteriota bacterium, assembly GCA_043775845.1. Classification (GTDB taxonomy): domain Bacteria; phylum Acidobacteriota; class Holophagae; order Holophagales; family Holophagaceae; genus Geothrix. The sequence goes on from JAYVRY010000075.1 coordinate 227, forward strand.
GGAGCGGACCCTGGAAGCTCTGCGCGGGGAACTGGAACAGATCCGCGAGACCTTCGGCCGCAAGAAGGCCGAGGCGGAATCCCTGGAGGTGGAGCTGCAGTCCATGCCCGACGCCACGGACGCCGAGGAACTGGGCCATCAGATCCAGGCCGTGAAGACCGAGATCCTCAACATCCAGCAGACCAACGAGCAGGCCGCCGAGGCGCGCCGGCAGATCGAGAAGCGGGAGGACCTGCGGGCCAGGGCCCAGGAACTTGAGAAAAGGAGCGACGACCTCACAGAATCTATGGAGGCGCGCACCAAAGCCAAGCAAGAGGCCATCGCGCGCGCCAAGATGCCCGTGGAAGGCTTGGGCTTCGGGGACGGGCTGGTGCTCTACAACGACGTGCCGTTCGAGCAGGCCTCCAGTGCTGAGCAGCTGCGCGTGTCCATCGCCATCGCCATCGCCTCCAACCCCAAGCTGCGTGTGATCCGGGTCCAGGACGGCAGCCTGCTGGATGACACCTCCCTGCAGGTGCTCACCGCCATGGCCCGCCTGCACGACTACCAGGTTTGGATCGAGCAGGTGTCGAACAACAACACCGTAGGCGTCGTTATCGAAGATGGCGCCGTGCTGGTAGACAACTACGAGGGCCAGCCCGAGCAGGCCGAGGCGAAGTTGCCCGAGCCGGTGAGCCCGGAAACCATGGATGCCCTTCGGCGCGGGGAGAGGGCCCAGTCCATCACCCCGGATCTGGAGTAGGCCATGTTCATGGATCGCTTAGACCCCCATGATCTGCGAGTCTTTGTCGCCGCCATTCTCAGGTCCCAGTTGGACGGAGGACATGCCACCAGCCAGGGACGACAAGACTTCGCCATCGAGCAAACCGACAAGTTGCTGGATGCCCTGGGTCAGACTGATCCCGGGGATGAGGAAGCTCCCGTGGATCTTTCGTGGCAGCTTCGCGCACGCGACGACCACAACTTGCGCCTCTTGAACGAGAACGACAGCCTGCACGAAGAGTGCCGGAGCTGGGCTGAGGCTCAAGACTCGCTCCGCTCCGAGTGGCTGAAGATCATCGCGGCTCTGGCCGAGATCGTTCCCGAGATCCCCGGCGAGACCACGCTTTCGATGGTGGGGAGGATCAAGGCCTCCATCGCCGGTATCAATCGAAATGCTGACGAGGGCCCCATCACCCTCTGCATGCCTGGCGCCTGGGTCCCGCGGGAGACCGTGGAAGCCGAGGTGATGAAGGAACGGGAGCGGATCATCGCCATGGTCTGCACCAAGGGCCACCCGCTCTTGGTCAGCGTTCCCCACATCGGCGCGCCCTACTTCGATGAGAAATGCCTCCGTTCTGCACTGGACACCTAACCCTCACCGGGATTCCCCCGGTCCTGCCTGAAAGGGCACCCATGGCAAACCAACTACCCCCAGTCGAGATGACCCTCGCCAACATCGGCCACGGAGACCTCATGGAGGCGGCCACGCTCGAACTTCGCAAGATCGGTTCGGACATCGCCAACCCCAACGTGAAAACTGAATCCAAGCGCAGGCTGACCATCGACATCACCATCGAGCCGGACGCCACCGGCCAGCTGGCGAAGATCACCTACGCGCTGAAGACCACGCTGCCAGGGCCCGAAGCTGGCAAGGCTGTGGCGACCATCGCCATGGCCCCTGACAGCAACGCCATCAGCTTCTTCCAACTGGAGCAGAAGCTCCCGTTCGAGGACACGCCCCTCCCCTCGCTCCGCACCGGCACCAAGTAACCCATCACCCCCAACCCCCAAAGAAAGGAACCCATGGCCGCCGACATCACCGCCGAGACTATCCAGAAGATCCTGGATATCGCCAAGGCCTCGACCAGCATCCACATGGATGTTCACGGGATCGAGACCGTCTTTTCCACCAAGCCCCTTCACCAGGTCAAGGCCGCCCCACCCGAAGTCCCTTCGGACGTGGATGTGGTCACCCTGGCCGGGTTTGCAGACCTCATCAAGGCCGGGCTGGAGGCTGAACCCATCTCGGACGACTTCCTGGCCCATGTTCAGGACGAGCGCACCCTCACCCTCAAGGTCAAGACCAGCGACGAGTACG
>JAYVRY010000076.1:0-7502 GCA_043775845.1 Acidobacteriota bacterium
ATGTGCTGCCGGATCTCGACACACCGGATGCCTTCGCCCTGCCGCCCCTCTCACCGGATCCCTTCGGCCCCAAGGCCGGGGCACCGGTCATGCCCACGATGCCCTTCGCACCCAGCGAACCCCCAGCCCCGCTCCCCGAGCCTTCCACCGCCCTGGAGGCCTCGGACCTCAGCTGGATGGAAACGACGCTCACGGACTTCGCGTCACCAGACCTCCTGCAGACTTCGGCACCCACCACGCCGCTGCCGCCCATGCCCACGAGGCAGATGGAGCAGGATCTCATTGATGCGCTATCGACGCTTCCGGAGCTGGAAGAGTCCGCACCGGCCACCCTGCCGGAACCCATGCCTTTTGAGGTTCCTGAAGCCCCGGCCGTTCTGGCTGAACCTGTTGCCGAACCCCAATTCGAAGATATCGAGAGCCTGCTGGGCGACATCGATTTCCAGCTCGACTACGGCAGCCCCGAAGAGGCCAAGATCGAAATCGAGGCCGCCCTCAAGCAGTACCCGGAACACCCCGAATTGAAATCCCGCCTCGAATCCGCCGAGCGGGCCCTTCAAAAACTAGGGCATGTGCCCAAGGCCAATGTTCCCGATGAATCCGATTTCGCCAACTCCTTCTTCGACCTCACGGACGTGCTGGGCACCGCCCTCATGGACACCGGCGAAGGCGAGGAAATGCACGATGCCACCCACGTGGTGGAGAAGATCCAGAGTGTGGACGAGCTGTTCAGCGCCTTCCGCGAAGGCGTGGAAAAGCAGGTCAAGGGCGACGATTACGACACCCACTACAACCTGGGCATCGCCTACAAGGAGATGATGCTCATCGAGCCCGCCCTCGAAGAGTTCAAGATTGCCATGGGCGACCCCGAGCGCACCCTGGAATGCTGCTCCATGCTCAGCATCTGCGAGCAGGCCCGGGGCGATCTCGCCGCCGCTGTGGAATGGCTGCGCCAGGGCATCCTGGCGCCGGGATTTCCCCCCGAGGACAGTATCGGCCTGCGTTACGATCTCGCCGAAATCTACCTGCAACAGGGCCACACCAGCATGGCCGCCGAGGAGTTCAAGATCGTCTACGAGATGGATCCTGACTACCGGGACGTGGCCGCCCGACTGGCCTGATCGCGTGGACGCGACGTGAGCCGCAAACGCAAGGCGGCCCACGCCACGATCCCGCCTTCCGACGAGGTCGCGGCCTGCTTCGCTGAAGGGAAAGCGAGGCTGGCCTCCCACGACTTCGCGGGCGCGGAGGCCAGCTTTCGCCGCCTCCTGGCGCTGCTGCCCAATCAGGCCGAAGCCCACGGCAACCTGGGCGTGGTGCTCGAGAAGCAGGGCAAATCCGGGGCGGCCGAGCTCGCCTACCAGCGGGCCATGGCGCTCGATCCTGAATGCCTTCAGTTCCATCTGAACCTGGCGGCCTTTCTCACCCGGGAGAAGCGGTTCGACGAGGCTGCCACGGCCTGTGGAGACATGCTGGCACGGCACCCCCGGGCCCCGGAAGGTTGGTCCACGCGGGGCGTCCTGTTCACCTGCCTGAAGGAAGATGCCGCCGCCGAACGCTGCTTCCGCCAGGCCCTGGATCTGGATGCCTCCTACGCCAAGGCCCGCTTCAACCTCAGCTACCTGCTGCTGCGCCATGGGCGCTTCGACGAGGGTTGGCCAGCCCTCGAGGCCCGGCCCTGGAGCCTGGACCTGGAGGCCCGCATTCCCGCGCCCCGCTGGCAGGGGGAAAGCCTGGCGGGCAAGGCCCTGCTCATCGGCTCGGAAGGGGGTCATGGCGACATGATCCAGTTCTGCCGCTATGCCACCATGCTGAAGGAGCGCGGCGCCGCGCGCATCGGCATCGTCTGCCACCCGGCCCTGACACGGCTGCTCGGGTCCCATCCAGACATCGATGATGTGGTGGTCCTGGGTGACACCGTGCCGCCCGGCTGGGATCTATGGACCCTGCCCCTCAGCCTTCCCCACCACTGCGGGACGCGCTTCGAGGCCATTCCCGCGCCGATTCCCTACCTATGGGCCCAGCCCGAAAACAGCGAGATGTGGCGCGGCCGCCTCGCCGCCGAGGACCTGGGCCGGGACCTGGGCAAGGGCCTGTGTGTGGGCCTGGCCTGGAAGGGCAACCCCCAATTCGAGAATGAGGCCGACCGCTCCCTGCCCGGACTGGCGGCCCTGGCGCCCCTGGCTTGGACAGGAAATGTCCACTTCATCAGCCTGCAGAAGGGCGTGGGGGAAGCCGAATGCGCCCATCCGCCGCCAGGCATGCGGCTGTTCGACCCCAGCCCCTGGGTAAGCGACTTCGCCGATGCCGCCGCGCTGCTCACCCAGCTGGATCTCGTCATCACCGTCGACACAGCCGCCGCCCACCTGGCGGGGGCTCTGGGCAGGCCCTGCTGGCTGCTCCTGCCCCACCACAAGACCGACTGGCGTTGGTTCACGGAACGAAAGGATTCCCCCTGGTACCCAAGCCTCCGCTTGTTCCGCCAAGAGGTGGCGGGAGCTTGGGGACCGGTCATCGAAGCCGTGGCGGCAGCCCTCCAACAGAAGGTGTCGGCCGGACTATGACGACTGCGGATCCAGCATCCGGCTCCCGCTGCTGCCCCAGGGTTGCAGGGCCTGCAAGGCGGGTTGAACGGGCTTGCCTGGGCGCTGGAGATGGGTCAGTTCCACGGCGCCTTCGTTGGTGACCAGCCAGGCCCCCTCCTTCGTGCCCCACAGCACCTGGCCAGGCTCTCGGTAGCAGGTGGCGCGCAGCGCACCCACACCGCAAACCTTCAGGGTTTGGCCCTCCACCTGCAACTCCGTGCCGGGCCAGGGCCAGAGGGCCCGCACCTGCCGATGCAGATCCGCTGCGGGTCGGCGCCAATCGAGATGGCCCATGTCCTTGCGGAGCTTCGAAGCATAAGTGCTCAGCTCGTGCTGCTGCTCCACGGGGTGGGCGGCGCCTGAGAGCAGGAGGGGCAGCTGATCCATGAGCAGGTCCGCCGCATCCCCCGCCAACTCCGACAGCAGCCCTTCGGCCGTGGCCTCGTGGCTGATGGGCCGATGGCTTTGGGCCAGCACGGGGCCTTCATCCAATCCAGGGGTGATGCGCATGAGGCTCACGCCGGTTTCTTCGTCGCCGGCCAGCAGGGCGTGATTCACCGGGGCCGCGCCTCGCCAGCGGGGCAGGAGCGAAAAGTGCAGGTTCCATACGCCCAGGGGACAGGAGTCCAGCATCCAGCGGGGCAGGATGTGGCCATAGGCCACCACCACGGCCAAGTCGATCTTCAAGCCATCCCACCGTTCGCGGGTTTCGGGCGCCTTCCAGCTCAGGGGCTGGTGCAGGGTCAACCCCAGTTCCAGGGCGGCCACCTTGACGGGTGGGGCCTCCAGGTGGCGCCCCCGGCCTGCGGGCCGGTCGGGGTTGCAGAAGACCGCCTCGATGCCCTCTTCGGCCAGGGCCCGCAACGCCGGAACGGCGGCGCGGGGGGTGCCGAGGAAGGCGATCCGGGTCATCCCCGGGCCTGCTTCTGGTACCGCTTCTGGAGCACTTGCCGCTTCACGGGGCCGAAATACTCCACGAAGAGGCGGCCGCGCAGGTGGTCGATCTCGTGGCAGAAGGCCCGGGCCATCAACTCCTCGCCGGTCAGTTCATGCCAGGAGCCATCCTTGGCCCGGTTGCGGATGGTCACCTTCTGGGGGCGCTCCAGCACTTCCCGGATGCCGGGGATGGAGAGGCAGCCCTCGGGGCCGATCTGCGAGCCCTCTTGATGGGTGATCTCGGGATTGATGAGGATGATCCGCTGGGTCGGGTCCTCGCCACAGGAGCAGTCGATGACGGCCAGGTTGAGGTTCACCCCCACCTGGGGCGCGGCCAGGCCCACGCCTTCCTCATCGAGGGCGGTTTCGAACATATCCGCCACGAGCTGCTCCAGCTCGGGGGTCCACTCCCCAATATCCGCGCTGTTCTTCTTGAGGTGGGGATCCCCCCAGGTCAGTACGGGCAAGACGGCCATTCAACCTCTCCAGCATTCCAGTGTAATCGAAGGGGCATCCCTTGTTAATCTGGGGGGTCCGTCTGGAGCCATGCATGCTTCGTTCCTTCCGCTCTGTCTTCAAATCCAACCGCACGCCCATGGCCGCGGTCATGATCGTGGTGCTCCTCGGACTGGTGGCCTACCTGGCGCCCACCGGGGGTGCGGTCTCCCGGGACACCGTCGTGGCGCGGGTCTACGGTCGCGAAGTCACCATGCAGGAACTAAGCGACCACATGCAGGAGCTCTACCAGCGCTACGGCAAGCAGGCCAGCCCTGAGGCCCTGAAGCCCTTCATCCAGTCCCAGGCCCTGCGGGACCTCATGAACCAAAAGCTCATGGAAGAGCTGGCCGACCGCCACCACGTGGTGGTGACCGATGAGGAGCTGGGCGCCCGTTTGAGGGCCAACCTCCGCCAGTATCCGATGTTGTGGGACGCCAAAGGCAACCTGAAGCCCGTGGCCGAGATGAAGCAGGAATACGGCTTCAATCCCGCCCTGATGGAGATCGGGCTCCGCGCCGAGCTGCTGCGCACCAAGCTGATCCAGCAGGCCGCCTTCCAGGTGCCCGTGGATGAAGCCTGGATCAACGTGGAAAATCGCCTCCGCAACGAAAAGGTCGCCTTCCAGCAGGCCACCCTGACCGTGGAGCCCAGCACCGTGGCCGATCCCGGCGATGCCACCCTCGAAGCCTTCTACAAGGCCGGCGGGGAGCGTTTCCTCCAGCCCCCCCGCCGTGTCATCCAGTTCGTGGCCGTGGACCGCGCAGCCCTCGGCAAGGATCTCCAAGTCGACGAGGCGGCCCTGAAGGCGGCCTTCGAATCCCGCAAGGCCGACACCACCGAGTTCAAGGCGCGGCACATCCTCTTCAAGGCCGAGGGCGACACCCAGATCCAGGAAGCCACCGCCAAGGCCCAGCTGCTGCGCGAGCGCCTGGTGAAGGGCCTGGACTTCGCCAAGACCGCCGAAGTGCAAAGTGAAGATCCCTCCGCCAAGGGCAAGGGGGGCGATCTGGGCTGGTTCAACGCCGCCAAGATGGTGAAACCCTTCACCGAGGCCGCCGCCGCCCTGAAGGTGGGAGAGATCAGTCAGCCTGTCCGCACCCAGTTCGGCATTCATCTCATCAAGCTGGAAGGACGCCGCGAGAAGACCTTCGAGGACCTGAAGGCCGACCTGGCCCGCGAGATTTCGGAAAGCAAGTTCAACTCCCGCGCCCAGGAGCGTCTCGAGCAGATCCGCAAGCGGGCGAACGGCGGCGACCTGGCGGCCGCGGCCAAGAGCCTGGGCAGCCCCGCCCAGCTCAGCCAGCCCTTCAGCAACGAACCCACGGCTCAGTCCGAGGGCCTGTCCGAACTGCCCCAGCTCGTGGGCGAAGCCTTCCGCCTGAAGGTGGGTGAGGTTTCCAAGCCCATGGCCCTCGGCGATCGCCATCTGCTGTTCCGCGTACAGGAGGAACTGCCGGAAGCCGTGCCTCCCTTCAAGGACATCCGCATCAAGGTGCTGGCCGCCTTCCGCCAGGAAGAAGCCCGCAAGCTGGCCGTGGCCAAGGCCCAGGAGGCCTTGAAGGCCGGTGGACTCCAGGCCGTGGGCCCCGTCACCGATCAGGCGGCCGCCCCCCTCAGCGGGCTCCGCGACCTCATGGCCCACCCCGGCATCCGCAAGGCACTGTTGGAAACGGCCACCGGCCAGACCACGCCCGTGCTCTGGACTCCGGATGGCAAGCTCTGGGTGGCGCGCATCACCTCCCGCGAGCCCGCCCCCGCCCTCACCTTCGAAACCCGCCGCAGCCTCCTCCAGGAGGTGCAGACCTCCGAGGCGCAGAAGCTGCTGTCCAGCGAATTGCAGGCCCTGGATCAGCAGGGCCGCATGCGCCCCGGCTTCAGCAGCCTCTGGGGCCACATCGGCGGCATCTACATCAACACCACCGCCGTCCAGGTGTCCGTCGAAGACTGACCTGAAGAATCTGAGGAATTAAAGATTCACCACGACATGTCAGTTCGAATCCACACCCAGCGGCAGCACGGGAACGGCTTCCAACATGGCCCGCAGATGGGGATGCATGGGATCGGACAACAGCTGTCCAACAGGTCCCTGACAAACCGATACGCCGTGGTCGAGCACCAGGAGTTGATCACAGAGGGTCCGCACTGAGGTCAGGTCGTGGCTCGCCAGGAGCAGGGACGTGCCTTCGACCTTCAAAGCCAGGAGCAGGGCCAGCAGGTGGCTTTGCAGGGTGGGATCCAGGGCCGAGAAGGGTTCGTCCAGCACCAGCAGGGCCGGTTCCAGCATGAGTGCCCGGCCCAGGCAAAGCCGCTGGGCCAGCCCTCCCGACCAGGCCGCGGGGTGCTGCTCCAACGCCGACTCTGGAAAGGCCACCCGCGCCGCCATGTGGGCTGCCGCTTCCCGGCGTGATCGCGCATCGCCGCGCCTCCAAACATCTAATGGCTCCCGCAAAATCTCCCAACCCGTGAGGTGGGGCGGAAGGCTGGCCAGGGGATCCTGGAAGACGGCCTGCACGCGGGGACGCCGCAGGCGCCGGTCTCGATCCGGCAAGGGCGACCAGGGCGCGCCCTCCAGCCAGATCCGCCCCTCCGTGGGTTCCAGCAGGCCCAGCACTAAATTCAGCAGAGTGCTTTTCCCTGCTCCACTGGCGCCGATCACGCCCCAGGCTTCGCCCGGGGCGATGGCAAAAGACACATCATCCAGCACCCGCTTTTCCTCACGCTGAAAGCGCAAGCTTTCAGCGCAAAGAACGGGAACCACCTTCAGCGGATCACCTCGGCGCCCATGAAGGGCTGCAGCACCTTGGGCACACGGATGCTGCCATCGGGCTGCTGGTAGTTCTCCAGAATGGCTACCCAGGTGCGGCCCACGGCCAGGCCGCTGCCATTCAGGGTGTGGGCGAAGGCCGGTTTGCCTTCCTTGCCCTTGGCGCGGATGTTGGCGCGGCGAGACTGGAAGTCGCCGAACCAGCTGCAGGAGCTGATCTCCCGGTAGGTGTTCTGCGAGGGCAGCCACACTTCCAGGTCATAGGTCTTCTGGCTGCTGAAGCCCATGTCGCCCGTGCAGAGCAACACGCGACGATAGGGCAGTTCCAGCGCCTCGAGAATGGCTTCCGCATCTGCGGTGAGCTTCTCCAGTTCGGCTTCGGCCGCATCGGCGGCGGCGAAGGTGACGAGCTCCACTTTGTGGAACTGGTGCTGGCGGATGATGCCCTTGGTGTCCTTGCCGTAGCTGCCCGCCTCGCTGCGAAAGCAGGGAGTGAACGCGCAGTGGCGCATGGGCAGGGCATCGGCGGGCAGGATCTCGTCGCGGTAGAGGTTGGTGACGGGCACTTCCGCCGTGGGAATGAGATACAGCGCGCCCTCGCCGTGAGGCGTCTTGAAGAGGTCCTGCTCGAACTTGGGCAACTGCCCCGTGCCGTACATGCTCTCCGCATTCACCAGGTAGGGCGGAATGACTTCGAGGTAGCCCGCCGCCGTCTGGCG
>JAYVRY010000077.1:0-28904 GCA_043775845.1 Acidobacteriota bacterium
ATGGTGCCATCCTGGACACATTCCAGGGGGGAACGATGCGCTTCATCTTTGAGCAGATCCGCGTGGGCGGCGATCGCAACTTCGGCTACCTCCTAGGCGACCGTGAGGCGGGTCTGGGCCTATTGATCGATCCGTCCTACGCGCCGGAGATCCTGGTGGAGCGGGCCCGGGCCCAGGGCCTGAAGGTCACCCACATCCTCAACACCCATGGCCATGCGGATCATGCCAATGGCAATGAGGTGGCGAAGGACCTGACGGGAGCCCTGGTGGCCGGTGGCCCGGGTCATCCGGGCCCGGTCGATCTCACCTTGCACGATGGCGACAGCGTTTCCTTTGGTGGGTTCACGCTTCGAGTCTGGTATGTCCCTGGGCACTGCCACGACCACCTGGCCTTCCTGGTGGAGGGCCAGGATGCGGGCTTCACGGGCGATCTGCTCTTCGTGGGGAAGGTGGGCGGCACGCAGACCGAGGCGGATGGGCGCACCGAATGGGCCAGCCTGCAGCGCCTGCTCCATGACTGGCCGCCCCACACCACCATCTGGCCCGGCCATGACTATGGCGCCCGCCCCAGTTCTACGGTGGCTTTGGAGAAGTCCGCCAACCCCTTCCTGCTCTGCCGGGATGTGGAGGCCTTTCTCCAGGCTAAGCGGGACTGGCCAGGGTTCAAAGCCGCGAACGGCCTGCGTTGATGGACTGCTGGTGGTCCGGAGTGCGCCCCGGAGCTTGGATTTGGCAGGGGCTCCACCTGCCACCGGGTTAGAGTCAGGTATGCCCCCGCGTGTCCTGCTCACTGGTGCCACCGGCTTCATCGGCCGGAACCTCCATGCTCTGCTGGAGGGCGCAGGATACGAGGTCCGATGCCTGACGCGGAATCCCGAACAGGCCCAGCTTCGCTGGCCGGATCGGCGCTGGGTCGGTGGGGATATCGGCAGGCCCGGAACGCTCGCTGCAGCCCTTGAGGGTTGCGATTCTACCTACTACCTGGTCCACGGCTTGGCCTCGCGGCAACCGGATTGGGCCGATGAGGAACTGCGCTGGGCCCGGCAGTTCGCCCAGGCGGCGGGGCAGGCAGGCGTCCGTCGCATCATCTACCTGGGCGGAGTGGCGCCCAGTGGCACACCCTCCGAGCACCTCCTTTCGCGGCTGAATACGGGCGAAGCCCTTCGGAGTGGTCCGGTGCCCTGCCTGGAACTTCGTGCCGGCATGATCATCGGTGCTGGCAGCGCTTCCTGGACCATCGTGCGGGATCTGGCCGCTCGCCTCCCCGCCATGGTGCTGCCTGCCTGGCTCGCACACCGGAGCGAGCCCGTGGCGTTGGAGGCGGTCCTGGCGGCACTGCTGGCTGGAGCCGCCCTCGAGCTTCCTGAGAGCACCTGGTGGGACCTGCCAGGCCCCGAAGCTCTCTCGGGCAAGGAGATCCTGGTGCGACTGGCTGCGGTCATGGGGCGGAGGCCCCTGCTCGTGAAGGTCCCCTTCATCACCCCACGGCTTTCCTCCCACTGGATTCGCCTGGTTACCAGGGCCGATTACGTGGTGGCCCGCGAACTTGTGGAGGGGCTGACTTCGGACCTGCTGTCGACCCGTCCGGGCTTCTGGGAAGCCGCCGGGTTGCCACCGCCCATGGCCCTTGAGGAAGCTGCGCGGTTGGCTCTCGCCGCTGAGCGAGGAACCCTGTCGCGGTCTGGCAGGCTGGCCGAAGCCCTCGCGGGCTGGTTCACGCCTGCAGCCCTTGACCGCTGAACGCGCCAAGCCAGCCGTTCGCTTCGCGGGCAAGGGGCGGGATGTGGGGAGCCTCGATGCCTACTACGAAGCCAATATGGACCTCCTCAAACCTCTGCCACCGCTGGATCTTTACCAGGGGGACTGGGCCATCCGCACCTACCACGGGCAGAACCCGCCTGCGCGCATGGTGCCTGGCGAGAATGGCAAGGATGGGCTCATGACCAACTCCATCATGGGAGCCGGCACCCTCATCATCGGTGGCATCGTGCGTCATTCCATCCTGTCTTCCCGTGTGCAGATCCACGAGGAGGCCCTGGTGGAGAATTCCATCCTCTTCGACTACGTCACCGTGGGGAGGGGCGCGCAGGTGCGCGGCTGTATCGTGGACAAGCACGTATGCATTCCACCGGGCGAGCGCATCGGCTTCGAACTGGAACGCGACCGTCAGCGCTTCACCTGTTCGGAGAAAGGCGTCATCGTGGTGCCCGAGGAATACCGCTTCGAGTAAGCCCGTTTCCACCCCTCTGCCCGACTCCAAAGGATGCGCCCTTGAACCTGTTCGACCGACCCACCGAGGCAGAAACTGCGGCGGTGGATGCCGCCCTGACCAGCCGCCATTCCATGCGTGCCTTCCTGCCCACGCCGGTACCGAGAGCGCTCCTGGAGGAGATCCTGGGTCTGGCCGCGCGGGCGCCTTCGGGCACCAACACCCAGCCCTGGCAGGTCCATGTGCTTACGGGTCCTGCGAAGCAACGGCTTTGCGACCGCATCTGCGCCATTTACGACAACCCGGCCGCACTGGCCCTCCACGAACGCGAATACGATTACTACCCGAAGACGTGGGGATCGCCCTACCTCGAACGCCGCCGCAAAGTGGGTTGGGATCTCTACGGGCTGCTCGGCATCGCCAAGGATGACAAGGCCGCCATGCACCGCCAGCACGCCCGGAACTATCGGTTCTTCGTTGCGCCGGTGGGGCTGATCTTCAGCATCGACCGCCACCTGGCGCAGGGCAGCTGGCTGGACTACGGCATGTTCCTCCAGTCCATCATGCTGGCCGCCCGCGCCCGGGGCCTGCACACTTGCCCCCAGGCCGCCTTCACCCAGTTCCACCGGATCATCGGCGAGGAGCTGGGTTTCAGACCTGAGCAGATGCTGGTGTGTGGCATGGCACTGGGTTATGCGGATCCGGCGGCGGTGGAGAACAGCCTGGTGACGGAGCGGGCCGGGGTGGCGGAATGGACGAGATTCCTGGACGAATAAGGGGTCCTTCCAATCGCTTGAACGTCCATCACTCCGGCAGGCGCAGGCTTCCGAGTCCCGTCACGTACCCCCCAATGGGGGTGCGAATCTGGGTAGAGAGATGGACTTTGCCATTCGCCTTTGCGGCAAGGTCCATTTTCCAGGAACGGACGCCGGGGGCTGGGCCCTCTTGTGCTGGCGTCGTGGCGGGAAGAAGGGTGATCCTGATTTTGTCGCTGGTGGCTTTCAGCTCACGATCCTGGAGTTCCACCTGCACCACGTCTTCCGTATCGTTGGACACTTCGAATTGTTCCTCGAGAACCCACTGGGTTTCCTTGTTGAAGGTGCCCACCATTTCCTTCGTTGCGCCCAGGCGCTGAAGGGCTACCCGCACGCCACGGAAAGGGCCAAACCCCAACTGCAGCGGTTTTCCTGGGGCCGGGACTTCGAGGTTGGCAAGACCCACGCGCTGGGTACCTGCGAAATTCACCATGGGAGCACCGGGAAACAAAGGGATGCCCTTGGGGACGGAGAACCGAGCCACACGATAGACCGTGGGGTCAAGCCGGGGAACCGCCACCAGTGCCAGCGCGGGCTCCAAATCCCGGGCAAGGACCCGGAACCGATGCGCCTCGCTATCCGCTGGAACCTCTTTAAGCCCTTCCATTGTCCAGGTGGCGGCGAGTCCCTGAATCTCCTCCACAGGAGTGCCTACTGAATCGGCCACATCCGCACCGTCAACGATGTAGGAATTCTGGGCAGCAGGTGCACCTTGGATGGACGTGCTCGCCACCACTTCAACCACTGCCGATGAGTTGACTTTGTTTTTCGCCCTTGCGGTATAGGGAGGATTCTCACTGTAGGTGACGTTCTGCGGACCATTGAAGGCGGCAAGAGTAAGGCTCCTGCTGGCGCGTGTGTTGGTTATCTCAAGCTGGACCGAGTTCCAGTCCTCCCCACTATTCTGGCGGACAGAAGCATAGAGAATGAGCTCAACTTTTTTCCCGTCGGCGGAGAGACGAGCCTCATAGGCGGGTTCCCACTTGGCCTGTTTGATACGGTAGGTGAGCTCGATATCCACGTCACCGGCCCTGGGAGTTGCGATCTCAATCTGGGCTCGGCTTGGGCTGGTGCTGCTTTCAGAGCCGCGTTGCCGGAGTTCCTGATCCATCCGAAAGGCTTCCTCTTTCAACTTCACCAACTCGTGCTTGCGCTTGCGATCCCGGGAAAGGATGTCCGCAGTGCGCGCTTGAATGCCCTTGCTCAACTCGACGACGGCCGCCGCACTGGGTAGCGAATAGGCCATGCGCCCGGAGAGTTCCTTGTCGTGCGCCGCCTGCAGGTTTTTTAGGAAGATCTGTTCCTGGGCCATGGCCTCCGCCTCGGCCTCAAGCGCATCCATTCGATCGCCCAAGTCTTCCCGTTCCTTCTTGAGCGCTTTGTACTCCGCAGTCTCGGAAACCTTGCGGATTTCGGAACGCACGCTCACATCACCCAGCCTTGATCCTTGGGGCCCCTTGGCACTGACACGCACATCATCCATGCCCAAGTTCGGGGGAAGGGACTTGAGGTGAATCTGGTGAGTACCCGCAGCAGGGACATGGATGGTACCCACACGCGTCACCCAGGCTTCGTCGGGGTGCAAGCGAACTCTCTGGATGGGTGCCACAAGGGGCAGAGGTGCTTCCGCGAACAGGCAAAGCGAGAGGCAAGTCAGAAGGAAAGGGAGGCGCATGGGATCTCACTTAAGGGATGCTCCAGTGTAAGGCCTTCCGGATCCCTTAGTCATTTTTGAAGGTGGGGTTCAGTGCCCGCCTTCCCCTGCCAGCTTTCGTGCCAGTTCACCCATCACGGCCTTGGCGTCGCCGAAGAGCATGAAGGTCTTGTCCAGGAAATACATCTCGTTGTCGATGCCGGCAAAGCCCGGTGCCTTGGAGCGCTTGATGGCGTAAACCGTTCGGGCCTTGTCGGCGTCAATGATGGGCATGCCGTAGATGGGGCTGCTCTTGTCACTGCGGGCGGCGGGGTTCACCACATCGTTGGCGCCGATGACCAGCACTACATCTGCCTGGGGCAGGTCGCCGTTGATCTCATCCATCTCGACCAGGTCGTCGTAAGGAATCTCGGCTTCGGCCAGCAGCACGTTCATGTGGCCCGGCATGCGGCCCGCCACGGGATGGATGGCGAACTTCACGGTGACGCCCTTCTTCTTCAGCAGATCGTAAACCTCGCGCACCTTGTGCTGGGCCTGCGCCACGGCCATGCCGTAGCCGGGCACGATGACCACCAGGTTCGCCTGTTCCATGACCATGGCGGCACTCTCGACCGTGTCTGACTTGTAGGCTTTGGCTTCGCCCTCGGCGCTGGCCGTGGTGGTCTGGCCGAAGGCGCCGAAGAGCACGTTGAAAAACGAGCGATTCATGGCCTTGCACATGATGACGGAGAGAATCAGGCCCGAGCTGCCATCCAGGGCGCCTGCGGTGATGAGCAGCTTGTTGTTCAGCACGAAGCCCATGGCCACGGCCGACAGACCCGCGTAGGCGTTGAGGATGGAGATGACGGTGGGCATGTCCGCCCCGCCGATGGGGATGATGAGCAGCACGCCAAAGGCCAGTGAGAGCAGGATGACGCCGCCGAAGGCCCAAGGAGCCCAGGGCGCCAGCGGATGCAGCACCAATGCCACGCCGAGGCCGAGCGCGACGGCGAAGAGAGCCAGGTTGCTCACGTTCTGCAGCGGGTAGGTGACGGGGCGCTGGGGAATCCACTTCACTTCCTGCAGCTTGCCCGCCGCCAGGATGGAGCCTGTGAAGGTGAGGAAGCCGAGGAGGATTTCCGCGACGAGGGCCACCACGATGAAGGGCGACAGAGCCGCCTCGTTCTTCTGGCCGTAGTAGAGGAAGAACTTGGCCGTGCCCACCAGACCTGCGGCGAGGCCGCCGAAGGCATGGGAGAGCGCCGTCCGCTGGGGCACCGCCGTGAGGGGCACCTGCGCCAGCGGATACCCCACGGCCGCGCCCAGGGCGAAGGCGCCGAGAATCCACCAGTAATGGGTGCCGCCCGTGGCCAGGACGCCCGTGAGGGTGCCGACCACGGCCAAAGTCATGGCGCCCACGCCGGAAAACACGCCCTTGCGGGCCGTTTCGGGATCGGCCATCCAGCGCAGCGACAGGATGAACAGGGCCGTCGATACAAGGTAGAGGATCTGGACGAGGGTTTCGGCGCTCATGCCTTGCCTCCGCCCTGCTTCTTGAACATCTTCAACATGCGGTCCGTGATGAGGAAGCCGCTGACGATGTTGGTGGTGGAGCAGAAAATCGCCACGAGGCCCAGGGCTGTGATGTAGCCCGGGTAGTCCTTCCCGGCGGAGACGATGATGGCGCCCACCACGGCGATGGCCGAGATGGCGTTGGTGAGGCTCATGAGCGGGGTGTGCAGCAGGCGCGACACCCGTTGGATGACGATCAGGCCGATGAAGGTGGCCAGCATGAAGACGAAGAGGGCGCCCATGACATCCAGTTGCCCATGTCCGCCGGCTGCCGCGTGACCCGGTGTTTCGGTGAGTGCAAGGAGCATCATCACGCCTTTCCTCCCTCGGTTTGATTCAGCGCTTTCAGGGTGGGCGCATGGACCACTTGGCCCTCGTGGGTCACGGCGCAGCCCTTGAGGATGTCGTCGGCCCAGTCGAGCTTGAAGGTCTTGGCCTCCTTGTCCCAGAAGGCCGTCATGAAGTTCAGCAGGTTGCGCGCGAACAACATGCTGGCGTGGGTGGGCACCGTGGCAGGCAGGTTCAAGGGCGCCACGATCTTTACGCCGTTCACTTCCACAGTCTCGCCCAGCTTTGACAGGGTGCAGTTGCCGCCGCCATCGGCGCCGAGGTCGATGATGACGGAGCCGGGCTTCATGCTCATCACGATGGCTTCATCCAGCAGCTTGGGTGCGAAGACTCCGCCGATGAGGGCCGTGGTGATGACCACGTCCACCGTGGCGCAGTGATCCGCCAGCATCTTCGCTTGGAGGGCCTTGTCTTCTGCCGACAACTCCATTGCATAGCCGCCGCCGGCGGAGGCGCCCTGCTTGAGGTCGATGCCCACGTACTTGCCGCCCACGGATTCGATTTGTTCTTTTACTTCGGGCCGCACATCGGTGGCCGTGACGCTGGCTCCCAGGCGTTTGGCGGTGGCGATGGCCTGAAGGCCGGCGACACCGGCGCCGATGACGAAGACCTTGGCGGGCAGGGTGGTGCCGGCGGCGGTCATGAACATGGGGTAGTACTTCGGCAGTTCCATGGCCCCGAGCAACACGCCCTTGTAGCCCACGATGTTGGCCTGGCTCGAGAGGGTATCCATGGCCTGGGCGCGGGTGGTGCGGGGAATGCAGTCCGTGGAAAAGGTGGTGAGGTTTCGCGCCGCCATGCGCTTCACAGCATCGAGGTTACGCGTGGGAAAGACCGAGGCCAGGAGCATGGCACCGGAGCGAATGAGATCCGCCTCGTGAGTGCCGTCGGGCCGCCCTTGAGGGGCATTCACTTTCAGTACGAAATCTGCGGCGCCCACGAGGGCTGCGGCATCGCCAACGACGGAGGCCCCTGCCTGGACATAGGCGGCATCAGGGTAGTGGGCCAGGGCTCCCGCCCCGGACTCCACTGCCACCTCGATGCCCAGTTGGATGAGTTTCTTGCAGGATTCCGGATCAAGCGCGACGCGGGATTCGCCCGCCCTGATCTCTCTTGGAACGGCAATCTTCATAGGAGCCTCGGTCAGGAATTCCGCATGGGTGCGGAAACCTTACCATTGATTGGCATCCATGCCGTAATGCGGTTTTTTTATGATGAAGGCGTCTGCTGTTTCGCAGACATCAGCTCAGTCTTCCGAGCGGAACCCGCGCTGGAGCCGAAGTAGTAGGACACCACGCCGATCCAGGCTGAACCCAGGCTGCCCAACATGATGTTGAGAATGTCCCGGGAGCCCTGTGGAGGTTCCTTCTTCATTAGGTAGGCCAGCAGACCGAAGAAGCCAAGGGTGATGGCAATGCCCAGGGCCTTAGGCGTCCAGTCCTGGGTTTTGATCTCTCTTTCCCGGGCGTTGGCGCGGTCGCCGGCGGCAATGGCTTCCAGGGCCTCGACATTTTCGAAACCCAGTTTCTGCATCTGGAGGGCGAAGTCCTGGTCGGCTTTTTTCAAGGCCAGCAACTGATCGGGGTTGGCGCCTTGGATGGCCGCAGACAGGGCGGCCTCGTCCTTTGGAGCCTCGTCACCGATGCCAAGAGCCTTGCTGAGCGCCGCTCCAGCGACGCCCCCCAGTGGCCCACCCAGCGCGGTGCCAATGGTGGGAGCGATGCTCTTGACGAGGGCTTTCCAATCAAATGCCAATGGCCACCTCCGGGGTTCTTGCGGCTCGTTTCATCCAGCCATCCTTGAAGACGGCTTGGCTGGGGTTGCTGGCGATGATGGCCAGGTAATAGTCTTTCTGCACGTCACAGAGGGCCTGCATGAGGGCCGTCCCCGGCTGGGCGTTGGCCGCGGCCAGGGTCGCCGGGCCCAGTTTCCCGTCCACGTCGATGGGCGGCTGGACCAGCGTATTGAGGGCCTTCTGCAGAAGCTTGATGGAAGCCCCCGTGCCGCAATTCACGCCGATATCGAAGAGCTTGATGCCAATGGCGGGTTCGCGGATATCATCCCAGCGCCAATAGTCTGCCCTGTAGATGACAGCAGCCTGATCGCGGGTGAGGTTCTTCACGTCGCCCGGAAAGCCGAGCTCGGGATGGGCGCCATTCCAGCGATCGAGGTTCCGCTGGATGATGCCGAAGTTCGTGGCGCCGCCTGGATCCGCAGGATGGTTCACGTAGCCGCCTTCGTTCTTGAAGGTGAAGGCGAGGGCCTTGTCGAGGGAGTTGCTCATGCTCAGTTCCTAGGGGTGGGTGGCTTCCAGGCGAGATGGGCACCCGAGACCTTCTCCACGCTCTGGAAGAGGGTGCGGCCATCGGCCAGGTCGATGCGGGCGATGCGGTGCTGGGATACCAGGAGGTCGAGGGCCTCTTGCACGGCTTTGGTGGTGACCGAGAATTTTTCCGGAGGCAACCACCAGTCCGTGATTCCCTCCAGGCTGTCCGCCGCCTCGGGGTGATCCTGGAGGTACTGCAGGATGCCGGTGCAAAGAACGCTCGGATCGGAGACGGGGGCAGGGGTCATGCGGGGCTCGGGAGGCGATGCCACTCCCATGGCAATCGACGAGCCAAAGGTCTAAAATAATAACAAGTTGTTTAACAGCAATATTTATAATTGAAGAATCTCGATGTATTGACACATCTGGACCCACAGAATTCGATCAACCGTTCGATAGGGTGACGTATTGCAAAGATTGATGCCAGTTGACCCAGAGTGGGTTCAATTCGCCCCAGGTCACCGTTGACCCGGGTTTTCTGCATGTTCGGCATCGGGGGCCTTCTTTGGTTATGAACATGAAATATGCAACAGTTGCCCATATTTGTCTTAGATGGGATGGATAAAAAGAGGCATTGTTTGGTGATTGCACTTCAATGTATTGGGTCTATATTGCCTCATCAGCAGCCTTCATCCGCTTATCCATGTCCCGAGGAACGCCAGGGGGGCCCTTGATCGGTCAGTCGCCAGCCTTTCGAGAATCGGTACGGCTGGTCGCCCGCATGGCGACCTGCGACGCACCGGTGCTCATCGAGGGTGAGACCGGGACGGGCAAGGAACTGGCTGCACGGGCCATTCATTACCAGAGCAGCCGTCGCGATGGCCCCTTCATTCCCGTGAACTGTGGGGCCATCCCGGATTCCCTCATCGAGTCCGAGTTGTTCGGCCACCGCAAGGGCGCCTTCACGGATGCCAAGGACCACCAGCCCGGCCTGGTCACCCTCGCCGAAGGCGGCACCCTATTCCTGGATGAAGTGGATGCGCTTTCCCCGAAGGGGCAAGTGACCCTGTTGCGCTTCCTGCAGGATCAGGAATTCCGGCCCCTGGGTTCCCGCCGGATGGAGCAGGGCAACGTCCGCATCCTGGCGGCCAGCAATTCCAGCCTTCCCCTGCTGGCCGAACGCGGCGCCTTCCGCGCCGACCTGCTCTACCGCCTGAGAATCCTCTGCCTTGAACTGGCCCCGCTCCGGGAGCGGAAGGGGGATGTGGCCCTGCTGGCTGACTGGTATCTGGAGGCCTGCGACAAGCGCTATGGCCTGGGGACCAAGGTCATCCACACGGATTCCCTGGCCTGGATGGAGCGCTATCACTGGCCCGGCAACATCCGTGAACTGGAGAACCTCCTCTATCGCGAGTATCTGCTGGCCGAAGGGTCGGTGATGCGGATCGAAGCGCCCAAGACCATGAGTCCCTCGGCGGGGGCTCTCCTGGAAAAACCCACGGGGGATCTTCCTTTCCAGCGGGCCAAGGCTCGGGCTCTGGAAGCCTTTGAGCGGGACTACCTCGTGGGGATTCTCGGCAAGGCCGAGGGCAACGTGAGCCTTGCCGCCAAGCTGGCGGGCAAGGAGCGGAGGAGCCTGGGCAAGCTGCTCAAGAAATACGGTTTGGGGGGTGCTGCCAGAGCGAAACCCCTGGTGTTTGGCCCATCTGTCACGGATTGAATCGCAAAGTACCATGCCTTGAACCCACGACATTCCGGAGGCTCCCCATGGCCACCCCATCCCATCCGCAACGAATTGGGTTGATACCCGAGCACGACTCAAAACACGGTGGACGCCTCGGCCGCCACGTCCTCTTCGATGAACGCAGCCGGAGTTTTCCCGTGCCCCTCGCCAAGGGCGCCGCCATCGAGACCCGGGTCTGGAACCGGACTTTGCAGGCCTTCAACCAGGGCGAACTGGGATCCTGCACCGGGAATGGCGCCATTGGTGTGGCCTGCACAGAGCCCTACCGACAGAAGGGCGTCCGCTACACCGAAGCCCTGGCACGAAAGGTCTACAGCCGCGCCACGCACCACGACACCATCGTGGGCTACTGGCCACCCAAGGATGTCGGCTCTACCGTGCTGGGGGCCATGAAGGCGCTGAGAGAGATGGGAATGGCCAAGGGCTACCGCTGGTGCTTCAGCCTGGATGATGTCCTCAAGACGCTGTCCACACTTGGGCCGGTGGAAGTCGGTCTCAACTGGTATGAGGGTTTCGACAAGCCGGATGCCAAGGGCGTGGTGAAGGTGAGCGGCGACGTTCGTGGCGGGCACGCCTTCCAGCTGCTGGGTGTGGATGCCGAGAAGAAGCTCGTCTGGGCCATCAATTCCTGGGGCTCGGAGTGGGGCCAGAACGGTCGCTTCGCCTTCTCCTGGAAGGATCTGGACCGGCTGCTCCACGAGGATGGAGAAGCCTCGACCATCACGCTTTGATCCCTCCGCCACATTGGAACGCCATCCTGCCCTGGAAGCGCGCAGGATGGTGGAGTGCGCCCCAAGCGGTGGCGCCCTGATCAAAGGATCCTGGCCCATGATTCCCTTGTTCGCCCTGGTGGCTCTTCCGGCGGTCGTGGCTGCACCCCCGGCCGACCTCTCGCCTGAGGCCCTGGTCCAGAAGCAGGTGGACGCCTACAACGCCCACAACCTCGATGCCTTCGTCGCCTGCTACAGCCCCCTCATCGAGTTCCGGACGATGGATGGCAAGGTGAATCCCGAGAAGGGCCTGGCGGCCCTGCGCAAAGGCTATGGCGACCTCTTCAAGCAGTTCCCCGGGCTGCGGGTGCGGATCCTGAACCGGATCACGCAGGGGGCTTTCGTCATCGACCAGGAACAGGCCGAAGGCATGGGCCCCAACCCCATCACCGTCACCGCCATTTACGAAATCGCCCAGGGCAAGATCCTGCGCGTGTGGTTCATCGAAGGGTAGTTAGCCCGCTTCATTCGCGCCCCTTGACACATGTATCCGATTGGCTACACTTGGTCTCATGAACACGCTTCTCCAAACCGACGAATTCCCCGCCTGGCTTGGGGAGTTGAAGGATATTCGAGCCAAGGCCGTCATCTTCAATCGCCTTGACTGTGCAACCAAAGGCAACTTTGGCGATGCCAAGGCATTAGGAGGCGGTGTCTCTGAAATGCGCATCGACTCTGGCCCTGGCTACCGAATCTATTACACCCGGCGTGGCGAGATTGTTTACTTGCTGCTTGTCGGTGGTGACAAATCGACTCAGGCCCGAGATATCCAACACGCTAAATCCCTGCTCAAGTCTCTCCCCAAGGAGTAACCCATGGCCAAGATCACCCCCTTCGATGTTTCTGACTACCTCGACAGCAAGGAAATGATCGCTGAATACCTTTCTGTGGCCATGGAGGACCCTGATCCAGATCACTTCCTACAGGCCGTGGCTGCTGTTGCCCGTGCACGAGGCATGACTCAACTAGCCAAAGACGCCGGAGTTTCGCGCGAAAGCCTCTATAAAACCCTCGCGCCTGGCGCCAAGCCCAGGTATGAAACGGTATTCAAGCTCATGCATGCTCTGGGTGTTCAATTCAAGGTTCAGACTGCCCACTGAATCTCGGCATAGACTGATTCCATCAACCGATCTTACTTCGGCGCGGTCTAACCCTCCGCTCAAGTCGGACCCCACCTGCATTGCCTTTCGCTCTCTCTCAATTTTTTGCTATCTCGACTTCGTTCAGTGTCTCGGCGCAGGCGGTGCCGGTTAGCCTTGATCGTTAAAGCCCTCGAGCCCACTCCGGCCGCAACGCCACGCGCCCGCCCAGGGCCTCGTCGATGGCGGCCAGGATGGACTCCCGGTCCCGGGGCAGGCGACCGCCGATGGGCAGGTAGTTCGAGGCGTGGTTGGAGCGGAAGATGGCGGCGGTGGGATGGGCTTCTTCGATGAACCAGCGCAGCTCCATGAGCAGCCCGTGGACATCCGGCAGCTCGAAGCGGCCCTGATCCTCCAGCCTGGAGATGGGCGTGCCGGGCACGACGGTGAGTGTCAGCGTCGACAGGAACTTGGGATCCATGGCCGAGGCCAGACGACCCGAGGCCCGCGCATGGGCCTCGCTGCGCTCGATCCCACCGGCTCCCAGCAGGAAGATGAGGGATTGGTCCATCCCGGCCTCACGCGCCCTGCGGGCGGCCTCGATGTGCTCATCGGCGGTGGCGCCCTTGGCGATGCGCCGCAGGGTGATGTCATCGCCTGATTCGGGGCCGATGTAAAGCAGAGACAGCCCCCATTCTCGGAGGCGCTGAAGCGCTTCGGGTGTCTTCTCCAGCAGGTTGCGGGCGGTGGCATAGGTGCTCACGCGGCGCAGGCGGGGGAAGGCCGCTGCCAGGTCGAGCAGGATGGGTTCCCAGTGGTCCAGGTCCATGCCCAGGGGATCACCATCGGCCACGAAAACATGGCGCACATCCTCGGCGAAGCGGGCGTCGGCTTCGGCGATGTCGGCGAGCACGGCGTCGAGGGGGCGCACCTGGTACTGCTTGCCGCGGTACATGGCGCAGTAGGTACAGGCGTTCCAGGAACACCCCAGGGTGGCCTGAAGGATGAAAGAGTCGGCCTCGCTGGGCGGTCGGAAGAGGGGTTCGTCGTAGCGCACAGGGACATTCTCCCGCATTTCGGCCCCTTCTGGTGTTGATGAGGCGGGCCCGCCACAATCAGGGGACAGCCCGGATTCCAGGAGACGCATGCACACGGCCCAACGCACCCATGGCTTCACCGAATCCGTCATTCGCGGCATGACGCGGTTGGCCAATGAGCACGGCGCCATCAACCTGGCCCAGGGCTTTCCCAACTTTCCCGCACCGGGCCTCATCAAGCAGGCGGCCGTGGCCGCCATTCAGGCGGATGTGAACCAATACGCCATCACCTGGGGCGCCAAGCGACTGCGCGAGGCCCTCTCCCGCAAAATGCAATCCTTCTACGGCCTGGCGGTGGATCCCGAAACCGAAATCACGGTTACCTGCGGCGCCACGGAAGCCATGGCCTCCGTGCTGCTGGCCCTGGTGGATCCCGGCGACGAGGTGGTGGTCTTCGAGCCCTGGTACGAAAACTACGGACCCGATGCGGTGCTCTGCGGCGCGAAACCGGTGAACGTGCCCTTGCCCGTGGGCCAGCCCCTGGATCTGGATCGCCTGGCCCGCGCCTTTGGACCGAAAACCCGCGCCATCATTTTGAACACCCCGAACAACCCCACCGGCAAAGTCTTTACGGCCTCGGAACTGGCGGGCATCGCCGAGCTCTGCCAGCGCCATGGCGCCTGCGCCATCACCGACGAGATCTATGAGCACATCGTCTACGAGGGCCAGCACATTCCCATGGCCACCCTGCCGGGCATGCGCGAACGCACCATCACCATTTCCGGCGCCTCGAAAACCTACGCCATCACGGGCTGGCGCATCGGCACCATCATCGCGCCGAAGGAACTGACCGCCGCCATCCGCAAGGTGCACGACTTCCTCACGGTGGGCGCACCCGCGCCCCTGCAGGAGGCCGTGGCCGTGGCCATGGACGAGTTGCCCCGCGAGTACTACGCTTCCATGGCCCAGGCCTACCGCCAGCGCCGCGACCTGCTCTGCGGCGCCCTGACCCAGGCCGGGTTCCGCCTCACGCCACCGGAAGGCGCCTACTACGTATTGGCCGACTACTCCGCATTCGGCAAGGAGGATGACGTGGCCTTCGCCACTCGGTTGATCAAAGAAGCGGGCGTGGCCACGGTGCCCCTGTCGAGCTTCCTCTCCGACCCAGCGTCTTCCCGCATGGTGCGTTTCGCGTTTTGCAAGACCGATGACTTGCTGACGGAAGCTGCCCGCAAGCTCCTGGCCTTTGCCCACCAGAAGCACAAGGGATGAAGGCCTCACGACCCTTTTTCCAGCTCCTCTGCGTGTCGGCGGTTCTCGCCTCGGCGGGCGAGGCCGAACGCTTTGCTCCTTGGGAAGCTGCGGCGGACAGGTTCCTGGCCCAGCGCTGGCGCACCTCCCACTATTCCGGCGTGGGCGCCAAGGCGAAGGTGGCCCTGGAGATGCCTGGGCCTGAGGCCTGCTTCGAAAGCCTCATCGATGCGCTGCCGGCGGCCGAGCATTGGCCTGAACTCCCGGCCATCACCCGAGCTCGGTTGCAGAAAGCCCTTCCCAAAACCACTGCCGAGGCTCTGGCCTGGACCGATCAACGCCTGCTGCATGCATGGGCGCTGCTGCTGAACCGGCCCGGCACGGAGGCGGAGATCCGCGCGACGCTCGATGACTTGAGGACGGTCCGCTGGCTCGTTGATCATCAGGCGCTTGAACCAAGTCCAAACGCGCGGATGAACTTTTCGTTCGCAAACCACATGGGGGCCTTCGATCGCATGCTGCGTCCGGTGGTCACACCGGCCCAGGTTCCGCTTCAAGCGGTCGAAGCATTACGCCAGGCGATTCATGAGGCCCGTCAAACGCCGCAGGAACGGGTGATGGGTGTCATCGGAAAACCCGCCTACGAGCGCCTGCAGGCCCTCGCATCGGCTCGCATTCAGCCTGCGCAGACGGGCCGCCCGCTAGACCCCGCAGGGCAGGCCTGGCTTGATTTCGGTCCCTTGCCGGCCAGCGCTGACGAGGCATTCGCGGGTGGGTCCGTCGGTGCCGAAGTGGCCCGAGCTGTGCCGGTGCCGGACCTGATGCGAACCCTGGGAGAGTCCGGAACCATGGCCTTGATCAAGGAGGCGATGGACGTCCGAATGCCCTTGGAGTGGGCCGAAGCGGGACCGACGGCAGTCATCGTTGCGCGCTGGCTCGCCGAGGGGCGCCTGGAGGCCACGCGGGAATGGAGCCTCGACTTTCTGGACCAACTGCTTGCCACCTGGGAATCGCCTTCTGCGCCCCGGGCCGAGGCGGCCCTGGCCCTCCTTGAGGCCCTGGAAGCGAGGGCTGCCAAGTTGCGAGCGCCAGGGGAGGACGATGATTCGGCGGAGGCCACCTGCCAGAAACGAGCCCTCTGTCTGCTGGCCCTAGGCCGTGGCCTTGAGGCCGCCACGGTGCTTGGAACATCCCCCTTCTTGTCGTGGTCGATCCCTCCTGCGCTGGAGGCGGAGCATCCGCAGGCTGTTGTCGAGTTCCTCATGCACCACCTGCCACGGCATCCGGGTTGGGCTTCCGGCTGGAGCCTGATGCAAGCCAATGCCCCTCGCGCCCACCTTGAAACCGAAGTCTTACAGGTGTTGTTGGAGCATCGGTCGAAGATCGATGGCGACGCCGAAACGCTCATCCTGAAGGCACGCCTGGCTGCGGGCCAGGTCGAGGCGGCCGCCGCGACCTTGCAGGCATGGGTCCAACGGCCCTATGCCACGGAAGGCTATTCCCCCACGGAACGCCGCACCGAGGCGATTCTCATGCTGCTGCAGCTGGGTGATGAACAGCACCGGCCTCAGTGGCGCAACCTGGCCCTCCGTCGTCTGCAGGCCCTGATGAAGCACTGGCTGACCGAAAAAAGGGGCAGCAGCGATGGTGGCGAACCCTGGGCGAAGCTGCCAGGACTGCTGGCCGGCCGCGGGCGCCTTGACCTGGCCTTGTCCGCGGCGCAACTCAATGTGCGCTGGCGGCTGCATGCCGTGGGCATCGGCGAAGTCTTCCTGATGGCCGAAGACAAGCGCCAGGAGTACGTGTTGACGGGCCCCGCCTCAGCCATGGCGGGGCTGCTCCAGGTGCTCGCGCTGCAGAAGAAACCCAAGGCCATCCTCGCCTACCTGAACACCGAAGCCCAGTGGCCGACCCGCGATCTCAATGGGGTGGTGGCCTTCGCGGATCCCAGCTTTCCTGAGCCCCAGCGTCAAACCATCGGCACCACCGTCATCCCTGCCCTGGAGGCATTGGGTCGCACGGACGAAGCTCAACGCATCCGCAGCCTGAAGACCCGTGGTTTCCACGCCGCGCTGGTGGGGTTCCTCGGGAGCGAAGGCGCCGCAGCCCTTTCCGTCCAGGATCGGAAAGCCTTCGAGTTGATGGTGGCCAACGAGGTGGCTGATGATGATCCCATCACCTTGGTTCAGATGGCAGGGGCCATCGAGCGCGCGAAGATCACGACCGATACCTGGCGCCATCCAGAAGGCGTGTTCCCCTTGACTGCCGCCGCCGCGCGCATCGATGGCTGGATGCAGAACGGGCCACCCGTGCCGCTGCCCAAGGTCCAAAGCCTGCGCACCCTGTTCATCGGATCCGCCACATCGCTCGCGGTCGTACGCGACGCCCTCCTGTTGAATGTCCCGGAGTCCTACTGATTGGAGTGGGTCTGGCTTCGCACGGTCGAAGCACCTTGGCAGGAAATAAATCGTCACTGCCTGCGAACTCAGGTGCCATCCCGCGCGTTTATGTCCTTGAAGCGCTTCTGACCGGAGCCGACCACGGGCCGTGTCCAGAGTGCAGGTCCCGCCACCCTTCCTGGTGGCTTAGCATCCATCCCTCTTTTTTGGAGCCATGACATGGCCTTCCGAACCGCCCTCCTCGTTCCCATCGCCCTGGTCGCGATGATCGCCTCGCCCATGAAAGCTGAGCGAGGGCCTTCCACTCCCGAGGAACGCGCCCGCGTGGTGAGCCTCGCGCAGGCCTCTGACAAGGATCCCCTTGGCGTCATGGCCTCCGCCGATGGCAAATGGTTCATGCAGTGGATGGAAGCTGTTCCCGACTATCAATTCGGCCCCGATAAAGGCGCCTTCTGGGCCATGAGTGCCGCCAAAGGGGATCTGCGCAAGGCCATGCAGTTCCACCACACCGTGAGCATCGCCGCCTACCAGGTGCAGCATCAGATTCTGGATCCCCGGAAAAACGCTGAGCATGAAGAAGCGGTGGCCCTTGCGGGTGTGGAGGGCCTGCTGCGGGCCTATGAAACCCTGTTGCCCAAGCGCCCCGAGAACCGTTCCGAAAAAATGGATGCGGCCCTCTTGAGCCGCGGCAAGGGCGAGTTGGCCGCTTTCGTGAAGGCCTTCCCACCCGTACCGAAGCGTTGAGGTTGAGCATGCCCCGGTTCTTCTCCAAATTCCTTTTGGGCGCCTTGGTGGTGGCCTCCCTCACCAGCCTGCAACCCGCCTTGGCCCAGGCCGTGCGCTTTACGCCCAAGCAGTTGCATGAAGACTTCCACATCGCGCAGCAGGCTTTGGAAGAAGGGCACGGCGGGATCTACCGCTATGCCCCCAAGGCCAAGATCGATCGGCGCTTTGCGGAGGCTGAACGCAAGCTCGACACGCCCGCGGATGCCCGTACCTTCTACCGCATCCTCCAGCCAGCGGTGGCCAGTATCGCCTGTGGGCACACCCGGGCCTTGCTACCCATTGAACTCAGGGAGTCGCTCAAAAAAGAATTGTTGTTGCCCCTGGACGTCAAGGTGTTGAAGGGTCGTGTGTTCATCTTTCGCGATTTCGCCAAAGGCGGCACCTTGGCGGGCCGAGAAGTGTTGAGCATCAACGGCGTTTCCGCCTCCAGCATCCTTCGCGTCATGACGGCGGCCGAATCAGGCGATGGCGCCATTCCTACGGGCCGGGCCGCTGAGGTAGGCCGCGCCTTCAAGAAGTCCCTCTTCACTTTGATGGGCATGAGGGGTTCCTTTTCCCTGGCCTTGGTGGATTCCAAATCGGGTCATCGGGAAACCCTGACCTTGCCCGGCCAACCCCTTGAAACCCTCGATCAGGCGTCGCTTAAGCAGTTTCCGCAAGATCAACCTTCCAACCGTTTTCTGGAGTATTCCTTCTTGGATGAAGGCAAGATCGCCCGCCTTCAAGTGCACACTTTCATTGACAAGGATGAGGACGAAGACGGCCCCTCTCTTCTACAAAAGGTCTTCGAGACCATCCAAGCCAAGGGCTCGCACACCCTGCTGCTCGATCTGCGCAATAACGGCGGTGGGGAAGACGCCCTGGGCAAGTTGCTCTTCTCCTATCTGGTGGATGCCCCCTTTTCCTACTACGACAGCCTGCGCGTCACACGCACCCAATACAGCTTTGGCAAATACTCCGATAAGCCATTGCCAACCTTTCAAGAAGGGGCCATCGAGGCCCGTCCCGACGGGCAATTCAATGTCTTAAAGCACCCCAACCTCGGTTTGCAACAGCCCAGCTTGCCCACCTTCCGAGGCCGGGTGTTCATCCTCATCAACGGCGGGTGCTTCTCCACCACGTCGGAGTTTCTCACTCAAGCCCATGCGCATCGGCGAGCGACCTTCATTGGTGAGGAATCCGGTGGCGGGTATTTCGGAAACACGTCGGGCGGTCAAATGGTGCTGACGCTTCCCCATACCAAAGTTCGATTGGTGGTTCCCTTGGCCACCTACTACCTCAGCACCCAGGGCCCCCATGCCCCCGACCGGGGCGTGTCGCCCGATCACGCGGTGCAACGCACCATTGCTGACTATGTGACGGGCCGGGACCCCGAATGGGAATTGGCGCTGATGCTCGCTCGCAAACCCTGAGTGCTAAAGACATTTCGATCTTATCGTCGTGTTCATTGTTCGATTTGCCCTAGACAAAACCTAGGTGCCAAGGGCCGGTCGCCTCAGATCATCCAGTCATCCTGGGGTTCCTGTTTGAATTCCTGGGGCTGGCGGTTGCGGTACTGCAGCTCGGGATTCTTCACGGTCACGCGGGTCTGGGCTGGCACGGACTGGGTGACAAACACGTTGCTGCTGATGATGGCCTCGGTGCCGATCACGGTATCGCCGCCCAGGATCGAGGCGCCGGAGTAGACCGTGACGCTGTCTTCCAGCGTGGGATGGCGCTTCACGCCCTTCAATGACTGGCCGCCGCGGGTGGACATGGCGCCCAGGGTGACGCCCTGGTAGATCTTCACGTGGCGACCGATGGTGGTGGTTTCCCCGATGACCACGCCGGTGCCGTGGTCGATGAAGAAGAACTCGCCGATGGTGGCGCCGGGATGGATGTCGATGCCTGTGAGCGCATGGGCGTATTCGCTCATGATGCGGGGGATCAGCGGCACCTTCAGTCCGTAGAGTTCGTGGGCGATGCGGTGGACGGTGATGGCGAAGATGCCGGGGTAGGAGAAGATCACCTCGTCGGTGTCGCCCGCGGCGGGGTCGCCCGCGAAGGCGGCCTGCACATCCGTGGCCAGGGTGGCGCGCAGGCGAGGGATGCGCTCCAGGAAAGTGCGGACGATGGCTTCAGTGGTCTGGTCCAGATCGGGGCAGGGGCTGTCGTGGCGCATGGCCTGATGCCTCAGGACCTGGTGTCTCAAAACATTACTCACCTGCTCCAGCAGGAGCCCCCGGATGTCGCCCAGCAGCTCGCCCACGTAGTATTCGAGGGTCTGGGTGGTCAGGTTCTGTTTGCCGAAGTAGCCGGGGAACAGCAGCTCCCGCAGCTTCTTCACGAGGTCGATCACCACATCCCGGTTGGGCAGGGAGCCCGCATCGATGTGACGGGTGACGGGTTCGGCCAGATCGCTGGCCACAATGGCCGCGACCAGCTCGGTGAAGCTGCGAGTGGGGGCACCTTCGCGGTTCACGGGGCGCAGGGGAGAGGCCTGGGACATGGGTGACTCCGGTGCCAGAGGATGGGGTGGGTGGGCGTGATTCACAGGACGAGGTTCCGATACCAGAGGCGACGCCAGCGGCGAAGACAGCGGCGTCCAGGACATCGTCCTGGACGCTGTATCCATGGTCTGGTCTGGAACTGCCCCGGTCTGTCCACGATCACTCCGTCCTTATGCTGACACCGTCCATGGGACCCGTTGGCCCCAGAGCATCAATGGCAACACAGACAGCGCATGGTCCTCCCAGGAAGCGGCCAGCCTAACAGAGGCCTTGATCATTGATCAACACACACCACGGCGCTTGCTGAATCCTATGGGCTCATTTCGCGAGCAGGTCTAGGATGGCTCCGCCCTGGCTGGGTTGAGCCTCCAGTCGGGAGAAGGTCCATGCATGGCCCTTGCGTTCGCCTTGGGCCTGCAGGAGGGCGCTGCCCTTGGCGCCATGGAGGATCAGCTTCACGTCTGCCTTGGCACCGCCTGTGGGACTGAATAGGTGGAAGCCGTGGGGCTCGCCCGGCCCCCAGGTTCGGATGGAACCCTTCACCGTCGCCTCCCTCGTGATGGGTGTTCCCACCAGGGCGATCAGTCGGGCATCAGCCTGGGCTCTTTCGAAGGCCGCCTGGGCTGGTTCCATCAGGCTTTCCCTGGAAGCGGCAGGCGGCATCGGGGGAACAGGAGGCATCGGGGGAACAGGAGGCACTGGGGGAACAGGAGGCACTGGGGGAACAGGCGGAGGCGAGGGGTGCCGGTTTGAAGCCTGCAGCGTGGTGTCAATCCAACGTCGCACGCCTTCATCGACCGGTTTGAGCTGGCCGTTCTCCCGGTAGCTCTCCTGGACAGAGCCACCGGCATCCTTGGTGCGCTGATAGACACGTTCCCGGACACTCCAACCCGTCTCCTTGATGAGGAGGTTTTCACCATCGTTCTGAACGATCATTCGCTGTCGGCTCAGCCCCTCCCACCAGCGCCGCAAGGCCGATGGCCTCTCCGTCGCGACCTTGGCCGCAGGCGATGGCCCGGGCGCCTGCGGCACGGCCTGCAACCCGAGACAGAAGCACAGCAACAAGCCCACCGGGACTGCTGCTGAAGCGAGGGGCGACAGGCGTTGTGCACCAGGTTGGATGGCCTTCATGACGATCTCCATGGGCCCCTGAGGCCACTGAAAGGGAAGATGGGGACGGACAGGCAGGGCGCCGCCGTCCCCATCTGGTGGGGGATGCTGTGAGGGAAAGGGATCTCAGCCTTCGTTGGTTTCCGTCTGGGCGGTGCGATCCTGGACGGCTCGGACCACCAGGTAGAGTCCAAGCAGGACCAGGCCTGCAGGCCACCATTGCTCAAGCCAGACCAGGGAGATGTTGAAGCGCAGGTTCAGCAGGGCGAGCATGCCCACGAAGATGAGGCCGATGCCGATGGTCAGGCGGCTCCCGAAGGATACGGCGCCAAATCCATCCGGCAGTTCAGGCGTTTCCAGGCGGCTGATGGCTTCGTTCAGCAGGAGGGCGCGCCGGTAGGCATCCACCAGGTTGTAGAGCCAGAAGAAGGCCATGAAGATGCCCACGACGGGTTCCAGCATGCCCAGTCGACCCGACGACATCAGGCCGATGAAAACGGCGATGGTACCGGCGTGGATGAAGCCCAGCTTGGTGTAGCCCAGGAAGACCTGGCCCAGGCCCGGCATGAGAGAGAGCACCGTGGCCATGACAGGCGACTTGTAGCGTGGGTCGCGGTAGAAGTCGGGCCGGGCTGCAGGCGGCATGGCGTAGGGTGCTGCCTTCGGCGCCGAACCGGTGCTGGGGTCGTGATCAAGTTGGGAGGTCATGGAAACTCCAGAAGATGGGTTGGATTCGGGTGATTCAAGCGTCTAAGGAGAAGGACGCAGGCGGGGCTCAAGGGTTCGTCGGCTTCGAGGTTTTTTCTTCAGCCTTGGCCGTCGGCTGAGCGGACTTCCGGAACCGCTGAATGGTGTCCTTCACGAAGGTAGACAGCCGGAGCCACAGGCTCTTGGCAGTCGTTGTCGTGGGCGGTGCCGCAACCTTGGTCACCAGGCCTTGTTGCAGGGACGTGGTGGTGCGCCGCTCTGCCGCGACCACCTGGCCCACCACCCGTTGGACGGAGGCGCTGAGGGGCTGGACCATGGCGGGTACTCGGGCGAAGTTGGGCGTGGGCAAGGGCAGGTAGCTGCCCAACAGGCCCGCAGCAGCGCCGAGGTAGGCGGCCTCCAGAGCGATGCGGGGGCGGTGCATGAGCTTCCACCAGGTGGAGTGCCGCTCGGGGCGATGCACCGTGGCCCGCAGCACCCGCTGGGTGAACCAGGGGCCGGGGTTCAGGTGGGCCAAACGGGGCAACTCGGTCTGGCTGGTGGTCAAGGCCGCGACCAGCGCCGCGCAATCAGAGCAGATGTCCAGGTGGCTCCGCACAAGGCTCTGCTGCCCTGCCTCCAGCTCGTCATCCACGTAGGCGCAGGCCAGGTCCTGGAGGCGCTGGCAGGGCGAGCCCGAGGTGCGGGCCAGGATATTCCGGGTGAGATCCAGGGCGGCCTGTGGGGGAAGGAAGGATTCGTTCATATCAGGCTCCCATGCCCGCGGCCACGAGCTTTTCGGCCAGTTCCAGGCGGGCCCGGTTGGAGCGGGATTTCACGGTGCCGAGGGGAACTTCGAGAATGGCGGCGATCTCTTCCAGGCCCAGGCCCTGGATGTCCTTGAGCAGGATGATCTCCCGGTTGAGGTCGGTGAGTTCCTGGAGGGCACGGTGGACCATGCTCTTGCGGACGGCCTCCAGGTGGGCCTCCTCGGGGTTCGGGTCCGTGGCGCGCAGGTCGAACATCTCGTCAGCCGGCAGGTCCCAGAGGGGCGGCCGTGCCTTGCGCCGCCGCAGGTGGTCGATACAGGCGTTGCGGGTGATGCGGATGACCCAGGGCAGGCAACCTTCCTCGTCAGGCACCAGGGCCAGGTTCTGGTAGATGCGCACAAAGACATCCTGCGTGAGGTCCCGGGCATCCTCGGCCTGGGTCGTGTAGTGGTAGGCCAAGCCAAAGACCCGCCCCTGGAAGAACCGGACAAAGGCTTCCCAGGCCAGCTCATCGCCGCATCGGACCAGATCCAACCGCTGGGGGAAGTCCATTCGACCTTTCAGGCTAGGGAGTGCCTCTACAGGATGAACGCAGGAGGGGCAGGAAAGGTTCGGTGGATTTTTATCGAACCGCGAATGACGCGAATGGGCGCGAATGGGCGCGGAGGAAAAGAGTCCGAAATCCACGATGTTCCCTTTTTTCATTCGCGCGCCCGAAGGGCGATTCGCGTCATTCGCGGTTAGAACCCTCTGTAGAATCCAAGGACTGGAAAGGTGCGTACCCTTGGTCGACAGCAGACATCGCGACATCGTCGTCCGGGGGGCTGAGGAGCACAACCTCAAGGGCTTCGATGTGCGGATTCCGCGCCAGAGCCTCACGGTCATCACGGGTGTATCCGGCTCGGGCAAGTCCTCGCTGGCCTTCGACACGCTGTTCCGCGAGGGGCAGCGGCGCTTCCTGGAAACGCTGCCCTCCTTCGCGTGCCAATTCGCGGAGGGCTTCGCCCGACCAGCCCTGAGGAGCATTGAAGGGCTGGGACCGGCGGTGGCCGTGGGGCAGCGGGCCAGTCAATCCAATCCCCGCTCCACGGTGGGCACGCTCATGGAAGGCTGGGACCTGCTGCGCCTGCTCTTCGCGCGATTGGGTTCCGGGCCTGAAGGGGTTCACCTCACGCGGGGACTCTTCTCCTTCAATGGCGGGGAAGGGGCCTGTCCCCGATGCCAGGGCCTGGGTGTGGAAGACCGGCTGGACCTGGATCTACTGGTGGCCGATCCCACCCAGAGCCTGCGGGATGGCGCCCTGCGCGTGAGCACGCCCAACGGCTACCTCATGTATTCCCAGGTGACCCTGCAGGTGCTGGACGACGTGCTCCACGCCCATGGCGGCTCCGTGGAGAGCCCCTGGCAGGACCTCAGCGACGAAGCCCGCCAGGTGGTGTTGTACGGTTCGGAGCGACTGAAAGTGCCCTACGGCAAGCACCCCCTGGAATCACGCTTGAAGTGGACGGGCATCACAGCGCGACCCCGACCCGATGGTTTCTACCGTGGCCTCGTGCCTGTGATGGAAGAGATCCTCCGCGGCAAGCGCAACGACTCCATCCTTCGCTTCGTGCGCAGTTCCACTTGCGCCGCCTGCCAGGGCACCAGGCTGAGTCCGGATGCACTGGCGGTGACCTGGCAGGGACAACGCATTGTGGACTTCGCCGCCCTGACCGTGAGGAACCTGCGTGACCATCTGGCTGCGCTGAAGGTGTCGCCCCGGGAGACAGCCGTCTTCGAGCCCATCCGCGCCGACCTCCTGGCCCGTTGCGACCTCATGCTGGAACTGGGGCTGGGCTACCTCAGCTTCGACCGTCCGGCCCCCAGCCTCTCGCGGGGCGAGGCGCAGCGGCTGCGCCTGGTGGGGCTGGCCCTGGGCGAGCTGAGCGGACTGCTGCTGGTGTTGGATGAACCTTCGGCCGGGCTCCATCCCCACGAGGTGGGGCGCCTCGTCCAGGTGCTCAAGCGCTTGAGAGATCAGGGACAAACCGTGGTGGTGGTGGAGCACGACGCCCACCTCGCCCGCGCCGCCGATTGGCTCATCGACTTGGGACCTGGTCCCGGTGCTGCGGGTGGTCAGCTGCTCTGGAGCGGCACGCCCCATGACCTCATGGCCAAGCCCGTGGATGATGCCTCGTCACCCACGCACCGCTGGCTGGCAGGTGCAGATGTGGCCGTGCAGCGGGGTTCGCGGGCGCGTCAGGGAGGGCTCACACTGAGGGGCTTGAACCGGCACAACCTCCAGGACCTTTCCGTCTCGCTGGAGCTGGGTGCACTGAACGTGGTCTCGGGCCTCTCGGGGGCCGGGAAGACCTCCCTGCTGGAGGAGGTCAGCGCTCGCCTGCAGAGCGGAACCATTCCTGACAACCCCTTCCGGCGCATCGTGTCGGTGGATGCCGATCCCATCGGCCGCACACCCCGGTCCAATGCAGCCACCTACACCGGGGCCTTCGACCTGCTGCGGGATCTGTTCGCGGCCACGCCCGAGGCCAAGGCCCGGGGTTTCGGCAAGGGGCACTTCTCCTTCAACACGGCCGGGGGACGTTGCGAGGTTTGCGAGGGCGCGGGCGTTCAGGAAGTGGGCATGCGGTACCTGGGCAGTGTCGAGCTCCTTTGCGAACGCTGCGGCGGCAGGCGCTTCCACCCTGAGGTGCTGGCGGTGCAGGTCTGTGGCCGCAGCATGGCCGACCTGCTGGAGGGCAGCATCGCCGACGCGGCGGCGTTGTTCGCCGACCATCCCCGCCTCCGCCGCATCCTGAAGGCGCTTCTGGACGTGGGCCTCGGCTACCTGCCCCTGGGTCAGCCTGCCACGACGCTTTCGGGCGGCGAGGCCCAGCGGGTGAAGCTGGCCACGGAGCTGGCCAAGACCGGCAGCGGACCGGCCCTCATCGTGCTGGATGAACCCACCACCGGCCTCCACGCGGCCGATGTCAAGGTGCTGCTGGCGGCCTGGGAGCGCCTGCTCGATGCGGGTCACACGCTGCTGGTGGCCGACCATGACCTGGCTGTGCTGCGCCATGCAGACCAGGTGCTGGACTTGGGCCCGGGCAGCGGCCCCGAGGGCGGGCGGCTGGTGGTGGCGGGTACGCCCGATGAGGTGGCAGATGATCTCGCATCGCACACCGGTGCGGCCC
Source organism: Acidobacteriota bacterium (assembly GCA_043775845.1). Taxonomy (GTDB): domain Bacteria; phylum Acidobacteriota; class Holophagae; order Holophagales; family Holophagaceae; genus Geothrix. The sequence continues at coordinate 26,139 of JAYVRY010000077.1, forward strand.
TGCGCGACGAGTCTCCGCCAGCCGATTCCCCGCCCCCCGATTCCCCACCCCCCGATTCCCCACGTAGGTTGTGGCAGGAACATCCCATCGAGCTGTTGGGGGTCCGCACCCACAACCTGCAGAACCTCCATGTCACCCTCCCCGCCACAGGACTCACGGTGGTGGCGGGGCCTTCGGGCTGCGGCAAGTCCTCGCTGGTGTTCGACACGTTGTGGGCGGAGGCCCAGGGCCGCTTTGCCGATCTGGTTTCACCCTGGGCACGGCGGCTGCTGCCACGGAAGGGTGGCGCCGAGCTGGATTCTGCGCGGGGCCTGCAGGCCACCATCGCGGTGTCCCAGCAGGCAGGACGCCGGAATCCACGCTCCACGGTGGGCACCGTAACCGAGCTCGACGAACTGCTACGACTCCTCTTCGCCCGCGCAGGGGAACGGCCCTGCCCATCCTGCGGCGCGCCGATGCAGGGGGAGCGCTGCGCCTGTGGAGCGACGCTGCCCGCCCTCTGGGCCGCGGATGTCTCAGCCCATTCCGAACGGGGTGCCTGCCCGCGTTGCAAGGGGCTGGGCTTCCTCCAGACCTGCGATCCCGAGCGCCTGGTGAGCCATCCAGAGCGCCCGCTTGATGCCGGGGCCATGGAGGGCACGCGCTTCGGGGCCTACCTGGGCGAGGCCCATGGACAGTTCGTGGCGACCCTGCGGCAGGCCGCGGCGAAGGCCGGTGTAGGGATGGCGTCCCCATGGCGCGAACTGAGTCTGGAAGCCCAACAACTCGCCCTGTTCGGGACTGGCGACCTCGTTCACGACGTGGCCTGGCATTTCCGGCGAGGCAAGTCGGAAGGCACCCATCATCTGCAGACGCCTTGGTCGGGCTTTGCGAACCTCGTGGACCGCGAGTACGAGCGCATCCACGCCGATGGCAAGGGTGAGGAACTGGCGGCCCTGCTCATGGACGCTCCTTGTTCCGATTGTTCCGGGGAGCGCCTCAAGCCCTCGGCCCGGCTGGTGCGCTTCGCGGGACTCCGGTACCCCGAACTGGCCGCGATGACCATCGATGCACTGCTGACCTGGTTCGAAACCGCAGTGGTCGGGACCCTCTCCCCTCGGATGCTCAAGCTCACGGAGGGCTTGCGCGCAGACATCCATCTTCGTCTTCACGCGCTTGCCGACGCGGGCCTGGGCTACCTGGCCATCCCGCGCGAAGTGGCCAGCCTGTCGGGCGGCGAGGCCCAGCGCGTGCGCCTGGCGGCTGCCCTCGGCGGGGGCCTTGTGGGCGTGACCTATGTGTTGGATGAGCCCACCCAGGGCCTGCACCCACGGGACATCCAGCGCCTGGCCGGCGTGTTGCGGCGATTGGCGGATGCGGGCAACGCCGTGGTTGTGGTGGAGCATGAGTCGACGCTCATCGCAGCGGCGGATTACCTCATCGAACTGGGACCGGGCGCAGGGCCCGAGGGAGGGCAGCTCGTGGGTGCGGGCACGCCGGAAGAGCTGATGAAGGTGCCGGGCTCCCGCGTGGGGCGTCAGCTCCGCCGCACTCAGATCGACCCATCCGCGCGGATCGATCCCACCGGGTTGCCCAACCTCCGCTTGGTGGGCGCCACCCTCCACAACCTGCAGGCGGTCGATGTCGCCCTTCCCGTGGGAGCCCTGGTGGGGGTCACGGGCGTGTCAGGCAGTGGGAAATCAAGCCTCGTTCTGGGGGTGCTGGCGCCGTCCCTCCGTCACCACCTGGTGGGGCGCGGCCCGGTGGGCTGCGCAAGTCTCGATGTGTCTGTGGCCTTCCACGAGGTCATCACTGCCGAGCAGGCGGGCCTTGGTTATTCATCTGTCAGCACCGTGCTCAGCCTCACGGGACTGAGTGACATCCTGCGCAAGCGCTTCGCGGCCACGCCCCGCGCCAAGGCGCTGAAATTGAGCTCGAAACACTTCTCCACGGCCACGCCCGGCGGGCGCTGTGAGGCCTGCGAAGGTCGCGGCGTGATCACGGTACCCATGGACCTGCTGCCCGATGTCACGGTGGGTTGCGAGACCTGCCACGGTCAGCGCTTCGGAGCGGCCGTGCTGGAATGCCTGTGGGAGGGCTGGACCTTCAGCGACATGCTGGATGCCTCGGTGACTGAAGCGGCCCAACGCTTTTCTGGCGCGGCTTCCCTGGCGGCACCACTGCAAGCCCTGATCGAAGTGGGGCTGGGCTATCTGACCTTGGGCCAGGCAGGCAGCGCCCTTTCCGAAGGTGAACGCCAGCGGCTGCGCCTGGCCCGACTGCTGACTTCCAAGGATACGGAACGCGTGGCGATTCTCCTGGACGAACCTACCCGTGGTCTGGGTTTTGAGGATGTGGATCGTCTGGTCCAGGTGCTCCACCGGCTGGCTGCCGCGGGGCATCTCGTGGTGGCAGTGGTGCACGACCTCAGCTTCATCCGCAGCTGCGACTGGCTCATCGACCTGGGACCAGAGGGCGGCGAGGCCGGAGGCCGCCTCGTGGTGGAGGGCACACCGGAAACGGTGGCCGCCTGCGCGGCATCCCACACGGGACAGGCGCTCGCACGGTGAGAAAAGGATTCTTGAGCCACAGATGAACACTGAATGCCGCGGGTGCAGGCCGCCTGGGCCTCTGGCACCCAGCCGCGCGTGGCGTGGCTGGCCACTCACGGGGCGGCTCTGCCGTCCTGCAAGAGCCGGCGGATCCGCCCCGTGAGTGGAGGCGGAAGGATGACCGTTCGTCATTCGCGCGCCCGAAGGGCGATTCGCGCCATTCGCGGTTCACTGC
>JAYVRY010000078.1:0-2302 GCA_043775845.1 Acidobacteriota bacterium
GTTGGCGCCTTCGACCACGGCCTTGCAGCCATTGGCCATCAGGGTCTTGGCTTCGTCCAGGTTCAGTTCGTTCTGGATGGCGCAGGGCAGGGCCACGTCGACGACCTGCTCCCAGGGGCGTTTGCCCGCGTGGAACTGAGCGCTCTTGAACTTGGCGGCATAGGGGGCCACGGACATGCGGTCGATGCGGAGCATCTCTTCCATGTAGGCGATCTTCTCGCCGCTGATGCCATCGGCATCGTAGATGTAGCCATCGGGGCCAGAGATGGTGACCACCTTGGCGCCCAGCTGGGTGGCCTTGGTGACGGCGCCCCAGGCGACGTTGCCGAAGCCGGAGACGGCGACCTTCTTGCCCTTCATGCTGTCGCCCTTGGTCTTCAACATTTCCTCGGCGAAGTAGACCACGCCGTAGCCGGTGGCCTCGGGGCGCACGAGGCTGCCGCCCCAGTACTGGCCCTTGCCGGTGAGCACGCCGGTGAACTCGTTGGCGAGCTTCTTGTACATGCCGAACATGTAGCCCACTTCGCGGCCACCCACGCCGATGTCGCCAGCGGGCACGTCAGTGTTGGGGCCGATGTGGCGGAACAGTTCCATCATGAAGGACTGGCAGAAGCGCATCACTTCGGCATCGGACTTGCCGTTGGGATCAAAGTTGGAACCGCCCTTGCCGCCGCCCATGGGCAGGCCGGTGAGGCTGTTCTTGAAGATCTGCTCGAAGCCCAGGAACTTCAGGGTGTCGAGGGTGACGTTGGGATGGAAGCGGATGCCGCCCTTGTAGGGCCCGATGGCGCTGTTGAACTGCACGCGCCAGCCTGGATTGATGCGGATGATGCCCTTGTCGTCGACCCAGGGCACACGGAAGCCGATGGCGCGCTCGGGCTCGAGGATCCGCTCGAGAATGGCGTGCTTCTTGTACTTCGGCTCCTTCTCGAGGACGGGAGCCAGGGAGTGCAGGATTTCGGTGGCAGCCTGGATGAAGAGGCTCTCCCAGGGAGCCTTCTTCTTGAGGCCCTCAAGGACTTCGTTGACGTACTGGCTCATGGTTCCTCCAGAAAGGAGAGTGTTGAGAAAGAATGGGCAAAGGCCCGGGTCAAAAGTGGTCTGTAAAAGTATTGCCGCAGATCCCATCCCGGGGGTGCAGCGGCAGGTTTCAAGGGCCATGAACGGGACGACATGACTCTATCCGGAGGAACCCCACGGGGCGAGTGGGCCGGGAATAGAGGTGATGAGAAGCACTAAATGGGGTCAAAATTCAAGGTCCCCTTGAGGAGTCATTGACGGATTGTCAAGTCATTACGAACCCGTAGATCACCTATTCCAAGCTGCGCACCGAGCGGGTTTTGGCGGGAATCCTGCGACCATGGAGGATCCCTCAAGGTGTCAGAGCGCCCATGTCCCGTGCTGAACGGCTGCTTCAGTTGATGCAAATGCTGCGGCGCCACCAGGCCCCGGTGAGCGGGCACTCCCTGGCGGAGGGCTTGGGGATCAGTCTCCGCACCCTCTACCGCGACATCGCCTCGCTCCAGGCCCAGGGCGCACGCATCGAAGGAGAGGCGGGCCTGGGCTACCAGCTGCGGCCGGGTTTCCTGCTGCCACCTCTCATGTTCACGGAAGAAGAGATCGAGGCTCTCGTGCTGGGTTCCCGGTGGGTGGCCGAAAGGGCCGACACGGAACTGGCCGAGGCCGCCCGGAACGTCCGCGCCAAGATCGCCGCCGTGATTCCCCCGGAACTGCGCCGGGAACTGGAAGCCTCCTCTCTGCTCATCCCGCCGGGGGCGCCCGTCCCCAGCGGAGACCTCGAGCTGGCCCAGATCCGCCGCGCCATCCGTGGCGAGCGGAAGCTGCTCCTCACCTACCGCGATCAAAAGGGCGGTGACTCCACGCGCACCATCTGGCCCTTCGCCCTGGGCTTCTTCGAGCACACGCGGGTGGTGGTGGCCTGGTGCGAGCTGCGAGATGGCTTCCGGCATTTCCGCACGGATCGCATCCAAGGCCTCACCGTCACCACGGAACGCTACCCCCGTCACCGCCGGGATCTGCTGCAGGCCTGGCGCGACAGCGAGGGCATCGGCACCCCTGCTGACGGAAACTGACAGCAGGTCCCCCTAGCCTGGGTTTACAGCGATGGACGGCTTCACGGCGTTCGTGACGCAGCCCTTCATACCATTTTGACAACAGACATGGAGTAATGTCACCCTGGTTCTCCAGGGAGGCACCCCATGCGGAACCCGTCGAACCTGACGCCTTGGTTCACCACCGATCAACTCATGGCCTGGGTGAAAGAATCGCCCGACCAATCGGC
>JAYVRY010000079.1:0-7485 GCA_043775845.1 Acidobacteriota bacterium
GCCATCGTGCTGGGCTCGGGCCTCGGCGCCTTGGCGGAGGGCCCCGAAGCCAAGGCTGGGCTCTCCATCCCCTTCACTGAACTGCCGGGTTTCCCAGCGCCCACGGTGGCAGGACACGGCGGCAAGCTGGTGTTCTGCGAGTTCGAAGGGCGCAAGGTGTTGCTGCAGGCCGGCCGCTTCCACTTCTACGAGGGGCACGCCATGCCCCTCGTGGTCACACCCATGCGCCTCTACGGACGCCTCGGCGTGAAGGCCTTACTGCTTACCAACGCTGCGGGAGCCCTCAACCCGGACTTTGGGGTCGGTGACCTCATGGCCCTGACCGACCACATCAACCTCTTCGGGACCAATCCGCTCATTGGCCCCAACGTCGAGCCCGGCCCCCGCTTCCCCGATATGACGGCCGTCTACGATCCGGCCTATCGAAACCACCTGCAGGCTTGCGCCCAGCAGCTGGGCCAGACCCTCCGGGAAGGCGTGTACCTCGGCCTCACTGGCCCCAGTTACGAAACACCCGCCGAAATCCGCGCCTTCCGCACCATGGGCGCTGATGCCGTGGGTATGAGCACCGTGCCCGAAGCCATCGTGGCCCGCCATGAAGGCATGCGGGTGGCTGGCATCTCCTGCCTGTGCAACATGGCCGCCGGCATCCTGCCCCAGGCCCTCACCCACCAGGAAGTGCTCGAGGCAGGCGCCGCCGCCGCCGGACGCTTCGAAGCGCTGGTACGCGCGTTCGTGCGGAACCTGCCGCTGTAGTTCCAGTCTTTCTATGCGCAGAAAAGTCCGGCGACGCCGGGCTTTTCTGCGTCAGGGAAAACCCTATTGCAAACTTTTCTGATGCTCCTCGATGAGCCGCTGCACCACTTCCGGTTCGGCCAGGGTTGAAAGGTCGCCCATACCTTCGTATTCGGCCGAGGCGATCTTCCGCAGGATGCGGCGCATGATCTTGCCGCTGCGAGTCTTGGGCAGGCCCGGCGCGATGTGGATGACATCGGGTGCCGCGAAGGAACCGATGGCCTGCCGCACCTGCTCTTTGAGGGCGCCGATGAGCTGCTGACCGTCGCCATTCTCCACAAAGCCTGAATTGAGAATGACGTAGCAGTAGATGCCCTGGCCCTTGATGGGATGCGGGTAGCCCACCACGGCGGCTTCCGCCACGGCCTCGTGGGCCACCAGTGCGCTTTCCACTTCGGCCGTGCCCAGACGGTGGCCACTGACGTTGATCACGTCATCAATGCGGCCCGTGATCCAGTAGTAGCCGTCTTCGTCACGGCGGGCGCCGTCACCCGTGAAGTAGTAGCCCGGGTATTGGGTGAAGTAGGTCTCCTTGAAACGTTTGTGATCGCCGTGCACGGTGCGGGCCTGGCCGGGCCAGGGAGCGCCCAGACAGAGGGCGCCTTCCACATTGTTACCTTCGAGGGGCACGCCGGTGGCCGCATCCACGATCACGGGCTTCACGCCGAAGAAGGGCAGCGTGGCCGATCCGGGCTTGGTGGGCGTGACACCCGGCAGCGGGGTGATGAGGACACCGCCCGTTTCCGTCTGCCACCAGGTATCCACGATGGTGCAGCGGCCTTCGCCCACCACATCGTGGTACCAGCGCCAGACTTCGGGATTGATGGGTTCGCCCACGGTGCCCAGCACCCGCAGCGATTTGCGGCTGGACTTGTGGACCCACTCATCGCCGGCCTGAGCAAGCGCTCTCAAAGCCGTGGGCGCCGTGTAGAAGATGGTCACGCCCAGGTCGTCGATGATCTGCCAATAGCGGCTGGCATCCGGATACAGCGGGGTGGACTCGAAGATGACGGAGGTGGCGCCGTTGGCCAAAGGCCCGTAAACAATGTAGCTGTGGCCAGTCACCCAGCCGATATCCGCCGCGCAGAAATAGATGTCATCCGGGTGGTAGTCGAAGACCATCTTATGCGTGAAGGCCGCATAGGTGAGGTAGCCGCCGGTGGTGTGCAGCAGGCCCTTGGGCTTGCCCGTGCTGCCTGACGTGTACAGGATAAAGAGTGGATCCTCCGCGCCCATCCATTCGTTGGTGCAGGTGGAACGCTGCTTGGTGGTTTCTTCGTCCAGCCACAGATCGCGGCCCGGCTGCATGGGCACGTCACCATCCGTGCGCCGCGCCACCAGCACCGTTTCCACCAAGGACATGCCCTCGATAGCCCGGTCCACGGTGCGCTTCAGGGGCACGCGCTTACCGCCGCGCATGCCCTCGTTGGCCGTCACCACCACCTTGCACCGGGCATCCACGATGCGATCGCGCAGGGCCTCCGACGAGAAGCCGCCGAACACCACCGAATGCACGGCTCCGATGCGGGCACAGGCCAGCATGGTGTAGACCAGCTCGGGAATCATGGTCAGGTAGAGGCAGACGCGGTCGCCCTTTTTTACGCCGTGGTGCAGCAACACGTTGGCCACGCGCGCCACGTTGTGCTTCAGGTCGCGGTAGGTGATGTGGGTGTACTGGCCCGGCTCATCCTGGGCCCAGATGAGGGCGGTCTTGTCGCCGAGGGTGGGCAGGTGCCGGTCCACGCAGTTGAAAGAGGCGTTGATGCGGCCCCCCGAGAACCAGGCGAAATCCACTTCCTTGTAGTCGGCATCGAAGACCGATTGCCAGGGATGGAACCAGGTGAGTGTCTTCGCCTGCTCGCCCCAGAACCATTCCGGATTGTCCAGCGACAGCCGGTACAGGCGCTGGTATTCCTCCATGGTCTTGATGTGGGCCCGCTCCCGGATGTGCGGCTTCACAGGGAAGAGGTCTTGGGACATGGGTCAGCTCCGTGCCGGAATAAGGAGGAAGAAAAGTGGAGATGGCTGTGGTGGCGACTATTTTCCAGTCCAGAGAAACCCTTGTCCAGAGATGGTTGCCCCAGAGCCTGATGACCTACGCGTTCACAGTGCCTTCCGTGTAGGAAAAGGGCCGGACGAGGGAAGGCTCCGCTCGCCCGGCCTGTTTGCTACGTCCAGCGGTCGTCCCGCCAGAGGTCCATGTCAGTGCTGGTAGGTGCTGATGTCCCGATCCTTGGTTTCCTTCAGGAAGAGGAAGCCGATCACCACCGTCATGAGGGCCACGATGACGGGATACCAAAGGCCGTAGTAGATGTTGCCTTTCAGGGCCACGATGGCCGTGGCAATGAGGGGCAGCATGCCGCCGAACCAGCCGTTGCCGATGTGATAGGGCAGCGACATGGAGGTGTAGCGAATGTTGGTGGGGAAGAGCTCCACCAGGAAGGCCGCGATGGGCCCGTAGACCATGGTCACGTAGATGAGGAACACGAACAGGATCAGCAGGGTCATGGGGTAGTTGACCTTGGAGGGATCAGCCTCCTTGGGATACCCGAGTTCTGTCAGCGCCCTTTTGAGGGCCGATTCCGAAGCCGGGTTCCAACCTTCGACGCGCGCGGTCGTGATCAGGCCCGTGCTCGGGTTCTTACCCGTGATGGTGGCAACCACCTTCTTTCCAGGTTCAGGCACGACCTTGTTGAAGTTGAGACCCTGCTTGGCAAAGAAGTCGTTAACGCGATCCACTTCGCTGAACTTCGTGTTGGGCATCACGAAGAGGGTAAAAGACTCGTCCTTGGGATCGGCCGCCACCGTGATCTGGGTGCTGTACTGGAACGTCTCAAGGGCGGGATTCACGTAGTGGGTCAGCGCCTTGAACATGGGGAAGAAGGTGCAGGCAGCGATGAGGCAGCCCGACAGGATGATCTTCAGGCGGCCGATCTTGTCCGACAGCCAGCCGAAGAAGATGAAGAAGGGCGTGCCCAGGAGCAGCGAGGCGCCGATCAACATGTAGGTGGTCTTGAAGTCCAGCTTCAGCGTGATCTGGAGGAAGAACAGCGCGTAGAACTGGCCGGTATACCACACCACGCCTTGGCCAGCGGTGGCTCCCAGGAGGGCCAGCAGCGCGTACTTGTTGTTGGGGTATTTCAGGAAGCTGTCGGTCAGCGGAGCCTTGGAGCCCTTGCCTTCCGCCTTCATCTTGGTGAAGACCGGGGATTCGTGGAGTTTGAGGCGGATCCAGACGGAGACGGCGAGCAGGAAGATGGACATCCAGAAAGGAATGCGCCAGCCCCAGGTGGCGAAGGCCTCCTTGGTCATGGCCGTGCGGCAGGTGAGGATGATGCCCAGGCAGAGGAAGAAGCCCACGGTGGCCGTGGTCTGGATCCAGCTGGTGTTGTACCCGCGTCGATTCGGTGCAGAGTGTTCCGCCACGTAGGTGGCCGCGCCGCCGTACTCACCGCCCAGGGCCAAGCCCTGAAGGAGGCGCAGCGTCACCATGATGATGGGCGCCCACCAGCCGATGCTGGTGAAGGTCGGGAGGAGGCCCACGCCAAAGGTGGAGAGGCCCATGACGACGATCGTCACGAGGAAGGTATACTTCCGGCCGATGAGATCGCCGATGCGGCCAAAGACCAGGGCGCCAAAAGGACGAACCAGGAAGCCGGCCGCATAAGCCGCGAAAGCCGACAACAATGCGGCCGTATCATTCCCCTTCGGGAAGAAGAGGGTCGCGAAGAAGGGGGCCAGCGTCGCGTACAGGTAGAAGTCGTACCACTCAAACACAGTTCCAACGGATGAGGCGACGATCACCATCCGTTCTTCCTTGGTGAGTGGCGTCTTGGCAGCGACCTGCTCAGTTGCGAGGGCCATGGCTTATTGCCTCCTGGGAAGTGGGGTTTCTATGCTGATGCGGGATGAAACCAGGGGCCAGCAGCGATGCATGACATGCACGCACGTCCCCATAAAATGGGTGGTACTGCTGGTGCACTATGAGAACCGCGATGGGCACGCCATCAAACGGTGCATGGGGAGTGGGTAGACTTCCCCTAGCTAACGCCTTCTTCCAAGGCTGGTCAAGCCGCTTCCACCAACTATTTCTATTTTTTATGACGTATTAAAGACAACACAAGTCCTGAAGGCAAAGGATCTTGGCATCGTCTTCATCCGACTGACTCACGCCTTGGCCCAGCCGGTCGTGGGTTGTGAGCCGTACCTGATGGCAAATTCCCGGCATCCAACTCACCTTGTCATCCCGGCTTTCCCTTTTCGTTGCGACTCGATCACATTCCCTGCGAGGTCAGCAGATCCCATCGGCCGGTGTGCTCATGAACCCCTATCATGTTCTCCACCATCCATTCGTCAGGACCTCCCATGCGCATCGCCCTCATGGCTGACATTCACGCCAATCGGCGTGCGCTGGAGGCCTGTCTCGCGCATGCTCGCATCGCCCGGACAGATCGATTTGTTTTTCTCGGGGACTTTGTGGGCTATGGTCCCGAACCGCAGGAGGTGGTCGAACGCATCGCCCACGAACTGGCCAAAGGCGCTCTCGCCGTGGCGGGTAACCACGACCATGCCGTTGGCGAAACCCGGGAGTCCATGACCTCCGATGCCGAGACGGCCATGGCCTGGACTCGCGGCCAGCTGGGAACAGAAGCCCGCGAGTTTCTCGCCACCCTGCCCATGCGCTACGAGGATGAATCCCGGCTCTACGTCCACGCCAGTCCCCAAACCTATCCCGCCTGGATCTATGTGAACGATCCCTCTGCGGCCAAGCGGGCATTGGAAGCCAGCCGCGCCCAGTCGGTCTTCTGCGGACACACCCATGTGGCCGCCCTGCACGGCATCACCGCCACTGGACAGTTGGTGTCCTTTCAACCCGTTCCTGCCGTGCCCATTCCCCTGCCGCGCCACCGCCGCTGGTTGAACGTGGTGGGGGCCGTGGGCCAGTCCCGGGATGGCGATCCGGATGCCTCCTACGCCCTGCTCGATACGGAACGCTGCGAGATCACCCACTTCCGCGTGCCCTACGATGTGGAAGCCACGGCCCTGGCCATCCTGCAGGCGGGGCTTCCTCCCTCCCTGGCCCATCGCCTCCGGAAGGGGCGCTGAACCATGCCTCGATCGCGCATCCAGACCGGCGCCCTGCTTGATGGTTTCCTCATCGGCGAAGGCATCCATCGCGGCGGCATGGCTTCGCTCTGGTCCGTCACCCACCCAGATGTCAGCGGGCCACTGATGATGAAGGCGCCCAAGATGTCCGAGGGGGTGGATCCCGCGGCCATCGTCGGCTTCGAAATGGAGCTGATGATCCTGCCCCGGTTGTCCGGCCCCCACGTGCCCCGCTACGTCGGCCAGGGTGATTTCGATACCCAGCCCTACCTCGTCATGGAGCAGATTCCCGGCCCTTCCCTGCTGCCCATGCTGACCCAACTTCCCCTCACCTGGCAGGCCGTGGCCGCCCTGGGCAAGAGCATCGCCATCGCCCTGGACGACATCCACCGCCAACACGTGGTCCATCTCGATGTGAAGCCCTCCAATATCCTCACCCGACCCACGGGGGAGATCGTCCTCATCGACTTCGGTTTGTCGCATCACGACGAGTTGCCAGACCTCATGGGCGAAGAGTTCCGTCTGCCTTATGGCACCGCACCCTACATGGCCCCCGAGCAGGTGCTTGGGCACCGGCGGGATCCGCGCAGCGATCAGTTCGCTCTGGGCGTGTTGATGTACTTCTTCCTCACGGGCCGACGCCCCTTTGGCGACCCCCAGCGCCTTTCCGGACTGAAACGCCGTCTCTGGCGGGACCCCGACCCACCCCGTCGGCTCGTACCCGATTGCCCGCCTTGGTTGCAGGAGGTCATTCTGCGCTGCCTGGAAGTGCATCCAGCCTGGCGCTTCCCCACGGCGGGGCACCTGGCGATGGCCCTGCAGCACCCGGACCAGATCAGGCTCACGGCCCGTTCCGAGAAAAAGCATAAGGATGGCTTCAGCGCAGTGCTCAGGCGGCGCTTCACCGATCATCAGGTCCCCTCGGCCCAGGCCAAGTCACCCGTGCGGCACGATGGGGATGCCCCCATCCTCGCCGTGGCCATCGACCTCTCTCCCGAGGCGGCCCCCATCGCGGACACGATCCGCACCATGGTGGCCCGGATGCTCCCCGCCCTTCCCGGGGCCCGGGTCGCGTGCGTCAACGTGCTCAAGCAGGGCCGCATTACCTTGGATGAAACCTTGGATTCCAAGGGCCGAAACATCCACCACCAGCGGCTGGTCGAGCTGCGCAGCTGGGCCATTCCCCTGGACCTGGAGGAGGGCCGCATCTCCTTCCATGTGCTGGAGTCACCGGATCCGGCCGGGGCCATCCTCCAATACGTGAACTCGAATCTGGTCGATCACTTGGTCATCGGCGCCCGGGCCAGTTCCCTCCGGCGCACCCTCCTGGGCAGCGTCTCCAGCCAGGTGGCCGCCCAGGCCCCCTGCACCGTCACCGTGGCTCGCTCCCGCCGCCTGCGCAAGGCCAGCGCCATCGAGCCCGCCGAGGATGACGCCAGCGGCTCCTGGACCGTGGGCTGACTCGCGCGAGCCGATCATCGAATGGAAATAAGGGCAGGTGTCCGGTAGGGGGCGGGTGTCCGCTGGGTGGCGGTGGGGATCATTGTAGGGGTGTTTCCTGGAGGATGGCTTCGAGGGCGCTGT
>JAYVRY010000080.1:0-7485 GCA_043775845.1 Acidobacteriota bacterium
CCCACCCGCAGGCCTTCGGGCAGGGGTACGGTGAAGACGCCTTCGGCCTTCAGGCGCGCACACGCAGCTTCCGGTTCGGGGGTGGTGACGGTCACAAAGAACCCACCTTGCCAGCGGAGGGGCGCCATGCCTTCGGTGACGAGGGCCGTGTCCAGCGCCTGGGCCCGCGCGGCGAGCACTTCGGACCAGTGCCGGTGTTCGGCCGCGAGTCGTGCCTGGGCCTTGCCATCCTGAGCCAGGCGCAGCATCAGCGACTGGGGGGCCTTGGCACAGTTGGACCAGGTGCCCCGGCAGGACTGCGTGAGGGCCGCCTGAAGGGCCGGATCCTCGCACCAGGGAAAGGCCAAGGCCCCGCAGCGGGCGCCATAGAGCGTCATGGACTTCGACACCGAGAGGGAAGCCCCCACCAGCACGCGGCCTCCAGCACCCAGGGCCGCGTAGTCACTCAGGGCGGCGGCCACGGCCTCGGGTTCTTTGGTGTAGTCCAGGTAGGCGAAGTCCAGGAGCAGGGTCACGGGGCCGAGGCTGGTCACGTCACGCAGCAGCTGTATCAGCGTGACGCGGTCCGCCGCGCTGAGGCTCCGCCCCGTGGGGTTGTGGCAAGGATCGTTGAGCCAGAGCAGCACGCGGCCCTGAGTCTTCATCACCTGACGCAGGGACTGCTCCCAGGCCGCGCCATCCAATGGCGCTCCCGCCTCGGGCCAGGGCGCCGTGACGAGGCTCATCCCGTTTTCCGTGGCGAGGGTGGCATAGGGCCCCCAGAAGGGCGCTGTGGTGAGCAGGGCCTGACCCGGCTCCAGGAAGTTGCGCAACGACAGGGCCAGCGCGCCGCTGCCACCCGGCGTAGAGCAGGCGGCTCCAGCGGATTCCAACAGGGGCCAGTGGCGCCGGACCAAGGCTTTCAAAAAGGCCGGATCGCCCGCGATGGGGGCGTAGGGCGCCACTTCCAGGGTGGTCAGCTCGCGCCAGAGGTCCATCACGGAATCCAGCACCACCAGTTGACCCGCGTCATCCAGCAGAGCACCCACGGTGGCGTTCAGCACGGATTCGCCACCGGCCTTGCAGGCCTGGGCCTCGGCGTTGAGGGCGAAGATGGGATCATCGGCCGGAAAGGTGCGCCGGGTGGGGATGAGCTGGTCCGTCATTTCCCCAGGGTACCCTGAAGCCATGAGCTCGTCCGCGCCCCACACAAGGTTTTCCACTAGCCTGTTGATTCTGGGCGCGCTGTTAGCGCTTCATCCGGCCACGCCCGCCGCCGCGGCCCTGGTGGGCGGCGCGGCGCTGGCGCTGAGTCTGGGCCATGGCCTGGGCCACGCCTGGCAGCGACAGGCCCAGGCCTGGACCCACCGCCTGCTGCCCCTGGCCGTGGTGGGCCTTGGGGCGGACATGAACCTCCGCGCCGTGGCCAAGGCAGGGCTGCACGGCCTGGGCTACACGGCCCTCAGCATCCTCCTGGTGATGGCCCTGGGCTGGGGCCTGGCGCGGCTGTTAAAAGTGCAACGCGACACCGGCCTGCTCATCGCCGTGGGCACGGCCATCTGCGGCGGCAGCGCCATCGCCGCCGTGGCCCCGGTGCTGCGCAGCCGGGATCACGAGATCTCCGTGGCGCTCGCCACTGTCTTTCTCCTCAACGCTGCGGCCCTGATGATCTTTCCACCCCTGGGGCATGCGGCGGGTCTGGGCCAGGAAGCTTTCGGGCTTTGGTCGGCCCTGGCCATCCATGACACCAGCTCCGTGGTGGGCGCGGGCCTGGCCTACGGCCCCAGGGCCCTGGAAGTGGCCACCACGGTGAAGCTGGCCCGGGCGCTGTGGATCGTGCCACTGACGCTGGCCATCGGCTGGATCGTGGCCCGGCGTCAGGAAGCTCCGCCGGATGCGCCCCCCATGAAGAAGCCCTGGTTCATTCTCGGCTTCCTGGTCGTGGCGGCCCTGGTGACCTTCCTGCCCGCGTTGTCCGTCCCTGGCCACATCATCGCCCTGGCCGCACGCCGGGTGCTGGTGCTGACCCTCTTCCTCATCGGCGCCAGCCTTAGCCGTTCGGCGCTGCGGGAGGTGGGGCTGCGGCCCTTCCTTCTGGGACTGCTGCTCTGGCTTATTGTGGGTTCGATGGGCCTGGGCGCGGTCAGGCTGGGGTGGCTGACGGTGGGCTGAGGGCCCGCCCGGAGAAAAGCCATAAAAGCCACAGATAAACACAGATGAACTCCGATGAACTCCGATGGCCGACTCCCTGTGTCCTGGAGCCCTCGCGGCTTCTCCTTTCATCTGTGTTCATCCGTGTTCATCCGTGGCTGAATATCCTTTTGGCCACCTGCACCGACCGGGCCTTCCATCGAGGTGAGCATGATCCGCTCTTTTCAAGGCATGGTTCCGAAGGTTGGAACCCGCGTGTTCCTGGCGGACAGCGCGCTCATCCTGGGCGACGTCACCCTCGGCGACGACACCAGCATCTGGTTCAACTGCGTCATCCGCGGTGATGTGAACTGGATCCGCATCGGGGCCCGCACCAACATCCAGGACGCCTGCTGCCTGCATGTCACCAATCAGCAGCGGCCGCTTCTCATCGAAGAGGAAGTGAGCATCGCCCACAACGTGATGCTGCACGGCTGCACCATCCGCCGGAACGCCCTCATCGGCATGAGCACCACCATCATGGATGGCGCCGACATCGGCGAGGGCTGTCTGGTGGCCGCCGGGAGCCTGGTACGGGAAGGCTTCAAGGCCCCGCCCCACAGTCTGGTGGCGGGCTGGCCCGCCACAACGAAGGGCCCGCTCAGCGAGGCCCAGCGGGAGCTGGTGGCCAGTGTCTGGACCCGCTACGTGCGTTACAAGGAAGCCTACTTCACGGATGGCTGGCCCATCGCCGAGGCGCCCGTGATCGGCAACCCCCAGCCCGGTTTCGCCGAGGGGCATCCGTTCCCATAGAAAGTCCCTGGCTCAGTTCTGCGGCGCGGGCGGTTCCGGTGTGGGCATGGGGGACGGCACTTCTTCCGTGGCATCTGGCAGGCGAAGGGGGGCCTGCTCCTGGGTGTGGACGATCAGTTCCTCTGTCAGGGTCTTCTCCTCCCCGCCTTGACGAAGCAGGGCGCGGAATTGAAGCGACCAGGTGGTGATGCCTTCTTCCTGCGCCTGATCCGCGTAAACCAGCACCGTGCCCAAGGGGCCGGAGGTGCCGTGCTGCAGGGCGGGAGCCGTGGGCGTGACCGGGTTCTTGAGGGCCTGGATGGCCGGATCGACGGATAGGGCCTGGATGATGGCGTACTGGGAGGGGGTTTGTCCGGGCGCGTTGGTGCGGATGGCCAGCAGCGCGGCTTCCGCCCGGGCCTTGGCCGTGTTCAGGTTGGACTGCACCGCCACTTCCCGAGCCCGTTCACGCTGCATCAGGAGGGCTGGAATGGCGATGGCGCTGACGATGCCCGCGAAGGGGAGCATGAATACAGGCAGCACCAGGCCGATGATCCCCGTGACCAGGCCCGTGGCCGTGACGGGCTCGTACGCATCGGGCTGGGTCCTGGCGAAGCGCTTGGCCTTCCCATGCTGCACCAGAGCCACGATGCCCAGGACGATGGCCACGGGAATGCCCGCACAGGTGAGGGCGAAGACAATGGCGAGGATGCCGCAAACCTTGGCCGCCTTGGCACCGGGTGCAAGTGTCATTGGTAGGTCGGACATGCGGTCCTCCGGGGATGGTTCAGCATTCCATAGACCCGGAAGACTGGAACAGAAACATCCCGACAACCTCATCCCCAACAACCAAGGACACGAAGGAGCAATAGTCGGGGCTTCCAATTCCCGGAACAGGCTCCTAGACTCACCGGATCATGTCCCCCCTGCTGATCCTCCGCGTCCACGCTGATCTGCGCCTTGGGCTGGGCCATGTGGCCCGGGCGCTCGCCCTTCAAGAAGCTTGGCGCGCCCTGGGTGGCCAAGCCTGCCTGGCCATCTCCGGCGATGACCGGGCGCGGCGGGTGGGCGGCGGCACGCATCCCTTCCTGGATGAGCCCCTGCCCTGTGAGGCGTGCTATCTCGGCACCGACATGCATGCGCCCCTGCCCGCCGATCTGAGGGCCAAGGCAGCGCTGGTGCTGGTGGACCAGTGGGACACCAGCACGGCCTTCCTCCAGGCCCTGCGCCCCCTGAAAGTGGCCGTCATGGAGGACGACACGGACGCCCACGAAGCGGCGGACCTCCTCTTCCAGCCCTACCTGGAGGGCGTGCGCTGGGCCGACCATCCCATGAAGCAGGTGAATGGCCGGAAGGTCCGTCCCTACGAGACCACCTCGGGCGCCTGTCGCGTGTTGCGGGGCTCCAGCTTCATCGTGGTGGACAAGGCCGCCCTGGATCTGCGCCCCAAGCGGATGCCCATCCAGCCCCTGGCGGTCCACAAGCTCCTGGTCACCTTCGGGGGCGCTGACGGCCCCAACCTGGCCCAGCTGGCCTTCGATTCCCTGGCAGGCCTGGTGGAGGGTGACCGGTGGCGCGGCACGGTCACCCTCCTGGCCCCCAACGGTATCCAGGGCCAGCCCTTCCCGGGCTGCACGGTGCTCAGCGGCCTTCCGGGCCTCACCCGTCGCATCCCGGGCTATGACGCCATCTGGTGCTCGGCAGGCGTCACCCTGGCCGAAGCTCTCTGCCTGGGCATCCCGGCGGCGGTCTGGGGACAGAACGAACGGCAGCACGGCATCCTCTCCGATCTGGCCATCGCCAACGGCTGTTTCGACCTGGGCATGGGGCCCGGCGCCAACCTGAACATGGTCCAGGGGGCCCTGGCCCAGTGGCTGGGTCCCGAAGGCCAGGACAACCGCCAGGAGCAGGTCAAGGACGGCATGGCGCTGGTGGATGGCACGGCCGCCCCGCGCATCGCCCAGGAATTGTGGAAGCTGGCCTCGGGCCAAGACTGAAATCAGCAGCAGTCCGGCTCTGGCGGAAAGCTGCGCGGGACCCCCGAAGTTAAAATCCCGGCTTGACCCCTCGGCCGCTCAACGATAAGCTTTCCCTTCTGTGAATTCGCTGCCCCTGGGGTGGTGTCTTTGCTGCGCGATTGTGATTCCGGAGCAGGCCATGAGCACTTACTTCCCGAAAGCCAATGAACTCAAGCGCCAGTGGTTCCTGGTGGACGCCACGGGGATTCCCGTCGGCCGCCTGAGCACCGCCGTCGCGGACGTCCTGTCTGGCAAGAATAAGCCGACCTGGACCCCCTTTCTTGACACCGGTGATTGCGTGATCGTCATCAATGCCGAGAAGGCCGTACTGACCGGCAAGAAGGGCGTGCAGAAGATCTACCGTCGCACCACCACCCAGCCCGGCTCCATGAAGGAAGTCCGCGCTGAGGTCATGAAGATCACCTTCCCCGAGCGCATCATCGAGAGCGCCGTCAAGGGCATGCTGCCCAAGGGCCCCCTCGGCCGGGCGATGTATCGCAAGCTCAAGGTCTATGCCGGCCCCGAGCACGAGCAGTCCGCCCAGCAGCCCCAGATCATGACCATCCAGAAGTAGAGGCGAGGAACATCATGGTAATCACCGCCATTTCCCAGAACTACGGAACCGGTCGCCGCAAGAGCGCGGCCGCCCGCGCCTTCCTGCGCCCCGGCACCGGCAAGATCACCGTCAACGGTCGCAGCCTCGAAAGCTACTTCCCCAATGCCGTGCTCCGCATGATGGTTCACCAGCCCCTCGTGCTGGCCGACCTCGACGGCAAGTTCGACATGATCATCAGCGTGTGTGGTGGTGGCCCCGCCGGACAGGCCTCGGCCATCCGCATGGGCATCTCCCGCGCCCTGCTCAGCTACAACGACCAGCTCAAGTCCCTCCTGCGCGGCGCCGGTCTCCTGACCCGCGATCCCCGCATGAAGGAACGTAAGAAGCCCGGTCGCAAGGCCGCCCGTCGTCGCTTCCAGTTCAGCAAGCGCTAGTCGTTCTCTGGAAGGGGGAGCCATCCGGCTCCCCCTTCTGCTTTTCCGGTCCGCGGAACTCCGTGGACGATTCGGGCGAGGGGATTCAACCCTGAGCCTTTCATCCCACCCGCGGCGTCCTTCACGCATCGCCGCTTGACCAGGGAGGCCAGCATGGCTGCCATCCAAATGAAGGAACTTCTCGAGGCCGGTGCCCACTTCGGACACCAGACCAAGCGTTGGAACCCGAAGATGAAGAAGTTCATCTTCGGCGCCCGCAACAGCATCTACATCATCGACCTCCAGAAGACCCTGCGTCTCTGGAACACCGCCGCCAACTACCTCACGAAGAGCGCCGGCGAGGGCAAGAACTTCCTCTTCGTGGCCACCAAGCCCCAGGCCCAGGAGCTCATCGCCGAGCAGGCTGGCCGTTGCGGCGCCTTCTACGTCAACAACCGCTGGCTGGGCGGCATGCTCACCAATTTCTCCACCATCAAGAAGAGCCTCGAGAAGTTCCGCGAGATCGAAGCCACCCTGGCGGATCCCGCCCGCACGGCCCTGCTCTCCAAGAAGGAAGTGCTGACCCTGAACCGCACCCGCCTGAAGCTGGAAGCCTCTTTCAACGGCATCCGCGACATGCGCTCGCTGCCCGATGTCATCTTCGTCATCGATCCCCATCGCGAAGACATCGCCGTCACCGAGGCCAAGAAGCTCGGCATCAAGGTCGTGGGCATCGTCGACACCAACTGCGATCCCGACATGGTGGACTACGTGATCCCCGCCAATGACGACGCCATCCGCTCCATCCTGCTCTTCTCCGAGCGCGTGGCTGACTCCATCCTCGAAGGCCGCCAGCGCTTCCAGGACAAGGGCGACAGCGACGACATGAAGAAGATGATGGCCGAAAAGATGGGTGAGGGTTCCGAGAATTAGTCCTTGCCTAACTCGGAATCGCTTCGCGATTCCGAGCAGTTCGAGACGAATAGGATATGGAGTTACACATGGCATTCACCGCCAATGACGTGAAGACACTGCGCGAGAAGACCGGCCTCGGCATGATGGATTGCAAGAAGGCCCTGGAAGAGAACAACGGCGACATGGAGCAGTCCATCGAGTGGCTGCGCAAGAAGGGCATGGCCGCCTCCGCCAAGAAGGCCGACCGTGTGGCGGGCGAAGGCATCGTGGAAGCCTACATCCACCCCGGTGGTCGCGTGGGCGTGCTGGTCGAAGTGAATTCCGAGACCGATTTCGTGGCCCGCAACGAAGCCTTCCAGCGCCTGGTGAAGGAAATCGCGATGCACATCGCGGCTGCCGATCCCGCGCCCCGCTTCGTCACCAAGGAAGAAGTCACCCAGGATTTCCTCGACACCGAAAAGCGCATTGCCACCGAGATGGCCCTGGCCACCGGCAAGCCTGCCAACATCGTCGAGAAGATCGTCGAAGGCAAGATGAACAGCATCTACAAGGAGGTCTGCCTCCTCGAACAGCCCTTCATCATGAATCCCGACCTCACCATCCAGCAGCACCTCTCCCAGAAGACCGCGGAGATCGGCGAGAAGCTCAGCATCCGCCGCTTCACGAAGTACATCATGGGCGA
>JAYVRY010000081.1:0-7474 GCA_043775845.1 Acidobacteriota bacterium
GGACCCGCGCAATGGGTGGATGATGGGCCAGGAGTCCATACACCCATGGCCGTAACCAAGACCCCCCGTAAAAAGCCTGTGACTGCCATCGTGGAGGAAGCGAAGCCCGCCGCCAAGGCCAAGGCTGCTCCCGCGAAGAAGGCCGCGACCAAGAAGGCCGAGGCTGCTGAGCCCAAGCCCAAGGCCCCCGCCAAAACATCTGCCAAAGCCAAGGCCGCCAAGGTCGAGGAAGCTGTCGAGGCTGTCGCTGCCCCAGTTCTGGAAGCGGTCCTTCCTTCGCAGGTCGAATCCAAAGTCATCGAAAAGCAGGCTGCCGGCACTCCCTCCTTGTCCCCGCTCGCCCAGGCCATCCTCACCGCCATCTGCGAAGGCCGCGCCGTGGAGTTCATCTTCGCGGATGCGGACGCCAACGCGCCCCGCACCTTCGAGCCCCGCCACCTGACCTTCGATGCCCTCAGCCAGGCTTGGTTTGCCTGGGGCTGGGACCGCCGCTACAACGCCGAGCGTTACCACCGTGTCGATCTGCTGGCCGAAGTGAACGCCATCGAAGGCGTCGGCCGCGCAGCGCAGGGCCCCTACCCCGAGGGCACACCCGCCAATCAGATCGGTGGCTGGCTCGGTGGCGATCCCATCGCCGTGAAAGCGACCTTGCATAAGCAGTGGGTCTTCGCCGTGAAGCAGGCCCCTCCCGCCTTCCCGAACTTCAAGATCGAAGAGCAGGGCGATGGTCAAGCTCTGGTCTCGTTCACCGCCACGGATCTCCGGGCCGTCGCCCGCTGGTCCATGCAGTTCGGCGATGGCATCCAGGTGATGGAACCAGCCCGCCTCGTGGATCGCATCAAGCAGGTGGGCGCCGTGTGGGCCGGTCGCGACCGGCAGGCTGCTCCAATCCCGGCGCCAGCGCCAGCGCCCAAACATGCACCCCGCGCGGAACATGCCCAACGACCTGAGCCCACGCACGAGTCCCGGCGTCATGAGACCCGCCCCCCCCGCGAAGCCCGACCCGAGCGTGAAACCCGACCCGAGCGCGAAGCCCGGCCTGACCGCGAGCGCGAAGAGGCCCCCAAGGCCAAGCCCGGGAAGGTCGAAGTCATTCGCTTCGATCGGCTCTAGTCCCCGGCTCCGCGCAACCTGGCTTCAGTCTTCCAGCTTCCAGGCCCGCCGTCCGGGCCAGAAGGCATAGCTCTGCCCAAGGTGACTGAAAGACACCCCGCGTAACTGGCGATGAATGAGAACCCGCACCTGCATATACGTCATCGGGAGCAGCGGCAGGTCCTCTTGCAGAATGTCGGATATCTGCAGGTAGATCCGCTTGCGCGCTTCGGTATCCAGCGTGTGCCGTCCCTCGTCGAAGAGGCGGTCAATGGTTGGATTCAGGTAGCCACTGAGGTTGGCCTTCGTCTGGTAGCCCTCTTTGGTGAAGAGGGGGCTGTCCACATCCGGGTCCATGGTCATGATCCACTGCATGGACCAGAGATCACCTTCGTGCTGGGCCGCCTTTGCAGTCAGTTGCGAAAAGGGGACATTCTTCACATCGATGCGGATCCCCGCCTGGAGGGCACTGGTCGCCAGCAACTTCATTTGGCTCCGGTTACCCGCCGCGGTTTCGTCATAGCCCGTGAGCACCAAGGGCTTTCCGCTGGCATTGTGCCGAAGGCCATCGGGTCCCATGCGCCACCCCGCAGTCTCCAGGATGTCTGCGGCACGGCCTGGATTCGGCAGGAGCTGCGGATTCGAATCATGGGACCACAATTCCGGCGGCCAGAAGGAGGTGGCCCTTCGTGTCGGCAGGAAGCGGCTGCCCCGGGCCAGTTCCTTCCACGGAATCAGTTCCCCCAGAGCCTTGCGCAGGGCCTTGTCGCCCAGCAGGCTCCGCTGGGCATCGCAGTTGAGGAAGATCAGTCCCAACCCCGCCTGAGGCAGGGAGAGGGCCTGGGCGATGCCACCACCGGCCACGCCCTTCTTCACCAGGTAGTACCGGAACGCACCCACACCGGAAAAGTGGTACTGCCCAGTCACAAAAGCGGGAAGGATGACCTTCACATCGCTCGCATCCGAAAGCTCAAAAGCGGGCCACTGCCCGCCATGGATTCCGCGGTACCCCGGCCAGCGTTCCAGAAACAGCCGCTTGCTGGTGGCTTTCCCCACCGCACGATAGGGCCCGGATCCCACGGGGTTGAAATTCACCGGGGCCAGTTCAGGCTTGGCGGGAACCTCGTAATGCCGACGGGGGACGGGAATGAAATTGAAGAGGTCCGACAGCAGGGTGCCCCTGGGACGAGCCAGATAGATCCTCACCGTCAAAGGATCTTCTGCCACCACGCGGTCGAAGCTCGTGACACCTCCTGAGGCATCGGCGATCACCCGCACCCGGGGCAGTCGCAGTGCCTTCCAGGTGAAGACCACATCCTCAGCCTCGATGGGTTCGCCATCATGCCACTGCAACCCAGGCCGCAATTTCAACAGGACCTCGCGACCACCCTTTAGGACCGTCCAGGATTCAAGCATCTCCGGGATGAAGCGCCCCTGGGCATCGATGGTCACCAGTCGGTCGAAGAGCAGGTCAACGGCTTCCGTGTCCACATCCTGTACCAGGAGGAGCGGATTGAGGGTGGTCCATTCGCCAGTGGCGATGCGAATGGGCCCGCCGGCCCCAAGGCCGAAGGCAAGGCTGAACGCCAGGAGAAGGGAAGACCATCGCATGCTGTCTTCATCATCGACCGACGGGGCTCGAACCTGAGTTATGGGAGCCCAGGGCGAACGGTCCCCTTCACATGTACGAGCCCAGCCTCAGTTTCCCAACGTCCAGGCTCTGCGCCCGGGCCAGAACTCGCAGGTCAGTCCGAACCGGTTGTAGGTCACGCCCTGAAGCCTGCGGTTGGTGAGAATACGGCTCTGCTGGTAGGTCACGGGCAGCAGCGGTACGTCCTCCTGGAGGATCGCCGAAATGCGCAGATAGATCTGCTTCCGGGCTTCCAGGTCGAGGGTGTGCCGCCCCTCATCAAAAAGGCGGTCGACCACCGGATTCAGGTAGCTGCTGATGTTGGCCTTGGTTTGGTAGCCTTCCGCCGTAAACAGGGGACTGTCAACATCGGGATCCAAAGACATCTGCCAGCCATTGGACCAAAGATCCCCCTCATGGGCCATGGCCTTCCCGTTCAGATCTGCCGCCGAAACATCTTTGACCGCGATGCGAATCCCCACTTGCAGGGCGCTGGCCGCCAGTAATTTCATGATGCTGCGGTTGCCAGCCCCGATGGTGTCGTAGGCGGTCAAGGTGAGGGGTTTTCCTATGGCGTTGTATCGGAGGCCGTCGGCTCCCAGGCGCCAACCTGCGGCATCCAGGAGGACTGTGGCGCGGGCCGGGCTGGGAAGAGGCTTTGGGCTGTGGTCATGAGCCCACATTTCCGGTGGCCAGAAGGAAGTGGCACGTCGCGCCGGCAGGAAGCGGATTCCCCGGGCCAGTTCCTTCCAGGGAATCAATTCCGCCAGGGCCTGTCGAATCGCCTTTTCACCCAGCAGACTCAGGCGAGGGTCGCAGTTTAGGTAGATCAGCGAGAGGGCCGCCTGGGGCAGGGACACGGCCTGAACCAGACCCTCTCCGGCACCGCCTTTGCGAACCAGGTAGTACCGCAATGGACCCACCGTGAAGAAGTGATACGTCCCCTTGATCATGCCGGGCAGGATGTCGCCCGACTGGATGTTGCCGGGGTCTGCAATCTCGAAACCCGGCCACTTGCCAGGGTGAATGCCGCGGTACCCAGGCCACTGTTCCAAGGAAAGACGCTTGCTCGAGGCTTCGCCCACGAGGCGGTAGGGACCTGACCCCACGGGTTTGAAGTTCACCGGGGCCAGCAGAGGCTTGGCGGGGACTTCGTAATGACGGCGGGGTACGGGAATGAGGTTGTAGAGGTCGGATAGGAGAGTCCCCCGGGGACGAGCCAGGTGGATCCTCACCGTCAGGGGACCTTCTGCCACCACCCGATCGAAGCTGGTCACGCCTCCCGCAGTGTCGGCCACCGCCCGCACCCGGGGCAACTTCAGGGCCCGCCAGGTAAATACCACGTCTTCCGCCTCGATGGGCTGGCCATCGTGCCACTGCAACCCAGGCCGCAGCTTCAGCAGAACCTCGCGCCCCCCCTTCAGGATCGTCCAGGATTCCAGCATTTCGGGAATGAAGTTGCCGTCGGCATCGATGGTCACCAGCCGATCGAAGAGCAGGTCCACGGCTTCCACATCCACATCCAGCGCCATCAACAGTGGGTTGAGCGTGGTCCACTCCGAGGCCGTGGCCACCCGGATGGGTTCAGCGGCCCGGAGACCCGTCAGCAGGCACATGGCCAGAAGGAAGGCACACCATCGCATGGCTTCTTTCATCGGTGGCTGCGGCGAAAACCTGAGTTCAGGGGGAGTGGGCCATGGTCCCGGCCGCCGCCTCCACCAGTTCCACCAGGGCCTCGGCCATGCTCTGCCCAGCCCTTGGCGGTGTCTCCACCACCGAGCCCACCAGCTTCTGCCCCCCGCCCGGCTGAATGGCGAACAGGTAGAACGTCGGCACGCGGGTCAGAGGCGGCGGCGGACACCCCCTGGGCCAGACCGACCCCGCCAGGGCCCTGTCCCGGGCCACCCCCAGGTAGTGCACTTCGATGAAGGGATTGGGGTTGGCATCGAGGGCCAGGAGACCTGGCAGCTGCCGGTGGCTGTCCCCGCACCAGGAGCCAAACACCGCCACCAGGGTGAGGGGATGCCGAATGGCCTTCCACCGGGCCTTCAGCGCGGCACTCAGCCGCTGTTTGCTCAGGTTCTCCCGAAAGACAGCTCGCGAGGCCAGGATGGCCTGGGGCTTTACCTCACCCAGCAGCACAGGATGCTTTTCCTTCCCGTCCACGGGTTTTCCTTGCGAAGAAAGGGCCCCGTGGGAGCCTGAACGAACGGCTGGCTGCTGAGCCAGCAACCCCAGCGCGCCAAGGGCCATGAGGATAGCTTTCACAGGGCCTCCAGGGCTGAGTGTATCCGGGTTCATAAACTTGACTTATTCGCTCAGGAATACTAGTCTGAATGCCTGGAGAGCCCTTCGTGAAGATCAGTGCCCGCGGCAGGTACAGCATGCAGGCCTTGTTTGACCTGGCCCACCACAGCCATGGCCAGCCGGTGCCTCTGCATGTCATTGCCGAGCGCCAGAAGCTCTCCCTGCCCTTCCTCGAGCAGATTTTCAACAAGCTGAAGAAGGCTGGCGTCGTCGCCAGTGTGCGCGGTCCCAAGGGTGGCTATGTCCTCACGCGGCCATGCAACCAGGTGAGTGTGGGCGAAGTCCTTCGCCTCACGGACAGCAGCTTCTACGCCGCCGCCAAGGAAGATCCGAAATCCGCGAACAAGGTTTTGATGGCCGATGAACGCATGAGCCTACTGCTCTGGAACCGGCTCTCCGACCACATCTCCGCCTTCATGGAGAAGGTGACCTTTGCGGACCTGTGTTCCGAAACTGCCAGCAACTCCTGTCCCGATTGCACGTGTCCTGAATATGTGAAGGATGTGCAGGGCCAGCTGGTACGGGGAGAACGCAAAGCCTGCGGCGTGATGTAATGCTGAACGAGCCCTTGTGAGCAATCCCTGCGCCCTGCCCAGCCTGGCCCTGCCGCCCACGGAGGCTGACCTCAAGACCTTTCCACAGCTGGAGCGGAGGATCGCCCGCCGTGTCGGTGAGGCCAATGCTGAATTCAAGCTCATTGAAGATGGCGACCGCATCCTGGTGGCCGTCAGTGGCGGCAAGGATTCCTGGGCCCTGTTGGATGTGCTGGAGCGGCTGCGCAAGCGCGCACCCGTGACCTTCACGGTCGAGGCTGTCACGGTGGATCCTGGCTTCCCCCAGTTCAATCCCGATCCCATCGCGGAAGTCTGCGAGCGCATGGGCATTCCGCACCACATCATTCCCGCCCCCATCGACAAGATGGTGCGCACCAAGCCCGAAGAGCTGCCCTGCATCATCTGCTCGCGGTTACGCCGGGGCGTGCTCTACTCCTTCGCCAAGCAGCACGGCTTCACGAAGATCGCCCTGGGTCATCACCTCGATGACCTGCTGGAGACGCTGCTCATCAACCTCTTTTTCGAAGGCCGCCTCAGCACCATGCCCCTGCGCCTGGTGAGCGACGATGGCGTCAACACCGTCATCCGCCCCCTGGGCACGTGCGAAGAGAAGGATCTGCAGCGCTACGCCTGGCTGCGAGGCTTTCCCATCGTGCCCTGCGGCTGTCCCCTCTGTGGCTGCTCCAGCCTGGAGAGTCGGCGCAAGCAGGTGAAAGAACTCATCGGTGGTTTGGAATCCAGCATCCCCCGCCTGAAGGCCTCCATGCTGGGCGCCATGGGCAACGTGAAGCTGAGCCACCTGCTGGATTTGAAGTCGGGGATGCCGTAGCCGGGAAGGAACCTTCCACCGGACGACCTCATCCAAGTGGCATGGATGCCCTGTCTGCCCTCCTGGTGTTGGCCTGTTCTGTGGGACCGGCTGCCCCGTCTGCGGACATGCATCCCGAACCCCGGCCCGCCCTGAAACTCAAATTGCCCAGGAAGGCCCGAACGCCCCAGGAAGCGATGCGGATCCTAGTGGATCAGGAGCTGGCCCGGCGGAACGAACCTGGCGCCACGGTGGAAGTGATCGGATACGACAACGAGGCCGCCTTGAAACTGATGTCTTTGAAGGTGGCAGAGAAGGCGCGGTTGTCCTTCAAGAACACGGACAAGCTCCAGCACCGCGAGCTCTATGCCCTTATGCAGCAGGATCCCAGCCACCCGCGTCCCGTGCTTTTCATCCCCTAATGCAGGGCCTTGCTTCTGACCGTCTTACTCCGGTTTTTCGTACCTGCATGGGAGGGCCCACCAGCACCCTGGCTGCCCGCCCGGCCGCAACGATGTAGTCGGCATTGCGGTGGGTGGGCGCGGTCGAGAAGGCACAGACGACCGGAGGTTGACTACTCCAGGCTCAGCCACAGCCCCTTGAGGTAGAAGCCCTCGGGATGGTTCAGGGCATAAGGGTGGTCGCTGGGCTGGCCGAGATGGGCCATTACTCGGGCTTCGCGGCCCGCCTCCAGCAGCGCGGTCCACACGGCCTCCTGGAAGCGGGTGCGATCCAGGTGCTGGCTGCAGGAGAAGCACCAGAGCATGCCGCCGGGCGCGGTGGCGCGGGCGCCCAGGCGGAAGACATCCTTGTAGGCCTTGAAGGCCTTGTCCACATCCTTGCGCTGCTTGGCGAAGGCGGGCGGATCCACGATGACGCGGTCCCAGCCCATGGGCTCGAGTGTGCGCATAAGTTCGAAGGCATCACCCTCCATCCGCAGGTGCTTGGCGGGGTCCAGGCCGTTGGCGGCCCAGTCGCGCTCGGCCTGATCCAAGGCCGGGCCGCTGATGTCCAGGGTGGCCACTTCGGCCGCGCCGCCCAGCACCTGCGGCTGGAGGGTGATGCCTTCGAACTTATGCGCAC
>JAYVRY010000082.1:0-2290 GCA_043775845.1 Acidobacteriota bacterium
CCCGCCCACGGCCAGCCCCAGGGTCACGGCGGGATTTAGATGGCAGCCGGATATGGGCCCGATGGTGAAGGCCATGGTGAGGACCGTCAAGCCGAAGGCGAAACTGACGCCGAGCAACCCGATGCCCACGCCCGGGAAGGCAGCTGCCAGCACGGCGCTGCCGCAGCCGCCCAGCACCAGCCAAAGGGTTCCAAGAAATTCAGCGCTAAGCCGCTCGCCCACAAAGTCCTCCTGGGAAGAAAACGTGCGTGAAGGAGAAGATCGCAGCCAGTCTAGCGGCCCAGGGCCAGCTTGAATACCCATGAACAGACGATTTCAAGATCAAGAGTTGAAACCGCAGATGACGCAGATTTCGCAGATAGACACTGGCCCACTCGCATTGGAATGCCAACGGACATCGTGCTCAGGCTTTTGAAACTATGCTCACAGACTAGGCAGAGCTCCCGTCTTCAAGCTGTGCGATTCCACGAGGTGGATGGATCCGTGGTCATTTCTGCGTCATCTGCGGTTCCCTGCTTTTCAATCCGTATCAAATCGAAAGCCGCGCCCACCCCTCGAGATACAACCCGAAGGCCGGATCCACCGCAGCCTTTTGCTGGATCAGGGCGCGGATCTGGGCTTCCTCGGCTTCCATCTGTTCTGGCGTGAGGTGGCCCGACAGGGTCATGGCCCGCAGCCACACCAGGAAGGTGGTGAGGGCGTCGAACTGGTTGTAGCGGACGATCCCTGCCACATCGCCGGCCCGCCAGAGGTCGATCACACTTTTCCCATCGGTGCCCAACTTGCCCGGGATGCCACAGGCCGTAGCCAGCTCGTGCAGGGTGGAGGAAGCCTTGCCCCAAGCCCCGGTGATCTCCCGCAGATCAACGTGTTGGTTGCCGTAGCGGTCGAAGAAATCTCCGGGGGCCCACTTCTCGGCGCTGCGGCCCAGGCCCGGGATGGAAAGTCGGTGCACCATGGCCCGCTGCACCAGGATGGGGAGGTCCGCGTCCCGCGAATTGAAGCCCACCAGCTGGGGCTTCCGATCGCCGATGGCCACCAGGAAGCGGCGTAACAGATCGTCTTCGGGCAGCGCCTCGGGCCCCTCCGGCAGGGCGTAGAGCCGGTGCTGCACCTCACCGTGCTTCACGGTGCGGATCACCGCCGCGATGGACACCACCCGGCAGAGGATGGTTTTCAGGTAGGGCCGGGGCTCGGCCTCGGTGGCGCCCCCGTAGGCCCACATGCGCTCCAGCACCGCCTCATCCGGCAGGTCGTCCTGGAGGTCCAGCACCCGCCGGCCCGTGGCGGGGTCCGGCACCCATTCGGCGTCAAAAGCAAAGATCTGGTGGTGGGGAGGGCGGAGCATCGGTCACCTACCTTTCCAGCGCCCATTTGCCGCCGCCGCCGATGGCGCAGGCCAGACCAGCCAGCAGCCGGAACAGGCCGCCCAGGTTGGCGAGCGGTCCGGCGCCGTGGATCCAACCGTGGACCAGGGGCCAGCCCAGCAGCATGGCCAGCAGGCCACCAGCGAGCGGAACCCAGATTCCCACCAGGATCATGGCGCCGCAGACCAGCTCGCCCAGGGCAAAGCCCCAGGCGGTGGCATGCGCCAGGCTGATGGAGCCGTGGGCCTGGCGGAGAACAACGAACGCCTGCAGCACCGCCAGACCGCCCACGGCCAGGCGCAGGAGCAGGAGCGCCCAGTCGGTACGTGTCTTGGATGCGGCCATGGTGTCCTCAGGGAATCCTTCATTGTAGGCTGAGTGCTTTCCGCAGGGACTTCATGCGCCAGACCCTCGCCTTCGATGCCGACGACACCCTTTGGCACAACGAGACCCACTATGCCGAGACGCAGGAGGCCTTCCGGGCCCTGCTGCGGCCCTTCCACGATGACGCCTGGATCGATGCCCGGCTCCACGCCACGGAGATGCGCAACCTCCAGCACTACGGCTACGGCATCAAGGGCTTCACCCTGTCCATGATCGAAACGGCGCTGGAGCTCACGGAGGAGCGCCTGGACGGCGCCGGCATCCGGAAAGTGGTCGAGCTGGGCAAGGCCATGCTGGACAAGCCGGTGGAACCGCTGCCAGGCGCGGCCGAAGTCCTGCAGGAACTGGCTGGCTCCTTCGATCTGATGGTGATCACCAAGGGGGATCTCTTCGACCAGGAGACCAAGCTGGTGAAATCGGGCCTCGGGCGCCATTTCGGCAAAGTAGAGATTGTTTCCGAGAAGGACGAATCCACCTATGCCGCCCTCCTCGAGCGGCACGGGATTCCCGCCGCCAGCTTCACCATGGTGGGCAATTCC
>JAYVRY010000083.1:0-2286 GCA_043775845.1 Acidobacteriota bacterium
GCATGACTACCGCCGCGAGGGTGATGTGGACGAGGTAGATGGCCGTGAACGGATTGGCCGCGCCGCCGCTGCCGTACAGCAGCCCGGTCAGCAGCAGGATGTCCAGGCCCAGCACCAGGCCCGGCAGGGCAGGCCGTACGGGCTCGGGTTTACGCAGGCGCAGCATGAGCGCCATGTTGCTCAGAGCCCCGAAGGCCACGAGCCCCAGCAACGGCAGGACGGACAGCTCGCCTGGCAGCAAGCGCATGGTGACGAGAATCGCCGCAGTCTGGGCGACCGCCGTGATCCAGCGCAGGCGGAGGAGCCAGGTCAGGGAGATGCCGAAGCCTGCATTGGTCATGGTCGAGCCATTATCCACCGGATTCTCCAGCTTCAATGCTTACCGGCCCCCACGCCTCGGCAGGCTGCGTCACTTTGCCGCAGGGCCTGGGACCGTGAGACCGGATGGTTCCGACATTTCGAACCGGATCTTGGAGGCCCCGAAAATCGCCCGATCCTGGGGAAGCAGGTCTCTGCACTTCTTTGGAGTCACCCATGGCCTCCCACACCCGCTTCTCTGCAATGAGCCTGGTTCTCCTGACCACCGCCCTACCCATCCTTGGGGCCGAGTCCGTGCGGACCGAGCAGGAGCTCCGCGCCTTCTACCAGCACACCTGTGCAAGCTGCCACGGCCTGGATGGTTCGGCGGTCTCCCGGGAAGGCAGGAAACTGAAGGGCCGGGATTTCACGTCAGAGGCAGCCATGAGAGGTTCCTCAGACGAGGCTCTGGCAAAAACCATCCGGCAGGGCCTGTTCTTCGGCCTGGGGATGCCCGCCTTCAAGCGCGACATCACAGAACAAGAGGCCCTCGTCCTGGTGCGAGACATCATCCGCAAGGCGCGCAAGGGCGAGCCCATCCTGGCCCAGGCAGGCTCTCCCGAATTGAAGCGCGCCCAGGCCAATATCTCCGCTGGGCCACGGTAGGTCATCATGCCCGCCTGGTCCCACCTGCATCCGGCGGTCGTCCATTTCCCCATCGCCCTGCTGCTGGTGGTGCCACCCCTCGCCCTGCTGGGTTTGCTCTGGCCCACTCAGCGAAAGGGAATCCATGCATGCACCCTCGCGATCCTGACGCTGGGAACCGGCATGGCCCTCCTGGCCGTGGTTACCGGCATGGCCGTCCCGGGGCCCCTGAGTCCTTCAGTCGAGCTTCAGACAGCGCTGGAAAGCCATGAGCGCATGGCGAAAGTGACCGCCCTGCTTTATGTCCTCCTCACCCTGGCCTTCCTTGGGATCCAGGGTCTCGCGCTGCATCTCAAGTCGGACCTTGGTCGAAAGCCCATGCTCATCCTGCACCTGCTGTGGCTCGCCGCCAGCCTGGGAGCCGCTCTTCCACTCATCCAGACGGGGCACCTCGGGGGGCGCATGGTCCATGAGCTGGGCATTCACGGACCCACGCGACCTTGAACCCGGACCGTCGACCATGGACCTATCCACAGGGCGATTTTTGCGAGTGGGATATTTATCGATATTGACCACCGGATGGGTCTGTTTTTTCAAATCGGATCTGTAGACCTTCCGGCCTAGGCCGATCATTCGGAGAACCCATTTCCCAAGGAGACTCCGCCATGACCAGCCTGATTCCCTTTCTGCCCGACGTACGGCACGTCGGCTTCCGCCAACTTTTCAGAATGATGATTCTGGCGATGTCCATGGTCTGGACGGGTGCAGCCATCGCCCAGCTGCCCCTGCAGCCGGTGGGCTCACCCTTCGATATGACCGGTTTCATCCAAAGTGCCACCCTGACCCCTGGCGGAGACGTGCTCACGGGGGGCACCCTTCAGGTCAACGGGCACACCATCACCGTGCCCCGCAACACCATCATGCAGATGCCGGCCTTCGCCCTGACCTGGGCGCAGCTGTTCACCCTGGCCCCAGCCCCCTATGGGCCCTTCCAGACGGGTCTGGCCATGAATGATTCGCCCACACCCCTGGCGACCTATGAGGTCCACGTCCAGGGCAACCGGATCGGGGACACCTACATCGCCGGGCTCATCTTCATGTCCCAGCAGTCCCTCAACAGCGGTCAGGGCTTCATCAATTTCATGGATTATGCCAACAACGAAATGCGTGTAGGCGGCGTCATCGGCGATCCCTCCACCGGCACCCGCCTCAAGATCAACGATCCCTCCGGCCGCTTCGCGCCGGCCTACAACGGGGATCCCCGCTTCACCATCGATACGGACAATCCCACCATCCGCACCGAAACCGGCTACCCCATGGGCTTCCCCCACTTCGATCCGGCCA
>JAYVRY010000084.1:0-7432 GCA_043775845.1 Acidobacteriota bacterium
CTAGGAGCGTGTCCAAGTAATCGATAGGGGCTGCATTGATGGCAAAGGGCATTCAGGCAAGGAAGCGGGCGCAGGGCGGTGCAGGTTCACCGTTCAAGCCCGGTGACGCCGCATGGATGCCCTTTGCCATCAACCCTTCGGGCTGGTGCGGCAGCCGTCGGGATGCTGCGTCAGGCTCCTCGACCTTGGAACCGCCAAGGCCTTCGTCGCCTTCCTGGCCTCCCTCGGCTGGCGCACCAGTGCAGCCCCCAACCATTACTTGGACACGCTCCTAGGAGCTTATGACGCAGCTGCCCCGCCTTCACTGGTCCACCCTCGGGGACGATACCGGGGGGCTGGAGCATCGGTGGGCGGCCCTGTGGAATGTCACCGTGGATCGGGGTTCCACCCCGGCCCTGGCGCCCAAGGATGTGGACCTGTGGGTGATCAGCGCCAAGGGCGCCTGGCCGCCCCCGGAACTGAACCGCATGATGGCCGAAGTGGCGGCCCTGCCCATTCTGCTGGGCCTCAAGCCCGACACCGCGCCCATGGATCCCAAGGCCCTGTCGGAGTGGGGGTCGCTGGGTTCCGTGCGCTGGGGCGTCTTAGGTCCCGAACCCCCCATGCCGGGCCTGCGGCCGAGGTCGGGCACCACCACCCAGCTGAGCGCATCCCAGGCCTTGGCCTTCGGCCTCGTGGGCACCAGCGCGGCCATGCAGGATGTGCTGGCCCGCGCCCGCGCCGCCGCCGCCACGCGCGCCACGGTGCTCTTGCTGGGGGAGAGTGGCACGGGCAAGGAGGTCATCGCCCGGGCCATCCACCGCATGAGCGCTGACAACAGTGAGGCCTTCGTGGCTGTGCACTGCGGCGCCATTCCCGAGAACCTGCTGGAATCCGAACTTTTCGGCTACAACAAGGGCGCCTTCACGGATGCCCGCAAGGACACGCCGGGCAAGTTCCGCGAAGCCCATGGCGGCACCATCTTCCTGGATGAAGTGGGCACCATGCCCCTGGGCGCCCAGGTGCGCCTGCTGCGGGTGCTGCAGGAGCGCGAGGTGCAACCCCTGGGCGGCGGCGCCCCCGTGAAGGTGGAGGTGCGCGTGGTGACGGCCTCCAACGTGGACCTGTGGAAGAAGGTGCAGGATGGCAGCTTCCGTGAGGATCTCTTCTACCGCCTGGAAGTGGTGCCCATCACCATGCCGCCTCTGCGGGCGCGACGCGAAGAGGTGCCCTTCCTGGCCCAGCACTTCCTCAACCGCAAGGCCCGCGAACACGGTCTCTATCCCAAGGCATTGCATCCATCGGTGGATCCCCTCCTCATGTCGCTCTCCTGGCCCGGCAACGTGCGGCAGCTGGAAAACGCCATTGAGCGGGCCATCGTCCTGTCGGGCACGCGCCCCGTGCTGACCCGCGAGGATTTCGCCTTTCTGGCGGAGCGCATGGGCGAGTCCGTCGAGCACACACGTGAGGCCTCGCGGGTCGTCCCCTTCACGCCCATGGCCGCCGACGCTTTCGCCGCCCCACCCGCCACGGCCTTCGGCATGGACCTGCCCGCCGAAGGGCTGGACCTCAATCAGGTGGTCTCGGACATGGAAAAGACCCTCATGCTCCAGAGCCTGGCCATCACCCGGGGCAATAAGAAGCGGGCCGCCGACCTGCTGGGCCTCAAGCGCACCACTTTCCTGGAAAAAATGAAGCGGCTGGACATGGAAGACCCGGAAACCGCCGAAGCCGCCGAGTAGCCCCACAAAGAACGCAGGGGAACCCCCGTTCCCCCGCGGCATTTCCCCCAACTTCCACTCACGCAGCGGCCAATGGCGCCACATCCTATGAGTGCAGGCCGGGGAGGGATGGTTCCCGGGGGTGGGTGCTAACCTTGGCTTATGGGAAACGTGACACATCTGAGGTGGAAGCTGGCGGTTCCGGACCCCCAGGAAGAGGCGCTCTGCGTCTGGTTGGAGGAAGGAGGCTCCTCGGCCTTCTACCGGGAAGCGGATCCCCCCCGGGCCTGCTATGCCTACTTCCCACCGAACCAGGTGCCTCCTGACGCGGCCGGTTTGGCTGCCTTCCCTGGCGTGCGCCTCCTGGAGGCTGAGGCCTTCGGCGACGAGGACTGGCTGGCCAAGAGCCGCGAGGGCTTTGGCTCCTTTGAGGTGGGTTCGCGCTTCCATGTGCGGCCCCTTTGGGACGAGACTCTGGGCCCGGCGAATCGCATCGACCTGGTGGTGAATCCCGGCCTGGCCTTTGGTACCGGCGGCCATGAAACCACACGACTTTGCATGGAGCTCCTGGAGGAACTGGCCGCCACGGGGCGCCTGCAGGGCCCCATTCTCGATATCGGCGCGGGCACCGGCATCCTGTCGCTGGCCGCCTACCTGCTCGGTGGCCAGAACCTCACGGCCTTCGACATCGATCCCGACTGCGGCCCCGCCATGGAAGAGCTCATCGAACTGAACGCCCACCTGCTCAAGGGAATGGCGCCTGGAACTCGGCCCTACGAGAGTTTTGTGGGCACGCTGGAGCATCCGCGTGCGGCGGGCCCCTATGCCGGGCTGCTGGCCAACATCCTGCTGATGACCATCCAGGAGTTGCTGCCCCGCATGGCCGACGTGACCGCCCCTGGCGGCTGGCTCATCGCCAGCGGCATCCTGGCCGAATGCACGGACGAGGCCCTGCTGAGCCTCACCATGCACGGCTTCAGGCCCGAGAAGGTGCTGAAAGAAGGCGAGTGGATCGCCATTTTGGCCACGCGGGTGGCGGCATGAACGGATTCACCACGGAGACACGGAGGGCACTGAGAGGAGAGCACGGAGGTGTTCTTGTCTCGGCGTTCCTTTCTCCGTGTTTTTCCTCCGTGCTCTCCGTGTCTCCGTGGTGGTCCCTATGAATCGCTCCGACCGCCCCATTGGTGTCTTCGACTCGGGCATTGGCGGGCTCACGGTCATTCATGCCCTGCGCCAGTCGCTGCCCCAAGAAGATCTGGTGTACCTGGGCGACACGGCGCGGCTGCCCTATGGCAGCAAGAGCCACCGCACCATCGAGCGCTACACGCTGCAAATGGGCGAGCTGCTCCAACGGGTGGAACCCAAGCTCATCGTCATCGCCTGCAACACCGCCAGCGCCCACGGGCTGCCCGCCCTGCAGGCGGTGAGCCCCTGCCCGGTCATCGGCGTGATCGAACCTGGCGCCGAAGCGGCAGCCCAGCGGCAAGGCCCCGTGGGCATCATCGGCACCCTGGCCACGGTGGGCAGCGCCGCCTATGACTTGGCCATCCGTCGTCACGATCCGGAGCGCATCATCCACAGCGTGGCCTGCCCCCTGCTGGTGCCCCTCGCCGAGGAAGGCTGGTTCGATGATCCCGTCACCGACACCATCTGCCGCCGCTACTTGAACCAGTTGCCCTTCGAGGTGAAGACCGTGGTGTTGGGATGTACCCACTACCCCACCCTCATGGCCAGCCTGGAGCGCAGCCGCCCAGGCACCCACTGGATCGACAGTGGCCGCGTCACCGCCAAGGCCGTGGACCGCCTGCTGCAGGGCAGCCTCGGCTACCGCACCGCCAGCGCCCGCGGCGAACTGCGCGTCCAACTCACCGACGCCAGCAGCCGCCTCAAGGAAGTGGGCAGCCGCTTCCTGGAAGAGGCGCTGGGGGATGTGGAAGTGGTGGAGATCTGAGGAGAACTTCATGAGGGGTTGGACTGCGCTCTGGTTACTTGTGGTCTTCGTCGGCTGCGCGACACCCAAGTACGCGTGGAGGTCTCCCGAGGGAGCCCTGCCGCCGGTCGTCCTCCGGCTGGAGGTGGATCCGAAAATGCCGGATCGCGAAGCCATCCAGCGCCTCTATCCGCCGATCCTCCAGGCCTACCTGGGCGAATGGCTGCCCATCGAGCCAGAGACCGCTGCAACTCCGCGCGAGGCCATCTACCTCGATCTGTACCTCAGCTGTCAGTGCGAAGGTGCGTTTATCCGAAATGCCAACTCGACCATGGACCTTGTCCTGCTCTTCGACAAGGATTACCAAAAGGACCGGGCCGCATCTCCCGACCGGATGGAATCCGAACGCCTGGGCTACCAGGTCGACGACATGCAAGGATCCTTGTCCATCCATGCCCCCCAGACCTGGAAGCAGCCCTACAAGAGCCTCTTCCTGAAGACCTGGATCGCGCAGCGCATGGATCCCTTGTCCAATGACGAGCGGCTCGTCCGCTCCAACATCCAGCAGGAACAAGCACGAGGGCTCGCGCGCTGGATTGTGGCGGATCTTCAACGTGTGGGTTTGGCGCCGAAGGCCCCCATGCATTGATCAGAAGCACGGGGCTGATCGGCGCTTTCTTCCTCTTTAACTGAACCAGGAGAACGCCATGCTGAAAGTCTTCATTGCAGAACATCAGGCGCAGGCTCATCTCGTGGAAGATCTCCTTCGTTCCAACGGAATCGAGGCGCATGTGATCGGTGAATCCCTGCTCAATACCATCCCAGGTGCTTCCGTCATCCCCGGTACGGCGCCGGAGGTGTGGATCTTGAACCCCGATCAGGCCGAGCCGGCGTTGGAGTTGGTTCGTAGGTTCACAAAGGGCGAGCCACTCCCAGAAGCTTCAGGCCCCACCTGGCCCTGTCCAACGTGCGGCGAAATCTTGGAATCGCAATTCTCTGAGTGCTGGAAATGCGGCACCACGAAGCCGAAGGGCAACGCGCCAAGCTAAGGCCTCGGTTCCACCGTACGTGGCGCCAAGCCGATTCGAAACCCCGCATCTACCAGGAGCTACGCTTTCATGGAACACGAAGCAGCGCTTGTGAAGGCCTTCCTCACGTCGGAAAAACGGGCGCGATGGTCGCAGTATTTGGCCGACACCAAACGCCGGAAGGAGATCCTGGCCCGCATGAGCGTGGGCCTTCCCTTCATTTCGGAGCTCGGTACAGAGGTGCCGGGTGAACTGGATTTCCCCATGGAGCTGGAGAAGTTGCTCAAAGCCAAAGGAGCGGGCCCTGCCTGCCACGTGATCGTGGATGGGCTGAAGATCGATGGCCGGGAACTCCCATTGAGCGAGGCGCTGCGCGCCATCTGCATGCATGAGCGAGCCGCCATTCTTTCCTGCCTGCCGGGGCGCCTGGCCTACTACAAGCCCAGCTCCCCAGGTCGTGGCATCATCCTGGAGCGCCACCTGGCAGGGTGAACACCACGCAGGTCCCCTCGCCATGAGTGCTTTCGATGCGGATCTCGCCGCCGTGGCTGCGGACGATTTCGCGGCAGATGCTGAGGCCCAGTCCAGTGCCCTTGCCTTCAGGCTTGGTGGTGAACATGGGGCGGAAGACTTGGCCCAGCAGGTCGGCGGGAATACCCTGGCCCGAATCTTGGAAGCGGAATTCCCACCAGACACCGCTGGGCGTGCTTTCCTCGGCCGGCTGGGCCGACAGGCGCACGGTGCCGCCCTCGGGCATGGCATCCACCGCATTGTTCATGAGGTTGAGGAAGAGCTGCTCCATCTGCTTGCGGTCGACATCGAGCAAACAATCTTCCGGTGTACCCGCCACGACACTGACGCCGTGGGCCGTCAGGGTGGGGGTCCACAACTGCTGGAGGTCCAGCAGCAGATCGGCGAAGGATTGCACCTCGGGGTGAAGCTGGGGACGCCGCGTGAGATCCAGGAGACGGCGCACGATGTCGCCCACCCGCTTGATCTGGCCACTGATGACGCCCAGTCGTTCGCGGGATTTATCGGGCAGATCCGGCTGGCCCTCCAGCAACTGGAGGTGCCCTGCTATGAGGTTCAGGGGCGTGCCCACCTCGTGGGCAAAGGTGGCGGTGAGCTGACCCGCCACGGCGAGGCGTTCCTGGGCGCCCAGCTCCTCGCGTAGGAGCGCGTTGCGTTCCACCAGGGCGGCCAGTTCGTCGTTCTTGGTCTGCAGCTCGGAGAGGGCCACATCAATGCGGTCTTGCAGGTTCGTGTTCAGGCCGCGGATCTCGTGGATGAGCGATTCGCGCTCTTCGGTGGCCTGCTGCAACCGCACGGCCATATCGTTGAAGCGGGTGGCGATGAGCCCCAGCTCGTCGCTGCGCCGCACGGGGGCGCGGGCGCTGGATTCGCCCTGCTCCAGGCGCTGCATGGTGAGGACCATGCCTTCGATGGGATCACTGATGAGCACACGGAGAATGAGCCAAAGCAGGATGAATTCGCCCAGCAGCACGCCAGGGAGTGTTTGGACCGTCTTGTTGAAGGTTCTGTTCCAGACCACCTCCCAGCGCTCCAGGTCGCAGTAGGCCCGGATGAGACCAATGGGAGGCTGGCCAGGTTTGTGGGTGTGGATGGACAGATACACCTTCCAGGCCCGGCCCCCGGTATTGAGGTCCACCAGGTCTGCCTGGGGGCCCGTCAAGGTCAGATAGGAACCGACCTCAGGGCCCACATCCACCAGGCTTTCCTCGCCCGAAGAGCGCACCAGTTCCACTTCGTTGCCTTTGCCCACCCGCTTGAACACATCGATCTGGAAGATGCTGCGATCGGGGCCGGCGATGCTTTCCAGCAACTGATCCAGCTTGTCGGGATCCTTGAACGTGGGATCCCGCTCGATGATGTCGGTCTCCACAGTGCCTGCCGCCTCGATCGCCAGCTTTTTCGAATACTTCTCGATCTCGCGGCTGCCATTTCGTGTGATGGAATAGGCCACGGCCACGGTAAGCACGCTGGTGACGAGGCCCAGCAGCACGAAGAGCTTGGCATGTAGGCTGCGCAGCCAGGTCAGGGGTCGGATTCGCAGTCGCCAGAAGCTCATGAGGGGGTTTCATCCCCTGGCGGCAAGCCCAGGGCGGGCCGTACGGTTCGGGCGAAAGGCGCCGACCCCTGCTCGCTGGCCAAGGTGACGAAGCGGTCGAAGGCCACGCGGCGGTTCTCAGCCACGAGTCCCAGGAGGTCGAGCACTCCCGCGCAGAGGGTGGGCCGCTCCCGCAACCGCAAATCCGCCTCGGCCTTCCAGAGCAGGGCCTCGAGGGCCGCCAGATCATGGTGTTCGCCCAAGGTGGATTGGAGGGCGCGCAGGCCCTTGAGGACGAACTCCGGGGCTTCAGCGAAGGCGCTCTCCAGGGCTTCGACGGCATAGCGCAGCTTCTTGATGCGCACCCGCGTTTTATGAAGCGCGTCGGAATCCTCATGAGCCGCCAGCACAGTCAGATGACCGAGGGCCGCGTTCGCCCGGGGCTCCAGGCAGGCCCAGGCGGCCTCCTGCAGGGAAACCGACTGGAATGGATTCTGGAGGGCAGGCACCTCCAACAGCCGGTTCAGGTCCGGCAGACGCAGCCGGTCGAGTTCCTTCTGCATGCTGCGTCGCGCCTTGGCGCGGCCCCGGTCCACCTGCTCCAACAGGAATTCGATGACGGCGGCCTGGGCGGGCGTGCGGGCTTCCTGGTGATGGGCCCTGAGGAATTCGGCGTGGACATCCAGTTCGCGGGGCAGCCCGA
>JAYVRY010000085.1:0-7431 GCA_043775845.1 Acidobacteriota bacterium
AGGAAAATCCAGTCGATCAGATTCATGGGCGACTCCAAGGAAAGAGGATCCAAAGAGCCACCAGCACCAAGATGAAAATCCCCGCTCAGTCGTGGAGGCGTGCCGAGTTCCCTAGTTTATAGGGGGGAGACCAGAGTCCCTGGCTAAGGCGCGCCGTCGCGCGGAACGCACAGGACAGGGGGAAGGTCTCCCTAGTCGACTTACGGAACAAGAGCTTGGCCATAATCACGGGCCTCGCAGGGAAATCAGTCTCCGTCCTCGTCAAGGAGTGGCACGGGGGCGGAAGGTTCGTCCGGAACATCGCTCAGAAGCTTGGAAAGGGTCTGTTCCAGGTTTTGGGTGTGCTGGTTGGCTTCCCGCTCCAGACGCGCCACGCGGTGCGCCAGGTTCAGGGCGGCCAAGAGGTACCAGGACGGAGTGTCGAGGCCCTTCGGGACGCATCCCCATCTTAGCTGGCATTGGGAGTCCATGTCCTGAAAGGTCTCTTCCAGAAGACGCATGGCTGCCGCCAGGGTCTCCGGCTGGTCGGTCTGAACCTGCAGAGAGCGTCCCTGGACCGTCACCGTGACCGGTTTGGTGCCCGGCAGCGGCGCCGGAGGCATCATCCCAGGGCCTCCAGGGCGCGCAGAATGGAGGCCACCTGCTCCTTCACGGCTTCGCGGTCCTTCTCCAATGCGACCTTTTCGGCCACGGCTTCTTCCAGCCGGGCGCGGAGGGACTGAAGCTCCTGATCCCCCGCCGCACCGGCCGCCTTCAGGCCATCCAGTTCATCTTTCAGCTGGTTGCGTTGCTGCACCAGGGCCTGCATCTTGGATTCGAGTTGTTTCAGTAGGTCCATGGTTTCCTCTTCTAGCTCATCTTAAACCCGGAGCCCTATGTCCGTAGCGTGGCCCCGAGGGACTCCGCTGCGGCTAGGGCCGAGGCCATCCAGCCGTCGACTTCCTCACCCACGAGGGTACGCTCCGCCTGGAAGCGCAGGCGCATCAACCAGGCCTGTCGTCCCTCGGGCAGGCTCTTGTGGCGGAAGACATCCACACAGCGCAGATCCTGCAGCATGTCCCCGGGCAGGGCCGCCTTCATGGCCGTGGCCAAGGCTTCATGCGACTGGCCCAGGTCCACCAGGAGGGAGAGATCCCGCTCCACGCCGGGGAAGCGACTAAAGGGGCGGAAGGTGGGGATGATCCGGGCGCTCGGTTGGGGCAGCTCGGCCACGGGAACCTCAAACCCGAACAAGCCATCGCCCAGGGGACGGATGTCGGGCAGGCGATCCCAACCCAGGCTCTTGGCCACGCCGCTGAGGTCGGCCTCCAGCACGGAACGGGCGGGGCTCAGGTAGTCCTCGCCTCCCTGAAGGCCACCCCAGACCACACCCAGGGCGAACTGCTCCACGGGGCCTTGGGAGCTGCTGACGTAGGTCGGGGCCAGTTCGAAGAGCCGCACCTCGCGAGCGCCCTGGCGGAGGTTCTGCTCCGCCGCCTCCCGCAGGCTGGGCAGGAGGGAGCCGCGCATGACCGAGTACTCCTGGCCCAGGGGATTGGCCAGGGTGCGTCCTTCGGGGCTGTTGTCAGGGGCTGCATAGGCCGCATCGGCCTCGGGACTGATGAACCCGTAGGTCACGGTCTGGTGGAAGCCCAGGTGGGCCAGACGGCGGGACAGGCGCTGCCGCTGGAGGTAGAGGGGGGACAGGGGTTCGGGCGGGCCTTCCAGAGGTGGCAGCACCGAGGGGATGTGCTCGTAGCCTCGAAGGCGCAGCACTTCCTCGGCCAAGTCTTCCGCCGTGGCGAGGTCGTGGCGCCAGGAAGGGGGCACGACCTTCAGACTGTCCTGCAGGGTTTGCACCTCGCAGCCCAGCTGTGCGAAGGCTTTGGCAGCTTCTGCCAAGGCCAGGGGCTCACCGGCCACGCGGCGAAGGAGCTTTTCCGTGAGGGTCACCGACGGATTGGATGCGGGCACGGCTCCCGCCGTCCAGGCACCGAGGAGCTTGGCACCGCACCAGGTCTGGAGGCGATCCACCAACAGATCGCGGGCCACGGGCGGCATGGCGCGATCCGCGCCACGGCCGAAGCGGTGGGAGGCATCGGTGTGCAGGCTGTGGCGGCGGGCCATGGCCCGCACGGTCTTCGCGTCGAAGTAGGCGCTTTCCAGCAGCACGCGGGTGGTGGCTTCCGTGACCTTGGTGCTGTTCCCGCCCATGACGCCCGCCAGGGCGATGGGTCCGGATTCGTCGGCGATAATCAGATCCTGCGACGTGAGTGTGCGGGCGATGCCATCCAGCGTCACCACGGTCTCACCGGTCCTCGCCCATCGCACGGACACCGCACCGCAGATGCAGTCGGCATCGAAGGCGTGGGTGGGATGGCCGTAGCGGTGCAGCAGTTCGTTGGAAGCGTCCACGGCGGGCAACTTTTTCGCCGAGGCTTCGAGGGTCGCCAGGAAGGATTGCACGTGCTGGGGCGTGTCCCCCTTCCCGAGCTCCAGCACGGCGGTGCTGTAGATGGGGCAGGCCGGGCTTTCCAGGCGTACTTCCACGAGGGGCGCGCCTTCTTGCAAAGAGGCTGCGGTGATGGGTGCCAACGGTTGGTTCAACTTGGCAGCGATTTCCCGAGCCGCGCCGCGGTGCGACATGACATCGCCACGGTTGGCCGTGATGTCCACATCCAGCGCTTCCGTGTCTTCACGGGCGGCCACACCATCCACGGGGAAGCCCAGGGAGGCAAGCAACTCGCAGAGCTGGCGCGTATCCAGTTCCGCCACAGCGGGGATCTCCTGAGCCAGGACCTTGCGTTCGATCCACATCAGTCCAGCCCTCCCATGACTTTCAAGAATCTCTGATCGTTCTCGAAGAACAGCCGCAGGTCCGGCGTCTGGCTCAGCATCATGGACATGCGCTCCACGCCCATGCCGAAGGCCCAACCGGACCATTCCTCCGGGTCGATGCCCGCATATTTCAAAACGTTGGGATGGATGAGTCCCGCGCCGAGGATCTCCACCCAGCCCGAGCCCTTGCACACGCGGCAGCCCTTGGCCGCGCAGAGCGGGCAGCTCACATCCACCTCGCAACCCGGCTCCACGAAGGGGAAGTACGACGGACGCAGCCGGATCTCCGTGTGAGGGCCGAAGAGCGCCCGCAGCGCGTATTCCAGTGTGCCCTTCAGGTGCTGCATGCCGATGTTGTGGCCCACGAGCATGCCTTCCACCTGGTGGAACATGGGGCTGTGGGTGGGATCGATCTCATCCTTGCGGTAGACGCGGCCCGGCGCCAGGAACCGGATGCCGCCGCGTTCGGCGAGCGTCGGCGCCACGTTCAGCAGCGTGCGCACCTGCACGGGGCTGGTGTGTGTGCGTAGCAGCAGCTCCGGATGCGCCGCCAAGTAGAAGGTGTCGGACGAGGCTTTCGCGGGGTGGTCTTCGGGAATGTTAAGGCCATCGAAATTGTGGGCTTCGGTTTCGACTTCGGGACCTTCCTCGACGTGAAAACCCAGGGGGCGGAACACGTCCACCAGCCGGTCCATGAGACGGTTCAGCGGGTGCAGCGCGCCTTGGGCTGGTACGGGCGGCGGCAGCGTGGGATCCCATCGTGAGGCCAAGGCATTCAGGTTCTTCTTGGCCGATTCCAACTCGACCTGGCGGGCCTTCAGGGCCTCTTCCCACTGCTGCTTGAAGGCATTGATGGCGGCGCCCAGGTCGCGCTTCTGTTCTTTGGGCGCGGTTTTCAGAAGGTCCATCATGCGTGCCGCGTGGCTGCCTTCGCGGCCCACGTAGGCGCCCTTCAAGCGCAGCAGCGCATCCATATCGCGGCAGGCGGCAAGCGCCTCCGAGAAGGCTCCTCCCGCCTCGATGATTTCCGTGGGAAGCAGTTGATCCATGGATCCCTCAGGACAGATGTCTCTAAACAAGGAAAGGCCGCTTGCGCGGCCTTTCGGGATTCAGCGATGGGTGTCGCGATCAGCCCTTGGCCACAGCCACGAGCTTGCTAAACGCTTCAGGATTGCGCACAGCGAGATCCGCGAGGATCTTGCGGTCGAGATCCACGGAAGCCTTCTTCAGGCCGCCCATGAACTTCGAGTAGCTGGTGCCGTTCTGGCCGCAGGCGGCGTTGATGCGCACCACCCAAAGGCGGCGGAAGTCACGCTTCTTGACCTTGCGGTCGCGGTAAGCGTATCCGAGGGCCTTTTCGACAGCTTCCTTGGCAGAGCGGTACAGGCGGGACTTGGCGCCGTAGAAGCCCTTGGCGAACTTCATCATGCGCTTGCGGCGCTGAGCCCGTTTAAATCCGCGTTTGACGCGAGTCATGGGTATTCCTTTCCTCGAGGCAGCTCTGAACCGGGAATCGGCGGAGCTTTGAAGGCCTCATCGGGGGTGGCCGTGCCACCGGGTTGAGCCTGTGATTGTAGAACCGCAGGCAAAGAGAGACAAGATCCTCGCAAGCTTCGCTTGCGTGTTAACGGGATTCCCTGCGGGAATCCCGCAAGGATCAAGCGTAAGGAAGCATGGCCGCTACGGCCTTCTGATCGGCCTTGGACACCATTCCGCCCATGTCCAGCTGACGCTTGCGCTTGGCGGTCTTCTTCGTCAGGATGTGGCGCTGGTGGGAGCAGCCGCGCTTGAACTTGCCGCCGGCCGTCTTCTTGAAGCGCTTCTGGGCGCCTTTGTGGGTCTTGATCTTGTAACCGCTCATGACTTCCTCGCTAGATTTGAGCTTCAGTGGCTGGGGTTTCAGGTTTCGCCGCTTTGGGCTTCTTTGGTGCTTTGGGGACTTCAATGATCTTGGGCGCCAGGATCGCGTGCATGTCGCGACCATCAATGCCGGCACCCTTTTCCACGATGGCTTTGTCGCCGACGCGCTGGATGACTTCTTCGATGATCCGGTAGCCGATGTCGCGATGGACGACTTCGCGTCCGCGGAACATGACCACCACTTTAACTTTGTCTTCTTCCTCCAGGAACCGCAGGATGTGCTTCACTTTGAAATCAAAATCG
Source organism: Acidobacteriota bacterium (assembly GCA_043775845.1). GTDB lineage: Bacteria > Acidobacteriota > Holophagae > Holophagales > Holophagaceae > Geothrix. The sequence continues at coordinate 4,981 of JAYVRY010000085.1, forward strand.
TGGTCATCGGTCTTGGGGCGGAATTTGACTTCCTTGACCACGATGTTTTTCTGTTTGGCCCGGGCGGCGTGTTCCCGCTTCGCCTCCATGAACTTGTACTTGCCGTAGTCCATGATTCGGCAGACTGGAGGCTGAGCGTTGCCGGCCACTTCCACCAAGTCGAGGCCGCGTTCTTCTGCGATCCGGATAGCCTGGTGGGGAGGCATCAGGCCAAGCTGTTCGCCATCTTCGGAGATGACGCGAACCTCTTGGGCCCGGATGCCGTCGTTGATGCGGGTCTCGTTCGGACGAATGGTTCCTCCCCTAGTTACACAAGGACAAAAAGTCTAACACTTGAATCGATCAACGCCAAGCACTGAAAACCAAATCACCGTTGGCGATCTTTCACTTCCAGGGACAGCGACTCGAGGAACTCGGTCAAGGGCTTCACACCCAGGTCTCCCCGGTGACGATGACGCACGGATACGGTGCCCGCCTCGGCCTCGCGGTCGCCGATCACCAGCATGTACGGCACCTTGGCCAGCTGCGCCTCGCGGATCTTGGCCTTGAGGCTTTCATTCCGCTGATCCAGCTCCGCCCGGAGTCCCAGAGCCTTGGCGCGGGCCTCGACCTCCGTGGCAAATGCATTCGCCCGATCGGTGATGGGCAGGATCGCCACCTGGGTCGGTGCCAGCCAGGCAGGGAAGGCCCCTGCCGTGTGCTCGATGAGAATGCCCATGAACCGTTCGAGGCTGCCCAGGATGGCGCGGTGCAGCATGACGGGGCGACCTTCGGTGCCATCGGCCTGGGTGTAGTTCAGGTCGAAGCGCTGAGGCATCATGTAGTCGACCTGCAGAGTGCCCAGCTGCCAAGGCCGCTTGAGGGCATCCAGCACCTGGAACTCGATCTTGGGGCCATAGAAGGCGCCTTCGCCGGGGTTCAAAGTGAAGGGAATACCGGCTTCGTTCAAGGCTTCGGCCAAGGCGCCTTCGGCGGCATCCCAGATCTCATCCGAACCCAGGCGCTTCTCGGGCCGGGTACTGAGCGCCACGCGCGTGCCCTCGAAGCCGAAGGTATCGTAGACCTCCTTCAGCAAATCGAGGAAGGCGGCCATCTCGGCCTTGATCTGCTCGGGCATGCAGTAGATATGGGCGTCATCCTGGCAGAAGGTCCTCACACGCGTGAGCCCGTGAGTCACGCCACTCCGCTCGTAGCGGTGCAGGCGGCCAAAGTCGGCGAAACGGATGGGCAGGTCGCGGTAGCTGTGTTTCTGGGTGCCGAACATGAGGCAGTGCCCAGGGCAGTTCATGGGCTTGAGGGCGTATTCGCGTTCCTCAGCCGTGGTGAAATACATGCTGTCCGCAAAGTTTTCGTAGTGACCACTGGTCTTCCAGAGCGCCACGTCCATGATCTGAGGGGTGATCACTTCGCTGTATCCGTATTTGAAATACAGGTCCCGCACGTAGGTCACCAGCTCGTTGTAGACCTGGGCACCCTTGGGGTGGAAGAACGGTGAGGCCGGGGCTTCCGGATGGAACGAGAACAGCCCCAACTCCTTGCCCAGCTTGCGGTGATCGCGGGCCTTGGCCTCTTCCAGCCGCTTCAGGTGTTCGTCCAATTCCTTCTGGGTATGGAAGGCGGTGCCGTAGATGCGGCTGAGCATTTGATTTCGCTCATCGCCCTTCCAGTAGGCGCCCGCGATGGTCTGCAGCTTGAAGACCTTCAGCTTGGTCGTGCTGGGGACATGGGGGCCTCGACAAAGATCATAAAAGTCACCCTGGCTGTACCCACTGATGATGTCACCGGCAGGAATGCTGGAGACCACCTCGACCTTGAGGGGCTCACCCATGGCCTGGAACCTGGCCACGGCGGCGTCACGGTCCAGGTCTTCCCGCACGACTTCGATGCCTTCGGCCACGATCTTTTGCATTTCGGCTTCGATAACGGGCAGATCCTCGGGCGTGAACGGTTTATCGACCCAGAAATCGTAGTAGAAACCATCCTCGATCACCGGACCGATGCCCACCCGGGCACTCGGGTACAGGCGCTTGACGGCATGCGCCAACAAGTGCGCCGTGGAATGACGGATCAGTTCAAGGCTTTCGGGCGCCTTGTTGGTGACGATTTCCACCTTGGCCCCATCCACCAGGGGGGCCTTCAGATCGGCGAGGCGTCCGTTTACCTTCACGGCCAGGGCCGCATCGAGAAGGCGGGCACCTATGCCACCGGCCAAGTCGGCCCCAGTGGCGCCCTCGGGCAGCTGCCGAAGGGAGTCGTCTGGAAGTCGGACCTCGATGGACATGGGTTCCTCGAAATAAGTGAAGAATTTTAGCTGTAAAACAACTCTGGGCCATCATAAATGATGGCCCAGAGGGATTTTAACGTCGCAGCGACCTACTTTCCCACTCCTGTGCAGAGCAGTATCATCGGCCCTCCAAGTCTTAACTGCCGTGTTCGGGATGGGAACGGGTG
>JAYVRY010000086.1:0-2279 GCA_043775845.1 Acidobacteriota bacterium
AGAAAATTCCGGGCGAACGCACCCAGCGAGTACCTCCGCGGACGGCAGACCTGGATTCTCAACCAGATGCGCATGCTCGGCGGAGTCCAGGTGGTGAAGGACCTCGAATCATGACACGTAGGTATTCAACGAATTGAAGTTGGACCTTCGTCACGATTAAGATCCGATCGAGAATCTGACCTTGGGCGGGGTATAGAATGGGCCAAACCCCCCAGGAGGATCGCGTATGAAGCCCCCCGTTCGCGTGGCCGTCACCGGTGCCGCCGGTCAGATCGGATACAGCTTGCTCTTCCGCATCGCCAGTGGCGCGATGCTGGGCCCAGACCAGCCCGTGATCCTCCAGCTGCTGGAAATCACCCCAGCCTTGAAGGCGCTGAACGGCGTCGTCATGGAGCTCAAGGATTGTGCCTTCCCCCTGCTGGCGGGAGTGGTGACTTCGGACGATCCCATGGTCGCCTTCAAGGACGTGGATTACGCCCTGCTGGTAGGCGCCCTGCCACGCAAGGCCGGCATGGAGCGCAGCGACCTGTTGATCGCCAATGGCGGCATCTTCAAGCCCCAGGGCAATGCCCTCAGTGAGGTGGCCAGCCGCACTGTGAAGGTGCTGGTGGTGGGCAACCCCGCCAACACGAACGCTTTCATCGCGCTCTCCAACGCCCCCAAGCTCAAGCCGACCCAGTTTCACGCCATGGTGCGCCTGGACCACAACCGCGCCATCTCCCAGCTGGCCGAGAAAACCGGCAAGCCTGTCACGGCCATCAAGAACATGACCATCTGGGGCAACCACAGCGTCACCCAGTTCCCGGACCTCTACCACGCCACCGTGGACGGCAAGAACGCCTACGATCTGGTCAATGACCACGCCTGGTACGAATCCACGTACATCCCCACCGTCGCCAAGCGCGGCGCCGCCATCATCGAGGCCCGCGGGCTCAGCAGCGCCGCCAGTGCTGCCAACGCCGCCATCGACCACATGAAGAGCTGGGCACTCGGTACTCCCGAAGGCGAGTGGACCAGCATGGCCTTTGCCTCCGAGGGGAGCTATGGCGTGCCCAAGGGCCTGGTCTACGGCTTCCCCGTCACCGTGAAGAACGGCGAAGTGGCGATTGTCCAGGGCCTGGAGATCAACACCTTCTCCCGCGCCAAGATGGATGCCACCGCCAAGGAGCTCGAGGAAGAGCGCCAGGCGGTGAAGGAGCTGGGGCTGATCTAGTTCCAACCTTTTCTGGATGCGCAGGAAGCTTTGCTTCCTGCGTTTTTGTACTGATTTTTCAGAACCTGCTGACTGTCTTGACAGGAAGATGGGCCGGATGGACATTGGCAGGTCCTTCCCGGATCCCCATGCCCAGAGTCGCCTTCACCCAGAACCTCCAACGCCACGTGGCCTGCCCGCCCTGTGCAGTGGCTGGCACGACGGTGCGCGAGAGCCTGGATGCCGCCCTGGCGCACTATCCGAAGCTCCGGGGCTACGTGCTGGATGAGCACGGCGCCCTGCGCTTCCACATGGCGGTCTATGTGGATGGGGTGCCGGTTTCGGATCGCCAGGGTCTCAGCGATCCCGTGACCGGGTCCGGCGAGATCTTCGTCATGCAGGCCCTTTCCGGAGGCTGAGATGGCCGACCAGCTGCTGATATCGACCCGCAAGGGTCTCTTTTCCGCTCGCCGCCAGGGCAAGGGGGCTTGGGCCCTGGAGGGTGTCTCCTTCCTGGGTGACAACGTTTCCCTGGCCATGCAGGATCCCCGGGACAGGGCTTGGTACGCGGCCCTGGACCACGGCCACTTCGGCGCCAAGCTGCACTGCTCCCGGGACCGCGGTGCCACCTGGGAGGAGGTCGGCGTGCCCGCCTATCCCATGCCCCCCGAAGGCCACGTGGAGAAGGATTTCCTGGGCCGGGAGATCCCCTGGCGGCTGATCCGCTTCTGGTGCCTGAGCCCGGGGCTGGCCTCCCAGCCGGGCCTGCTGTGGGCCGGTACCATGCCCGGCGGCCTCTTCTGGAGCGAGGACTGTGGCGCCACCTGGCAGATGGTGGAATCCCTCTGGAACATGCCAGAGCGCCGGAAGTGGGCCGGGGGCGGAGCCGACGTGCCCGGCATCCACTCCGTCTGCGTGGATCCCAGGGACGGGAACCGCGTGGCCATCGCTGTCTCCAGCGGCGGTGTGTGGATCACCCTGGATTGCGGAAAGACCTGGACCGCCCATACCAAGGGCATGCGGGCGGACTACGCCCCGCCCGAGCTGGTGGAGGCGCCGGAATCCCAGGACCCCCACCGCATGGTGC
>JAYVRY010000087.1:0-7402 GCA_043775845.1 Acidobacteriota bacterium
GCTGGCCGAGAAGACCGGCAAGCCCGTCACCGCCATCAAGAACATGACCATCTGGGGCAACCACAGCGTCACCCAGTTCCCCGACCTCTACCACGCCACCGTGGACGGCAAGAACGCCTACGACCTGGTCAACGACCACGCCTGGTATGAAACCACCTACATCCCCACCGTGGCCAAGCGTGGCGCCGCCATCATCGAGGCCCGTGGCCTCAGCAGCGCCGCCAGCGCGGCCAACGCCGCCATCGACCACATGCACAGCTGGGCGCTCGGCACCCCCGAGGGCGAGTGGACCAGCATGGCCTTCCCGTCTGATGGCAGCTACGGCGTGCCCGAGGGCCTGGTCTACGGCTTCCCCGTCACCGTCAAGAACGGCCAGGTGGAGATTGTGAAGGGCTTGGAGATCAATGCCTTCAGCCGCGTCAAGATGGACGCCACGGCCAAGGAGCTCGACGAAGAGCGCGAAGCCGTGAAGCAGCTCGGTCTCATCTAAACCGGTTCGGGGTTTCTAACAAACGCAGGGAGGCGACTCCCTGCGTTTTTTTCATCCTGGCACGGCACTCGGGGGGGACCTATGTTGGGTCACCGGCCGGAGGTGGACCATGTTCAGTCCAGTGGAACGGCGTCAAGTGTGGAGTCGGATCATCGGAGTGGAACGGCGCTCGGCGCCCCTCCACGATCTGGATGGTCGACCTCTCCCAGATCCAACCCAACTCGAGGACGAGGAGTTCCTCGAGGCCCGCACGCATCTTGACCGTGAAAAACGCAAGGCTGTGGATCATTTGCAGCGCTGGGGAGATCCCTCGCGTTTCGACTAAGCTGTCTTGACAGGTACGGGCTGAAGGCAGAAAGTGACAGGGTTTTCCTGGACCTGCATGCCCTCTGTCGCCTTCACTCAAAACCTCCAGCGCCATGTGCCTTGTCCGCCCTGCTCGGTGGAGGGTGGGACTGTTCGGGAATGCCTGGAGGCGGCTTTTGGCTTGTGTCCCACACTTCGGGGTTACGTGCTGAGTGAGCACCTGCCGCCTGTTCATGCCGTCACCTTCGTGTAGGCGGATGTCGGGATCCCGGATGCTGACTCTATTTGGGCGTAGCATGAGGACTGGTACGGCAGCGCCCTTACCCGTTTGCCATAGCTGCTCTGGAGAACCTCATGACTCGCTTGACCCGTACCCTCGTGGCTGTCCTGTTCGGTGGCTCCCTGTTGATGGCCCAGCTTCCGAACCCCTTGAACCTGCCGGATCCCCTCGGCCTGTCGAAAAAGCCCGCCCCGGCGCAGCCGGCGCCCCGGGCACCGCGCGATAGTCGCCGCATGGAACGGAAACCCAAGCGGGATAAGCATGCCGACCATGGCAAGCACAAGGGCCAGGAGAAGCACGAGGACAAGGAGCGCGGTGAGCGCAAAGGCAAGCATTAGCGGCCCACTGCATACCAATCGAGACACCTGCTAGGTTGGGTGGGATCGACAGCGGCCACCGGCTGTCTGGGCGGAGGATGGATGAACCCAGGGCCCATCGTTTTCCAGGAGGATCGGCTGTGGCTGTGTTCCGATCCCATCCTCCAGGTGATTCCAGTCGAAGGCACCCTGCGCATGCCGGAAGGCCATCTCGCACAGCGTGTGGCTCCTGAACTCCTTTTGCCTGAGGGCGTGGTGGCGCTTGGTTTGCGCGAGGCCTTCTCCCAGATGGAGCGCGAGGATTGGCTGCGGGCGGGCCGTGCCTTCCAATGGCTGGAATGGGAAGCCGGGCACCGTTTCTGCGGTGGCTGTGCCACGGCCCTGGCGGTTGGGGAGGCCCATGGCCGCCGTTGTCCCGCCTGTGGCCGGGTGGTGTTCCCGAGCCACTCGACGGCCGTCATTGCCCTCATCGGGCGGGGGGAGGGGGCAGACCGGGAGTGGCTCCTGGCCCGGTCGCCTCACTTCAAACCCGGCGTGTATAGTGCCGTGGCGGGATTCACCGAGCCCGGGGAATCCCTGGAGCAGGCGGTCCATCGCGAGGTGGCCGAAGAACTCGGCATTCGCATCCACCGGCTGCGCTACTTCGGCAGCCAGCCCTGGCCCTTCCCCAACGGTCTCATGGTGGGCTTCACGGCCGACTATCTGGAGGGCGAACTCCATCCCGATCCGGCCGAGCTGGAAGACGCCCGCTGGTTCGGCAAGGACAACCTGCCCCTGCTTCCCAGCTCCATCAGCATCGCGCGATGGATGATGGACGCGGCGCTGGCCGAAATGGGTGCTTGAAACCCTCCGTGTCCGGCTGGCTCAGAGCCTCAGCTGGCCGCGTTGCCGAGCCCGCATTCCAATCGCTCGGGACAAATGTGCATGCTCCAATCCGCATTCAGATCGTGGCTTTCAAAAGCCGAGCCTGATTGATGTGGGCAGTTGGCACAGCAGGCGAACGATGGGCCTGACACATGCCACTCCTCGTCGCGCAGCTCGTGCAACTGCAGCTTCGGGCAGCCGAGGATCAGCACCCAGCTACCCAGGCCCGAGGGATCCTTTGTCACGAGGTAGTTCATGGACACAACCCAGAGAACAGGAATGCGAAATCGATCTATGAAAGAGTGACCCATCAAGCATAAAACACCTCGATCTTAATCGACCCCTCGGCAATATTCCTGATTTCTATGCTCATCGATTTCTTGATGTGGGTCGCGAAGGACCCGCATCAAGGTGAATGAAGATGGCCTGGTAATCCTGGAGGAAAGGGAAGGCTCTGGGTGCAGGGTCCAGGCTCGTCCCGAACCTGGGTTCATGCTTCGAGTAACTTCAATACCAGCGCCGGGTAACTGTGGAGAAAGGCCTCGCGGTGATCGGCGTCCACGACTGCCAGGAGACAGGTGTCCTCGGCAGTGGCGGTGACCTCGTGGACCGCCCCTCGCAGGAAGGCGCCCAACCCCAGGAAGCCGCCGGGCAGATCCTCGGTACCACATACCATGGAGGCCTCGCCGGCCCCGATACGAACATGACCCAGGGTTAGCTGAAACAGCGTGGTCGCGCGCTCCCCGGCGTGAAGGAGCACCTCGCCTGGCTGGGCCAGGCGGCGCTGGGCCGCGAGATTGGAACGGACTTTCAAATCCCGCAGCTCATCATTGGCTTCCTTGAGACGACTGGTGAACTGGCGGCAGAGGATGCGGGTGAGGCCCGGGTAACCCGCCATGATGGCGTCCAGGTGCCTGGGTTCCAGGTGCAGCGCCTTGCAGGCCCCCACGGCCCGCACGGTGGCCGTGCGGCGCTGGGAGCCGAAGTAGGCCATTTCGCCCATGATCACGGGCGAATCGGGTCGGCATTCCAACTGGGCGATGGCGCGGTTGGTGCCATCGGGTAGGGCCTTCTCCACCACCAAGGCGCCTTTGAGCACGATGTAGAGATCCTGGGATTCCTCCCCTTCCGTCACCAGGCGTTCTCCGTCGCGAAAGCGGAGAACGTCGATGTCTGGGTGAGACGCCAATAGCGTTCCCAATTCCGGGTCGGCGGCCAAGTTCAGGGTGGTGGGATCAAGCAGGTCGGGCATGGAGATATCTTGTGGCGGAAAAGCAGGATCAGCCACGGATAAACACGACGCAAGATCCCCGACAACGCACGGGTTGGCGGGGGGATGAAAACCAAGGGCGGGATTTCTCCCGCCCTTGGTTTTCATATGGATGCTGATCGATGGTTCTAGGAGCAGCCCGTGGTGGCGCCGCAGGTCTGGCACTTCATGCAGGCGCCGTTGCGCACCAGGGTGAGGTGGCCGCACTCGGGGCAGGGATCGCCGGTGTAGCCTTTTTCGCGGGCCACCTGAGCGGCCGAGACCGAGGCCCTGGCGCCGGAGACACTGACCAGAACAGGCTCAAGCACAGGCGTCGAGACCGCAGGAGCACCAGCCACCGGGGTGTCCGGGAAGGGTAGGGGCGTGCCCGTGGGCAGGGCGGGCAGGTTCAGGCCCGGGGCCTGGCTGCTGGGGCGCAGGCCCGTGGCAGCGTTCTGGAGCTGTTCGGGTTCCACATGGGCCAGGTCGTAGCGGCCCAGGTAGCTGATGGCCAGTTCCCGGAAGACGAAGTCGATGATGCTGGTGCTCATCTTGATGGTGTCGCTGCCCGCCACCATGCCGCCGGGCTCGAAGCGGGTGAAGAGGAAGGCATCGCAGAACTCTTCCAGGGGCACGCCGTGCTGCAAGCCCATGCTCACGGCAATGGCGAAGCAGTTGAGCACGGCGCGGAAGGCGGCGCCCTCCTTGTGGATATCGAGGAAGATCTCGCCGAGGCTGCCGTCTTCGTATTCGCCAGTGCGGAGGTAGAGCTTGGTGCCGCCGATGGTGGCCGACTGGGTGTAGCCGCCGCGGCGATTGGGCATGCGGCGCCGGTAGGTGCGCACCAGCTGCTGGGCCAATTGCTGCGTCATCGCCTGAGCCACGGCAGGTATCTTCTCGGTGCTGGTGGCCTGTTCATCCAACAGGGTGTCGATGCCATCCAGCAGGTCCAGGTTGGTGGCCATGGCCTGGCTCATCTTCGAGCCATCGCGGTAGAGCGCCACGGCCTTGAGCATGAGCTGCCAGCTGGCTTCGTAGATGCTGCCGATCTCAGGCACGGTGGCTTCGGCGGGCAGGTTGATGGTCTTGCTGATGGCGCCGCTAAGGAAGGGCTGGGCCGCGCCCATCATGCGCAGGTGGCCCATGGGGGCGATGTAACGGCGGCCCGTGCGGCCGCAGCGGTTGGCGCAGTCGAAGATGGGCAGGTGCTCATCCTTGAGGTGGGGCGCGCCTTCCACGGTCATGCTTCCGCTGAGGGCCAGCATGAAAGTATCCACCTGCTCGGCACTGAAGTCGTTCTTCAGGCGGTCCACATCGATGGCATAGGCGGGGTCGAAGGCCGTGGGGAGCTTCTGCTCCACGAGGGCGATCTCTTCCTCGGCCCAGCCATTGGCTTTGAGCATGGAACGGGTGATGCCAGGCGTCTCTTCGGTGATCTGCAGCCAGCCCACCACGTGCCGCTCGATATCCTGAATCTGGGCCGAGGTGTAACCCTGGCGGGCCATGGCTTCAGGGATGGCGCGGTTCACCAGCTTGAAATAACCGCCGCCCGCCAGTTTCTTGAACTTCACCAGGGCGAAATCAGGCTCCACGCCGGTGGTGTCGCAATCCATCAGCAGGCCGATGGTGCCCGTGGGCGCCAGCACGCTGACCTGAGCGTTGCGGAAGCCCCACTGCTCGCCGTAGGTGAGCGCGGTATCCCAGCTTTCGCGGGCCGCATCGGTGATGCGCTTGGGCACGCCTGTGCCAAAGAGGCCCTGGGGGCGGATGGAGAGCTGCTCGTATTCCGACGCCGGGGCGTTGTAGGCCGCGCGGCGGTGGTTGCGGATGACCCGCAGCATGTGGGCGGCGTTCTTCTGGTAGCCAGGAAAGGGCCCCAGTTCCCGCGCCATTTCGGCGCTGGCAGCGTAGGCGTCGCCCGTGAGGATGGCCGTGAGGGCAGCGCACCACTGGGTGCCCTCCACGCTGTCGTAGGGGATGCCCATGCGCATGAGCATGGCGCCCAGGTTGGCGTAACCCAGGCCCAGGGTGCGGAATTCGTAGCTGAGCTTGGCGATGGAGTCGCTGGGGAACTGCGCCATGAGCACGCTGACTTCCAGCACCACGGTCCAGAGACGGATCGCGTGGCGGTAGCCCGCGAGATCGAAGCCGCCGTCTTCGGTGAGGAAGGTGCAGAGGTTCAGCGAGGCCAGGTTGCAGGCCGTGTCATCCAGGAACATGTACTCGGAGCAGGGGTTGCTGGCGTTGATGGGGCCGTCTTCGGGGCAGGTGTGCCAGTCGTTGATGGTGGTGTTGAATTGGATGCCGGGATCGGCACAGGCCCAGGCGGCGCGGTTCACCTTTTCCCAGAGATCCTTGGCGCGTAATTTCTTGTGAGTCTTCCCATCGATGCGCCGCTTCAGCTCCCAGTCGCCATCCACTTCCAGGGCGCGCATGAAAGGATCGGGCACACGCACGGAGTTGTTGGAGTTCATGCCGCCCACGGTGAGATAGCCTTCGCCGTCCCAGGAGGTGTCGTAGCCTTGCAGATCGCGTGCGAAATCGCCCTCGGCCAAACGGCCCAGGCACTGAGTCAGGAAGGCGGCGGGCACCCCCTCGCGCTTGGCGCGGGCCAGGGCCTTGCGCAGCGCCTCGTTGGTGAGGGGATCGGCATCCTTGCTGGTGGAACCTTCCACGGATTTGCAGATGGCATCCCAGTGGCGGCGCACCACCGCGCTGCCCGCGGCGATCATGGCCACCTTGCGTTCCTCGGTCACCTTCCAGTCGATGAAGGCTTCGATGTCAGGGTGGTCCAGGTCGAGGCAGACCATCTTCGCGGCGCGGCGCGTGGTGCCGCCGCTCTTGATGGCCCCTGCGGCGCGATCGCCCACCGCCAGGAAGCTCATGAGGCCCGAACTGCGGCCACCGCCGGAGAGGGGCTCCTCAGAGCCACGCACCTTGGAGAAGTTGGTGCCGGTGCCGGAACCGTATTTGAAGATGCGGGCTTCGCGGGTCCACAGATCCATGATGCCGCCCTCGTTCACGAGGTCATCGGCCACACTCTGGATGAAGCAGGCATGGGGCTGGGGGCGCTCGTAGGCGGAGGTGGACTTCTCCATCTCGCCGGTGGCGGGATTAACGAAGCTGTGGCCCTGGGCAGGACCAGAGATGCCGTAGGCGAAGTGCAGGCCCGTGTTGAACCACTGCGGCGAATTGGGCGCGCACATCTGGTTGGCGAGCATGTAGGTGAGCTCGTCGTAGAAGCACTGCGCGTCTTCGGAGGTTTCGAAGTAGCCGTGGGTCTCGCCCCAGTGGCGCCAGCAGCCAGCCAGCCGATGGAAGACCTGCCGTGCATCCTTCTCGCCGCCGTTCTGGGCATCGATGCCCTTCCGGCGAAAGTACTTCTGCGCAAGGATGTCCACGGCCACCTGGGACCAGGTTTCCGGCACCATCACTTCCTTGGCTTCGAACACCACGGTGCCGTCGAGCTTGGAAATGCGGCTGGTGCGCGGAACGAAGGGAATTCCCTCCAAGGGGTCGTGACCTGCCTTGGTGAAATGGCGGGCGATCTTCATTGAGTAATCCTGGTCGGAATGGGTGAAGAAGAGGGGGGATCCGGAATTCAAGGCACGGCTTTCCCGTGAGGCGCGCAAAGCCCTCCCCAGGGGGTGGGAGACTTAGGTTGACCTCTATGGGTTGTGCCGGGAGAAAAGGATGGCCCCAAGATGTAGGGGTGTCAAGGGTGGGAGGACGGATTTTTCCGCCAAATAAAAAACCCTGATAAATCAGCGCTTTTCAACGCGGCAGCGGCTGCCGGGAAGGGTCACACGCTGGCGCGAGGAGCTCGTACGCGGCTAGTCTGAATGCAAGCCGGGCCCCATGCATCGGGGTGCGATGAACCGGGTCAGATCGGAAGA
>JAYVRY010000088.1:0-7385 GCA_043775845.1 Acidobacteriota bacterium
GGCCGTTACATGTTCAGCGGCATCCAGAAAACCTTTGATTCGAACACGGTGCAGGTCAGCCTGGGCTGGCGGTTCTAAAGCCCGTATTCCTTCCAGCGCCGCGCGATCTTCGCCTGGATGTCTTCCGGGAAGACGAGGTCGCGCGGCCACTCGCGGGCGTAGCCATCCCATGGGCGGTTCTTGCGCGTGGCGTCGATGCCCACCTTGCTGCCGAAGGCGAAGCGGTCGGCGGCGTGGTCCAGGACATCGAGCGGCCCTTCGGTGAAAAGCATGTCGCGCTTGGGATCCACGTTGCTGGTGAGGCGGAAGAGCACCTCGTTCATGTCGTGGGGATCGATGTCCTCATCGACCACCACGATGCCCTTGGTGAACATGATCTGGCCCGTGCCCCAGATGGCGTTCATGACTTTTTGCGCGTGGCCCGGGTATTCCTTTTTCATCGATAGGATCACCAGGTTGTGGAAGGCGCCTGCCGCAGGCAAGTGCATGTCGCGGATCTCGGGCAGCACCATGCGCAGCAGTGGGAGGAAGATGCGCTCCGTGGCCAGGCCCAGGTAGGCGTCTTCTTGCGGAGGCCGTCCCACGATGGTGGTGGGGAACACGGGGTTCTTCCGCATGGTGATGGCTTCCACATGCAGCACGGGATAGTCGTCAGCCAGGGAGTAGTAGCCCGTGTGATCGCCGAAGGGGCCCTCGCGGCGCAGCTCGCCGGGGTTCACATAGCCTTCGATGACGAGCTCCGAATCGGCAGGCACTTCCAGATCGTTCGTCACGCAAGACACCATCTCGATGCCTTTGCCCCGCAGGAAGCCCGCGAACATCACCTCGCTGAGGAAGGGCGGCAGGGGCGCCGTGGCGGCGTAGGTCAGGGCCGGATCCCCGCCGAAACTCACAGCCACAGGCATGCGCTCGCTCTGGTCGTAGCCGTGGCGATTGCGGGCGCCATCGTGATGCAGTTGCGTGTGGAAACCCAGGGTGCGGTCGTCGAAGACCTGCAGGCGGTAGAGACCCACGTTGCGATGGCCCGTCTGCTTGTTGCGGGTGTGGCTCATGCCCAGCGTGATGAAGGGGCCGCCATCCTCGGGCCAGGTGGTGAGCACGGGCAGGTCCGTGAGCTTCACCTGATCGCCCTTCAGCACGATCTCCTGGCAGAGGCCCTTGCGCACGGTCTTGGGCATCCAGTGGCTCACTTCCGCCAGCACTGGCAGCTTGGCCAGCTTCTCGAAAAAGCCCGTGCCGGGCTTGGGCATGGCCTCCTGCACCAGCTTCTCGATGCGATCGGCGATGGCATCGAGGCCGCGAGGTTCCTGGTCCACGCCCAGGGCCATCTCCATTCGCTTGAGGCTGCCGAAGACATTCATGGCCACGGGCATGGCCTTGCCCGTGGGCTTCTCGAAGATCAGCGCCTTGCCGCCACCGGGCTGCTTGGACACGCGATCGGCGATGGCCCCCATCTCGAGGTTGGGATCCACCTCTGCAGTCACCCGGACGGTCTCACCTGCGGCTTCGAGTTGTTTCAGGAAGGTCTGGAAGTCACGGCTCATGCGCCATGATCCCACCCCCGTTGGTACGGCGAAAGCAGCCGTTGGTGCAAAATCATGGACCTTGGCCTGGACCTGAGGTCGCCCTCCGACGGATCCTGGTGGCATGGCCCACCGGAGTTTTGTCCGCACCGCGCCCCTTCGCTGGGCCCTCACCGCCATCTCCGTGGGGGCTTCAGTGGGTTTGGCCATGGCCCTGGCCTCCGGTGGCCAGAACTGGGATCTGTCCAGCTCCATGCTCGTCGGCATCATCTTCAGTCTGGTGATGTGGGCGGGCTTTGATCTGCTGCCCACCCCCCATGAACGCCTGCCCAGCCATTGGGAAGCTTCGAAAGTGGGTATCTTCGCGGTGCTTTGGATACTGGGGCTCTACTTCCTGCTCCTGGGAATCTCCGTGGGTCTGGTCCGGCTGACGACCGGTCTCGACCTGACGGCCTCGCGCCTCACCATGGTGATCACCGCCCTGGCGGGCCTGACTGCCTCTGCAGTCATCGCCACCAAGGAGACCGTGGAGCACCATGTCCATGCCCAACGGGCCCTGGTCGAAGCCGAGGCCCGGGTGAGCTTCCTCAGTCTGCAGGCCCAGCTCCAGCCCCACACGCTGTTCAATGCCCTCAACACCATCGCGGCGCTCATCCCCGAAGACCCCCAGCGGGCTGAGGAGGCCACCGAGCGGCTGTCCTCCCTGCTCCGCCGCATCCTGAGCGCCTTGGAGCATCCATCCTGGAGCCTGCGGGAAGAATTCCAGCTCCTGGAGCACCTCCTGCGCCTGGAAGAACTGCGCTTTGGCGAGCGACTCAGCTACGAGCTTCAGTTGTCACCGGACATGGCCGAGCGGCCCGTGCAGCCCCTGCTGCTTCTGCCCCTGGTGGAGAACGCCCTCAAGCATGGTTTCCGTCCCAAGGTGGGTAGCTGCCATCTGGACGTGGTGGCAAAGGAGGGGCGGGTTCGCATCGAAGACGACGGCGTGGGACGCCAGCCCGACGCGCCCGAGGGCCTGGGGCTGCGCACCGTGCGCGAGCGTCTGCAGGCGGCGGGCGGCTCGCTGCATTGGCCTGAGGTGATCCAAGGCTGCGCCGTGGAAGTGAGGCTCTGATGCCGCTTCGCTACATCCTCATCGAGGACGAACCCCCAGCCCGGGCGCGGCTCAAACGCCTGGTGGCCGAACTCGACCCCACGGCCCAATGCCTGGGTGAAGCTGCCGACGGCCTGGCCGGTCTGGAGCTGCTGGAACAGGTCCAGCCAGACCTGCTCTTCCTCGACATTGAATTCCCCCCGGATGGTGCCTTTGGCCTGCTGCGAAAGGCCAAGGAGCTGGGCGTGGCCCTGCCTCCCATCGCCTTTGTCACGGCCTTCGACCAGCACGCCCTGGAAGCCTTCCGCTGGGCTGCCTGCGACTACCTGCTGAAGCCTGTAGAACGGGAGCGCCTGCAAGAAACCCTGAATCGCGCCCGCCCCCAGGAGAACCGGCTGGATGTGGGGCTGCTCCTGCAGGTGCTCGAATCCACGCGGCGCAAAGAGATGCCAGAGCGGTTCACCGTGCTGGTGAAGGGTCGCATCCTGGTCCTGGCGTGGGCCCAGGTGAGCCACCTTCGCACCGAGAACCGCCTGCTCTTCGTCCACACGCCCGAGGGCCGCTTCGTGCTGGACCGCAGCCTCGACGAACTGGAAACGCAGCTGGCGCCGCGCTTCTTCCGCACCCATCGCTCGGCCATGGTGGCGCTGGACGCCATCCATGAGCTGGTGCCCGATCCCGGCGGCACGGGCGAACTGCGGTTGGCGGACGGGTCGCGAGTGCCCGTGAGCCGCGACCGCATGGCCGACCTGCGCGCGCGGCTCGGATCCATCTAATTTCGCTTCGTGTTTGAATCTGGAGAAAAGCAGGAAACCGCAGATGACGCAGATGTCGCGGATAAATTATTGGTCCACAGATGTCACAGATTCGCACAGATGAAAAACGGCTTGATGGCTGAATCCTGGGGGTGTCGCCTCGAAATTATGGGCTTAGGCTGAGCTTCGCCCATAATCGCGGACTCTTCTCGGGCACAGCTTGGTATGACTACGGCCAGGTGCGTTCGCTACCCATCTGTGCCATCTGTGCCATCTGCGTCATCTGCGAATCACCTGTTTGATCCTGCTTTGAATGCGGGCCGTCCTGGGCGCGGCTCGTCCGGGATTTCCCGCCGTTGGTGCGCTCGTCTCCGCGAAAGGAAGAAGATCCACCCACCTTGGTTCCAGGCGCCGATGCGCCCCTTGGAGCCCCCCATGCGCCCTCTGCTTTTCGCCCTGCCCGCTGTGATCTGCTTCGCGCAGGAGTCCGACCTTCCTTCCCAACTGGCCCGCCTCCAGCGCCTGCCCACCGACCAGGTGCGGGCCCTGCAGGCCAAGTTGGCCGTGGATCCGGCCCCTGCAGAGAAGAAGGCCTACCAGGAACTGCACCTCGCCTACGTGCTGGCCAGCCGCACCAGCCAAGAGGATCCCAAGGGCAGCAAGGATCTGGTCGACCGCACCTTGAAGGCCTTCGAACATTCCCCGGATCCCGAGTGCCAGGCCCTCGTGGGCGCCTTCCTCGGCCTGAAGATCAACGCCTCACCCATGTCCGCCATGGTGCTGGCGCCCAAGGCCATGGGGATCTTCAACAAGGCCCAGGTCAAAGCCCCCGACAGCCCGCGCGTGGCCCTCCTGCGGGCCATCCACCTGCTGTACACTCCCGCCTTCGTGGGCGGCGGCACCAAGGTTGCGCTGCCCCTCATGGAAGCGGCCGTGGCCCTGGCGGAGAAGGAAGCGGCACCTGCCGATGCCTGGGCGCCGTCCTGGGGCCGCATCGAAAGCCTGGGCTGGTTAGCCCTCGTGCAGGCCAAGGAGGAACAGTTCGCCGCTGCCAAGGCGACAGTCGATCGCGTGCTGGCCCTCGATCCCGGCAACGGCTTCGTCACCCGCATGGTGCTGCCCCGGCTGCAGGGCAAGTGATGTTGATGGTTCTGCTGCAGGCCGCCTTGGAACTGAGTGGTGTGGTGCTGGGACCCGGGGGCAAGCCGCTGCCCGGTGCCCAGGTCGAGGTGGGGACACGTCGTACCCAGGCCGATGCCAAGGGACATTTCGCCTTGCCCCTGGAGTCCTCCAAGGCCGTGGAGGTTCGCATCAGCGCCGCAGGCATGGATAGCCAGACCCGTAGCGGCCAGCCCGGCGAACCGCTGCTGGTGCTCCTCACCCCCACGCCCCAAGGCGCCCAGGTAGAGGTGGTGGAGGGCAGCGGCTACAGCAGCCAGGAGGGCAGCACTTCCACGCTCTCGCGCATGGACATCTACACCACGCCCGGTGCCGCCGCCGATGTAATGCAGGCCGCCAAGGGGTTGCCCGGCGTCAGCAATGCCAGTGAGGGCGCGGAACTCTTCGTTCGGGGCGGCAAGCCTGAGGAGGTGGGCATCTGGCTCAACGGCGGCCATCTGACGCGGCCCTTCCATCATCCGAATACGCAAGGCGGCATCTTTTCGGCGGTGGACACGGCCCTGGTGACCCGTGTGGACTTCGTGCCCGGCGCCTTTTCGGCCCGCTACGGCGATGCCCTGTCGGCAGTGCTGGACATCTCCACCGACCAGCCCACGCCCGTGAAGACCAACACCCTGCTGCTGACGCTGCCCACCCAGGGCTACGCCGCCGAACGGCCCGTGGGCGTCGGCCTGCTGCGCGCCTCCCTGCGCCGCTCCGATCCCGTGCTGCTGGACAAGTGGTACGGCCTGGCGCCCTCCTTCGAGGAATCGCCCCTTTCCCACGACGGGCAGGTCAATTGGCAACAGCCCCTGGGCACGGGTCGGCTGGTGGCCACGGGCCTCTTCTCCAAGGATCATCTGGCCACGGACATCACCATCGCCAATTTGAAGGACAGCTACCGCAACCACAGCGACACGCGCTTCGGCGCCCTGCAGTGGAATGGCACGGTGGGCGAGCGCGCCGGACTGTCCCTCTCTACTTCCGATAGCCACACCCGCATCGCCTGGACCTTCAACCGCTGGGGCATCGATCAATCGGAGCGCAGCCGCTCGGCGCGCGCCGAGCTCACCCTGCCCTTCGGCGAAGCCCTCACGCTGGAGGGCGGCGCGGACCTGGATCGCACCCACGTCGATCCCACGGGCCAGGTGCCTTTCGACCTGGCCAACTGGAATCCGGCCTCTGCGGGCCGCAGCTTCGCCTATGGCTTCGACACCGACCGCACCGGCGCCTACCTGACCACCCGGTTCCGGCTCTCTCCCAAGTGGGGCCTGTCCCTGGGGGGACGCGCGGACCGCTACGGCCTGGAACATGAAAGCACCCGCGACTTTCGCGGCACGCTCTCTTATCTGATCGACGAGGGCATCACCTTCCGCCTGGCCGGGGGCACCTTCCATCAGGCTCCACCCACCAACCAGGTGGATCCCCACGCCGGCAACCCGAATCTGAGGATCATGCGCGCCACCCACGCCCTGGCCTCCCTGGATGCGGCCTGGAAGGGAACAGCGACCTGGAACCTGCGCCTGGAG
This sequence comes from Acidobacteriota bacterium, assembly GCA_043775845.1. GTDB lineage: Bacteria > Acidobacteriota > Holophagae > Holophagales > Holophagaceae > Geothrix. The sequence continues at coordinate 6,059 of JAYVRY010000088.1, forward strand.
GCCTACCGCAAGGACTACAACCACCTGGTGGTGGAGGATCCGACGTGGCGCTATGTGTCTTCGGGGCGCGGCTACGCCCAGGGCCTCGACCTGCTGCTGAAGGCGGCCCTTCCGGGTTGGCATGGCTGGATCGGCTATGGCTACCTGGATACGGCCCGCAAGGAATCCAAGCAACCCGTGCTCGGCCCCGCGCCCACCAGCGTGCCCCACAACCTCACGGCGGTCACCAGCCATACCCTGGCCGAAGGCTGGATGCTGGCCGGCACTTTCCGCTACGCCAGCGGCTCGCCCGTGACGCCGGTACTGGGCGCCACGCCAGATCCCCGGGGCGGCTGGGATCCCATCGAAGGGTCGAGATACTCCGACCGCCTGCCGGTCTACCACCGGGTGGATCTCCGCCTCACCCACCTCTTCCACCGCTGGGGGGTGAACTGCGTGGTCTTTGGCGAAGTCATGAACCTGCTGGCCCGCCACAACGCGGCGTCCTATGCCTACTCGGCCGACTTCAGCGAGCGTCGGATCAACGAGAGCTACTTCAGCCGCCGCCTCCTGGTGGCCGGGGCCAGCCTGAATTGGTAACGCCACCTGCTGGCCGGCTGGCTTCAGCTTGGCTCGCCGTAACGCCTGTTCCAGGAATTCCCCTTGAGCGGACAGGGTTTTCCCCGCATACTGATCGACCTTGCCCTGGCCGTGGGCTCCCAAGCGCATCCGATGGACTGCCGCCTACACGCCCCAACCAAAGAGGTTTTCATGTTCGCAATCATCAAGACTGGCGGGAAGCAGTACCGCGTCACTGAAGGCGATGTCATCCGCGTGGAAACGCTGGAGCAGAATCCCAAGCAGGCCGTCACCTTCGACCAGGTGCTCCTCGTCGACAAGGATGGTGATCTCAAGATCGGCACGCCCATGCTGGCCGGCGCCACCGTCGAAGCCGAGGTCATCACCCATGACCGCGCCAAGAAGGTCATCATCTTCAAGAAGAAGAAGACCACCACCTACCAGCGCACCCAGGGCCACCGCCAGAACTACACGGAAGTTCGCATCAAGGCTATCAAGGCCTAGCCATTTCGCTGCGCAAAATGGCTAGTGAAACGGCTTTCCTTTCTTCCGACATCCAAACTGAAGAGGTAATTCCATGGCTCATAAAAAAGGCGTAGGTTCCAGCCGCAACGGTCGCGATTCCCATTCCCAGCGCCTCGGCGTGAAGGAATTCGGCGGTGAGCAGGTCACCGGCGGCTCCATCCTCGTCCGCCAGCGCGGCACCAAGTTCAAGGCCGGCATCAACGTCGGCATGGGCAAGGACCACACCCTGTTCGCCCTCATCGAC
>JAYVRY010000089.1:0-28423 GCA_043775845.1 Acidobacteriota bacterium
GAGGCTTTCGCCCATGACGATGGGTGTGGCCGGGGCGGGGCTGGGCGTGCGGGGGGCAGGCGCTTCGAAGCCGGGGATGTCGAGTCCGATGATCATATCCGGGACCACATCCGGAGTGCGGGACGGCAGGGGGAACACGGAGGCTGCGCTGGAAGCCGCACTCGAAGTCGTGGTGGGCGGAAGCGGGACGGCCGCCCGGGAAGGTGGGGGCGGCAGGGCGCCGGGTTCGGGCAGACCCATGGCCCGTCGATGGATTCGGGTGGAGCCCGGGAAGAGTTGCTCGGCCAGATCCAGCAGGTGGGCGGCTTCCCGTCTCCGATTCAAGTCGACGAGGGCCTGGGCGCTCTGCACATACTGCATCTGCACCTGGGTCAGGCGGCCCGTGGTCCGGTGGACGGCGACGATGGCCTCGATGATGGTGAGGTCGGCGGGATCCAGCTCCAGGGCCTTCTTGTAGGCCTCGATGGCGCGCTCGGGGCTACCGCTGCGCAGCATGGCCTCGGCCTCGCGGGACATCTGCTCAACGCGCAGGCGCTTGAGCGGATCCAGCTCGGTTTCCCCCCCGTGGCGGGTGATGTCCGGGGTCGACAGCAGCTCTGACCTTGGGGTGGTCGCCGGGATGGAAAAGGCCGTGGAGGGTGCGGCGGAGCCGGGGACAACGCCCATGCCCTGCAGCTGACTGCCAAGCTGGTTGATCAGGGCCTGGTCGTTGTTCTGGAAGGCCATGCCGTAGGCGTTCTGCAGTGCCTGCACTTGTTCCGTTCGGTTGCCGCTCTGGTGGGCGATCTCGGCCAACAGGATCCAGGCCTCGATGCCGATGTTCCCCTGCAGGGCCGTCCGGAGGCTGCGGCCGATGACATCGCCTGATCCTCGGCGGGCCAACTCCCGGGCGATGGGCGCGAAGAGCCGGAGGCCCTCCTCGCCGCGGTCGGCGTTCACCAGGTTGCGCAGGGCCTTTTCGCAGAGGGGCAGGGATTTCTCAGGCAGCTGGGCCACTTCCGCCAGGGCTTCCAGGGCCCGGTCGGGATGGCCGCTGCGCAGCTCGATTTCCGCCAGGGCCTCCAACAATTCCGTGTTGCGGGGGTTGCTGGCGAGGCCTTCGCGCAGGTGTTCGGCGGCAGCGCCGTAGTCGCCCTGGATGACGCCCAGGCGGCTCTGCGTGAGAAAGACCTGAGGCGTGGAAATCATGGCCTTGGCGCGATCGAGGATCTGGCTGGCCTCGGTGTGCATCTGCTCCATGGCCAGGGACTCGGCCACTTCGAGGTAGATGCCGGCGGCGCGCTCCTTCATGCCCTCTTTGTTGTAGAGGTCCGCCAGCTTGACCTTCATCTTCAGGTTCTTGGGATCGAGATCGACGACCTTGTTGAACTCCTCCAGGGCCCGCTTGATGAGCCCCTTCTTCTGGAAGTGCTCAGCCACCTGCAGGTGGACCTTCACGGCATCGCCGGTCTTGTTCATCTGCCGGTAGAGATCCGCCAGGCGCTGAGCGGCGTCGATGTCCTCGGGGGCGTTGCGGACCACCTTCTGGAAGATGGCGGCGGCGCGGGCATGGAAGCCATCCCGTTCGTAGGCGGTGCCCAGCCGCTTGTGGATCTCGACGCCTTCCTTGGCGCGGCCAATCTGCACGCAGAGATCGCCGATCTGGTTCAGGGTGCCGTAGTCCTTCGGATTGTCATCGACGAGCTTTTGGAACTCATCAATGGCCCGTTCGACCTTGCCCGCCGTCAGCAGCTTGTCGGCTTCCTTCTTGACTTTGACGCGATCAATGGCCATTAAGAGATCCTAACAAAACCCCGCAGCGTCGCGCGAGGGGTGCCGGGCGAGCGAGGCGAGGAGCGCGAGTCAAAGCGTAGCAGGTACTACGCGCGACGAGCGCGACGTGGCATCGTGACGCCCGCCACCCTCGCCCGGGGGGATGAAACCAGGCGGGCGCCCCCCGGCGTCAGGGCCCTTGAACAACGAACCACGTTGCCCGGCGGGCCCTTCCTTGCGGTGCATCCCGCCTGGTTTCATCGCGGCGTTGCCGGGTTTGGTTAGGATCTCTGAACTGCCTCTGGATGCTTGGCTGGGAGTTCGGAAAGTGTAGGCGGGGCGGCTTGCATTGGATAGGGCTACTGAAGATGGCCACCGGTGAAGCTGTGGGGTAGGAGATCCTCCAGGCGGTGCAACTGGCGGGAATGGCGGTTGGCCAGGAGTATCGGCAGTTCTCCCGCAAACTCGATAAGTGCCTGGCGACAGGCGCCGCAGGGTGGGGTCAACTCAGCCACATCCGTGACCACCACGGCCGCGGCCAGCCCGCCGGGCTGGAGCCCCGCGGCCACGGCGGCACTGAGGGCACCCCGCTCGGCGCAAAGGCAGACGGGGTAGGCGGCGTTCTCCACGTTGCAGCCACCAAAGACGGCCCCGCCAGTGGTGAGCAGGGCGGCGCCCACCTGGAAGTGGGAATAGGGGGCATGGGCATGGTCGCGGGCCTCCCAGGCCGCTTCCAGCAGGGGGGTCCAGGCCGGGGACTGCGGATCGTCAAACACCAGTGCCTCCAGATCTTTCAGCTTAACGGAGCTTCCGCCCTCGTGCCTTCACTTGTTCCGGCCGCCTCGGCCAGGGCCAGCGCCCGCCAGCAGGGGGTGTGGCCATGCACTTCGCGAACCCCCTCGGGGCCCAGGAGGGCCAGGCTGATGTCGCGCTTCTGGAGGCGGGCTTGCAGGATGGCGCCCGAAAGCCGCTCCAGTTCCCGCTCGAAGGAGCGCCCCGGCACCCAGTCCAGCAGGTCCAGGCGGAGGTGCAGGCCCAGGGGACGCTCCTCCTCGAAGGTCCGCACCCAGGGCTGGCTGCGCTGGGCTGTGCGCTTCCAGTGGACCCGGCCCAGGGGGTCGCCCAGGCGCAGGGGGCGCGTGCCCTCAGGGCTGCTGGTCCCTTCCTGGGCCTGGGTGCGCTGGCCCTCGCCCTGCCAGCGGGTGGGCTGGGCGGGCGGGGTGCGGGGATGGGGGAGGATGAGCACGTCGCGGTTCAGGTCCACGAAGGTGGATTTCTCCAGCAGGCCGAAGGGGAAGCGGGTGCGGAATTCCAGGGTGCGCAGCCGGGTCCAGCCACGGTGGCCGGCCTGGGCCTGGAGCACCACCAGGGTTTCGCCCTCACGGTTGGCGGCGCCCAGGAAGCCCGGCTCCACCCGGCCATCCTCCAACGCCAAGTGCAGTTCGAGGCCCCGGATGCGGCCTCGCCCGGCATCTTCAAGCTTCAGCCGGAGGCCACCACGCACCCGGGCGAAGAGGTTGCCTTCCTCCAGATCCACGATCCGGAGCCCCTGCAGCGCGCGGCGGCTCAGGATGCCCGACACCAGGAAGAGGCCCAGCATGAGCGAGAACACCAGGTAGAGCAGGTTGTTGCCCGTGTTGACGGAGAAGGCGCCCACCGCCAGCAGGGCCAGGAGGTACTGGACACCCAGCCCCGTGAGGGACAGGCGCAGGCGACGGTCGTTCCAAAGTCTCATCCGGCCCTTAGCCTACCGCCTGCGGCCGTCCAGGGCCTCCTGATAGCATGATCGTTCTCCCCCAAGGCCCCCATGCTGAATCGCCTCTTCCGAACCAAGTCCCTGGAACAGCTGCGCGCCAGCGCCGATGAGCCCGAGCACCAACTGAAGAAGAACCTGGGCGCCTTCGACCTCACCATGTTCGGCATCGGGGCCATCATCGGCGCGGGCATTTTCAGCGCCATCGGTACCGCCGCTGCGGGCAACGTGGCCGATGGCCGCCTGCCCGCCGGTCCCGCCCTCGTGATCAGCATCCTCGTGGTGGCCCTTATCTGCGGCTTCACGGCCCTGGCCTACGCCGAGATGGCCTCCATGATCCCGGTATCGGGCAGCGCCTACACCTACGCCTACGCGACACTGGGCGAATTGATGGCCTGGATCATCGGCTGGGATCTCCTCCTGGAATACGCCATTTCCAACGTGGCCGTGGCGATATCCTGGGGCGACTACGCCCGCAGCTTCCTCTCCTCCGTGCTGCATGTGGACATTCCCAGTTGGCTGGGCATGGATCCGCGCAGCGCGCTGAAGCTCGTCCAGGGCGTGCCAGCCATGGGCTTGGGCGCCAAGCTGCACGTGCTGGCTCAGGCCAAGGCGGGGCTCATCAATGGCGCAGCCACCTTCGCCAACTGGGAGGTGGTGAAGACCGCGCCCACCGTGGCGGGCTGCCCCATCACCATCAACCTGCTGGCCGTCATCATCACGGGCCTCATCACCTGGCTTTGCTACATCGGCATCAAGGAAAGCGCCCGCGTGAACAGCGTCATGGTGATCGTCAAGGTGATCATCCTGCTGGCGGTGGTGGGCTTGGGCATCAAGTTCATCAGCCCCGCCAACTACCACCCCTTCGTGCCCCACGGCTGGCCCGGCATCCAATCCGGCGCGGCCATCATTTTCTTCGCGTTCATCGGCTTCGATGCTGTGAGCACCACGGCGGAGGAATGCAAGAATCCCGGCAAGGATCTGCCCCGGGGCATCCTTTGGTCCCTGCTCATCTGCACGGTGATCTACGCCGCCGTGGCCCTGGTGGTGACGGGGATGATCCACTACAGCCGCCTGGGCGGCATCGCCGATCCCCTGGCCTATATCTTCACCGAGCACAAGATGACCGCCATTGCTGGCGTCATCAGCTTCGGCGCCGTCATCGCCACCACCGCCGCGCTGCTCGTCTACCAGGTGGGCCAGCCCCGCATCTTCATGAGCATGAGCCGCGATGGCCTGCTGGGCCCCTGGTTTGGCAAGGTGCACCAGAAGTTCAAGACGCCCTCGAATGCCACCGTGCTCACGGGCCTCATCGTGGCCATTCCCGCGGCCCTGCTCAACATCGACGAGGTGGTGGAGCTGGCCAACATCGGCACCCTCTTCGCCTTCGTCATCGTCTGCGGCGCCGTGCTCATCCTCCGCCACCGTCGTCCCGAGGCCCCCCGCAAGTTCACCATGCCCTTCGCGTGGATCATCGCGCCCCTGGGCATCCTGGGCTGCTTCTGGATCGCCAAGGGCCTGCCCGCCATGACCTGGTACCGCTTCTTCATCTGGCTGGGCATCGGGCTGGTGGTTTATTTCCTCTTTGGTTCGAAGCATAGCCGCCTGGAGAAGGCTGCCAAGGCCTGAGATTCCGCTGCCACCCGGCGCAGCGGCGTTAAGATCTGATCATGTTCACCGGCCTCATCCGACACCTCGGCACCCTCGAAGCCCGCACCTCCCGTCCGGGCGGCGCCCGCCTGCGTATCGCAGCTCCCGCGGGCCTGCTGGCCCGCGCAGAGTTGGGGGCCAGCATCGCCGTGAATGGCGTCTGCCTCACCAGCGTGGCGGTGGATGGCCGCGCCTGGGAGGCCGACCTCAGCGAAGAGACGCTGGAAAAGTCCACCCTGGGGCGCCTGCCCCTCGGTGCCACCCTGCACCTGGAGCCCGCCCTGCGTGTGGGCGATCCCTTGGATGGCCACCTGGTCTCGGGGCATGTGGATGGCATCGGCCAGTTGGTGGAGCGCCCTCAGGGCCACGGCGGCGTGGATGAAGGGATCTGGCGCTTCGCCATGCCCCTGGTCCTGGCGCCCATGACCGCCCCCAAGGGCTCCATCGCCGTGGAGGGCATCTCGCTTACCGTGGTGGAGTGCGGCACGGACTGGTTTACCGTGGCCCTCATTCCCGAGACCGTGAAGCATACGGCCCTGAAGGACATGCGCCCCGGCGATGCGGTCAATCTTGAAGCCGATCCCATCGGCCGCTTCGTGGCGCGGGCGCTGGCCCTGCGGGGCAGCGATGAAAAGCTTGCGCGCTTCGCCCAGGGTGGGTGGGCCTCCAATTAAAGTTCGCCAGATTGTTAGAAGACATTCGGCAGTGTTTGAAAAGCGGTTTGCTTTTTCGGGCGGCGGGGGGGGGGTAAATTTATTGCTAACCTTCAGGGGGATGGATGAAAATTTGGGCTGCATTCTTAAATTCGTATTGGAAACATATCAGCAAGGTAATGATTGCATTGATACTGCTTGGTAATCCGATCAATTCTTTTGCCGCAAGTGAGAGATGCAGCGGAAGCGGGATGTCTGTCTGGTGTCATAAATTCTTTTGGGGCTACACTAAATGTAATTTGTATGGCTCGGACAGTCAAATGATAGAAGAATTCGTCAACCCTGAGAGGGTCTGCCCAGGTCTATAAAATTGACTTTGGAGGAATGCCTGGTGGCTTATGCAGCGAGGATTTACCTGTGTTGTTTTGTTTCGTTTTGCCTGAATGCGCAGGTTCAAAATAAGCATCAGGATTGGATGACCTGGGATGACTCTAGAGTTGTGACTATTGGGTACTCGGAATCCAAAATTCTACGAATCGAATCGCCAGTAGCGCTGGGATCATCCGCCATCCAACTCAAGGCCCCTGAAAATTCGTTGGTGATGGAATTCAAAGACCACGCAGCTTGGGCTACGGCCAAGGGATCCACGAAAAACCCTCAAAACGCATACCTTTACCGCAGCATTGATCTGAAGACATGGGATGTCAACGCAACCTATCAGGGTGGGAATGGACGTTGCGTAGCCATCCATCACCTAGACGGGAAACGCTATTTTTTGGTTTCAGGGCCTGGGTGCTTTTATCTCGGGAACAAGTTTTCTCCGTACGCCACCGCGGAAACCAATGACAAGGGAATTCTTTCGATAACCGAGTTGGTTGATCTGGGTTTGAAAGAGCCTCTGGCTATTCAAAGCCGTCCGCTGGCTGGGGACCCAGGTCCTAAGTGTGAATTCAATCCCAAATACACAGCACTCTTGGCAATGCTCTTGGGGAATCCCATGCTTCGGTACCCAGGAGGGTTGGTCCTGGTTGCCCGTCGCCCGGGTTATCTGTGGGTTTTTGATGACAGAAGCGGTGCCCTCAAGCGCAACATCAAACTGTTTTCAGGCGTGACAGAAGAGAAGCTGGGCCCACCTAATCGCCTGGATTGGGCCATCCTTGCTTGTCAACCCCGCCCGAATGGGCACCTGCTCATCGCGAGCCGAGATGAGGCCGCGGTGTTAACAGGTATGGATGCTTATCCCACCAAGAAAAGCCTCCAGTATCTTGACGATGAGGTCCAGCAGAAGGCCAATGTCGAGCAAGATCAGTTGAGTTTGAATCGATGGCCTTCCATTCATTGGTGGGATGTTGACCCCGCCACAGGCACGATCACCGAAGAACAACCGCCCCAGAATGTTCCCGACCGAATTTGGGATCTCCGAATGTTTCACAATTTCACGTTCAGGTTCAAACCAGATGGAAATTTATGGGTGAACTGAGGAAAAGTGAAGGTGAAGGTGAACCGCGATTCGCGAATTCGTGGCGCACCATCGCGGTGGGGGCCCGCTCCACCTTAATCTCGCAGAGTAAGTGACTAGGCGGTGGCCACCCCTTTGAGCAGGTCCACCACCTCGGCGGCCGAGGCGGGGCGCTGGTTCAGGTCCTTTTCCAGCAGCCTGGCCAGCAGCCGCGTGAAGGCGGGGGGCAGGTCGGGGGCCAGTTGATGGGCATCGGGGGGCGCGGTGTTCAGGTGCTGGCGCAGCAGCTCGGTGATGTCGCTGCCTTCGAAGGGCGCCCGGCCCACGGACAGTTCGAAGAGCATGACGCCCAGGGCGTAGAGGTCCGTGCGGGGATCGGCGCCGGCGCCGCGGATCTGCTCGGGAGCCATGTAGCGCGGGGTGCCGAAGAGGTTGCCATCGGAGCCCACGCCCGCGGCGGCCACGGGGGTGGCCAGGCCGAAATCCATGATCTTGGCATCGCCCCGGAGATCGAAGAGTACGTTCATGGGCTTGATGTCTCGGTGTACGACACCCTCGGCGTGGGCGGCCTCCAGGCCTTCCGCCACCTGGCGGCCGATGCGGAGCACCAGGGCCAGGGGCAGGCGCCCGCGATCGTCCAGGAGCTGCTTGAGGGTGACGCCCTTGAGGTATTCCATGGTCACGAAGGGGATGCCCGAGGCCTCGCCGAAATCATGGGTGCGCAGCACGTGCCGGTGCGTGATGCGCCGGGCCAGCTTGATCTCCTGCTTGAGCTGCTCCAGGAAGGCCGCGTCAAGTTCATGTTCGGGGCGGATGACCTTGATGGCCACATCTTCGCCCAGCTGCTGGTCATGGGCCTTGAGCACCAGCCCCATGCCACCGCGCCCCAGCACCGAGTCGATGCGGTAGCGACCCGCAAATACGTCGCCTTCGCGCAGGGCGATCCGCCGTCCCGGCGCGCCCGGACCTGCGCCCGGACCTGCGCCTGGGCCTGCGCTGGTAAGCCCCTGGGAACCCGAGGGCACCATCACCGTGGCATCCAGATCCAGGACCGTGTGGCCCGCCTGGCTGGGCGGCGTGGGCGAAGCCTGCGAGCGCAAACTTTCGAGGACGGCCAACAGGTCCTCCTTGGCCTTGAGTTCGCCCAGGAGGGCGCGGAAGGCCGCCGTGAGGGCACCCACCTCATCACGGGGCGCGCCTTCGGGCAGGTCGGGGCGTTCGCCCTCCGCCAACTGGGCGGTGGCTTTCGTGAGCCGGGCCAGGGGCGCGGTCACGCCCCGGGCGGAGTGGAGGGCGATGGCCAGGGCCACCAGCAGGCCCACGGCGCCGGTGCCCAGGATGCTCCACTGCAGTTTCCGGAAGGGAGCCATGAAGGGCTCCAGGGGCAGGAGCAGGGCCGTGGCCAGTTCGTAGCGAAGGCCATCGGAACCCCGCAGGGGGTACACCCGGGCCAGGTACTCCGCGCCGCCCAGGCGCACCGGAAAGAGGTCCGAGGGCTGCCCTCCCATGAGGTGATCGTGGATGGGCCCGTAGCGCTCACTGGTCGTGAGTACCTGATCCAGCGTCGCGGACTGATCCGCCAGGGTACTGCCCACCAGCCGGCCCTTCGAGATGACCGCCACATGGGAGGGCGGCTCCATGCGCCCCACGGCCATGTCCCGCATGTCCGTGGCGGCGACATCATTGAGGCGGCGGCCCACCAGCATGGCGCCCACGACCTGGCCATCCGGCAGACGCAGGGGCCGGGCCACGGTGAGGTAGAAGCCCTTGAACGTGCCCTCGGGCAGCTCCAGGAAGCCTGCGTAGGAGGGCCCCGGATACCCGGCGCCCTTGGCGCCTTCAGGGTCCAGGGCCATCTGGATGATGGCCACTTCGGTGTAATCATGGCGGCGGCCGTCCGTGGTGCAGGAGAGCAGCTGGCCCGAGGGCCGCACGACCACGGCAATATCGGACTTCAGGTTGGGGAGGCTTTGCAGCAGGTAGTCCCGCACGCTGCTGACCTCGCCCTTCTTTTCCGCGGTGTCGATGTAGGTGCTGTTGGTGCTCTGGGTGACGAAGACCTCCAACCCGGCGTCCAGCACTCGGATTTCCTGGGGCACCTGCTTATCCAGCACGCGACTGGCGGTGCGCAGGCCGCGCTCGGCCGAACTCCGGGCCCCCTTCTGGGCCTGGTCGAAGGCCACCCAGAGGACCACGCCCATGAGGAAGAGAATGGCCAGCGCCGTGCGGAGGAAGAACTTCCAGGCGAGGGTATGGTGCCAACGCAAGGTGGACATGGGCCTCCAGGGGCGGTTGAATGCTGGGTGATCTTACCTCTGATGCCCGATCCTTCGTGCCCGTGCAACGAATCGGACCGGACTGTCATCCCAAGGGCAACCCCGGGAGCCCCATGACCCAGCGACGCGCCTTCCTCGCAACCCTCTTCGGCGGTGGCGCTGCCCTGGCCATGCCTTCGGCCCTCGCCGCCCCGGCCCGCCGCATGCCATCCGACGTGGCCTTGCTCAACGTGGCCCTGGAACTGGAACACACGGCCATCTACGCCTACGGCCTGGCCGCAGGTTCGGGGCTGCTCTCGCCTGGCGTCCTTGGTGTGGGCGGGCTGTTCAAGGGCAGCCACGAAACCCATCGGACGGCCCTCACCGCGGCCATCCACGAGCTGGGGGGCTTTCCCATCACCGCCAAGCCCAGCTATGACCTCAGCGCCTTCGACCTCGCCACGGAGGCGGACGTGCTCCGGCTGGCGCTGTTCCTGGAGTTGAAAGCGGCCCGCGCCTACCGGGAGGCCCTGAGTCAGTTCCGCCACCGCCGCCTGCAGGAGGCCGCGGCCCGGATCCTGGGCGACGAGGTCAGCCACGCCACGGTGCTGCGGCAGGCTCTGGGCAAAGGCCCCGTGGCCTTCAGCGGCCAATTGGATGAGGGCCTGTCTTGATCGCCGGGGGCCTCCTCCTGGCCGCCCTGCTGGCCACAAGCCTCACGGCGGGGGGGCTTAAGGGGCGGGTGACGGTCATGGACAAGGATGGCCGCCGCTGGGATGCCCTCACGGATTGCCTGGCCATGCTGGAACCCCTGGGCCCGCACCCCAAGGTGGAGAAACGCCCCTTGCTGAAAATCCGCACCACGGGCAAGCGCTTCCTGCCCCGCGTGGCCTGGACCACCGTGGGCAGCGAGGTGGCCTTCCCCAACCAGGACAGCATCCTGCACAACGTGTTCAGTCCCTGCTGCGCCCAGCCCTTCGACACGGGCCACTACGAGCCCGGCGGCACGCCCAGAATCACCGTGGCGAAGGCCGGCCTGGTGAAGCTCTACTGCAACGTGCACCACAGCATGTATGCCTTCCTGTGGGTGGTGGAAACGCCCTTCGTGCAATCGCTGGACCGGGCCTCGGGCGTGGATTTCCGCGAGGTTCCCGCCGGGAGCTACCGCCTGCGCCTATGGCATCCCGAGGTGGGCGAAAAGAACTGGACCGTGAGCATCGGCGAGGGCATCACCCGCGGTGAGTGGACCCTGCAGGCCAACCAACCCGCCCTGGAACCCCACAAGAACAAGTTCGGCCAGCCCTATCCCCCCGCGAAGGAAGAGAGTTCGTACTGAGGGTTGTTCCGAACTCAGGTTGCGGCTGGGGTGGATACGCCGATGCCGCGCAGGGAAGGCCGGGTGAGGCAGAAGAGGGCGATGCCGCTGAGGGTGAAGCCCGCACCCGCGAAGAGTGTCGTGAGGGAAATGATCTTGAGCATCGCGCCGGCCACGGCGGCGGCGATGGGCCCCACGCCCATGAAGGTGAAGAAGAGCAGGCTCATGGTCCGGCCCATCATGGCCAGGGGCACCCGCTGCTGAATCCAGGTGAACAGGCCCACCTGCGCGATGCCCGCGAAGCAGCCCACCACGCCCAGCACCAGGGAGGCGCTCCAGGTGGCATGGGTGAGCGTGAGGGCCGCAAACAGCAGGCCCGCGAGGGTGTCCAGGCTCAGGATGAGGATGCCCAGGTGACCGCGGGAGACCCGCGTGCCCAGGCGCGACAGGACATTGCCCAGCAGAATGCCCACGCCGTAGGTGGTCATGAGGATGCCCAGAGAAGCCGCGCCATGCTGCAGGTGCGTATCCGCCAGCACGGGCAGGCCCACCTGCACCGGGCCCCCCACGAAGATGGAGACGATGGCCACGTAGAGGATGAACGAGCGCAGCTGGACATCGGCCCAGATGAAGCGGAGGCCCACCATTACGTCGGAGAGCAGGCCGCCTTCGGGCTTGGGCGGATGGTTGTCACTGTGCACACGAATCAGGTACAGGGACATCAGCGAAAAGAGGAAACTCAGGGCGTCGACGCTGAACGCCAGCCCCATGCCGCGCGCATCGGCCAGGCGGCTACCCGTCGCGACGTGGGCGCCGCCCGCGATGAGCAGCCCCGCGAGAATGGGGCCCACGATCATGCTCACCTGCCGCTGGCCCATCAACAGGCCGTTGGCCGCCTGCAGGTGTTCAGGTTTCATGAGCTGGGGCAAAATCGCCGAACCCGCCGGATAGGCAAAGGCCGTGGACAGTCCGATGCCCACGGCGATGACGTAGAGCATCCACATTTGGATGGCCCCGCTGAGCACCAGCAGGGCCAGCAGGGCCACGAAAGCCGCGTTCACGGAGCGGGAGATCAGCAGCACCCGGCGCGGCGACATGCGATCCACCACCGCGCCCCCGATGAGCATGAAGGCCGCGCGGGGCAGGGCCATGACCGCCAGCACCAGGCCCAGGGCGCCGGGATCGTTGCTCAGCTTCAGCACCAGCCAGGGCAGCGCGACCAGTGTGAATTGATCCCCGATGGCCGAGACGCTGCTACCGCCAAAGAGCAGGGTGAAGTCCCGGTTGGCGAAGATGGAAGCTGGCTTGGAGGCGGGCTGCATGGTGAAGGTCTGACTCCGGATCTGACGATAAGAACAGAATGACGCATCAATGCCCAGCAGCTCGGGTTTGAATCTCAATTGCATGTACAAACTCAGGGGTTTGCAAAACCAGGGCAAAATTCACATGCCTTGGCATGGGGGTCGAAAAAGGGCTAGACCCGTACAGGCTGCGATGGCCGTCGGCACTGTCCAAGGAGGATAGCCATGCCCACAGGAAAGCACCTGCTTGGTGCTCTCGCACTACTGACTCTCGCCGCTCCGGTGAAGGCCCAGGGAAGCGAAGGAGACTTTTTCAAATTTAGTGGGTTCGGCACCTTTGGTGTCGTCCACTCCAGCGAAAAAAATGCAGATTTTGTCAGCACCGCGCTGCAACCGGATGGGTCTGGATTCAGCCGGGATAACGCCTACAGTCCCGACAAGAAGGTGGGCCTCCAGGCGAATGCGAAGTTCGGCGACATGTTCAGCCTCATGATTCAGGGGGTCTCGGAGTATCGATACGACCGGACCTACAACCCCAAAGTGCAGGTGGGGTTCCTGAAGGCCCAAGTGACCCCAGGGCTTTCCCTTCGCGCCGGCCGCGTGCCACTCCCCGCCTTCATCATCTCGGACTATCAGAAGACGGGTTACGCCTACATCTGGGTTCGTCCCCCGGTGGAGGTGTACCAGTTCAACCCCTTTACCAGCCTGGATGGTGGCGACATCACCTGGCAGATGAATCTCGGAAGCGTGGCCCTCTCGACGGCCGTGTTTGGGGGCTCCTACGACGACATCGGCTTTGGCCGGGGAGCTGTCACCACCTTCAGCGCCAGGAAAGTCGTCGGCTTAAGCTTGATCGCCGTTCAGGGCAATTCGACCTATCGGGCTTTCTACAGCCAGTTCGACATCACGGCGAAGAATCCCGCCATCACCGCGGGGTTGAACCAGATCCGAAATGGGATCGCGCCCCTTGGACTGGCGCCCAACCCGGCCCTGGCGGACCAACTCGATATGAACGCGAAGCACACCACCTACATGTCCATCGCCTACCAGTACGATCCAGGCAACTGGTTCGTTACCGCAGAAGTGGGAAAGAATGCCGGTGCGGATGACCTGGTGCTCCATGCCACCTCGGGCTATGTGACGGGTGGGATGAGGTTTGGGGACTGGACCCCTTACCTGATGGTGGCCCACCGTCAGACCGATTCAGAAATCACCAACCCCAACCCTGTCGCCAGTGCTCTGCTCGCCAGTGGCAACAAGGCCCAGGACAGTTACTCGGCGGGGATTCGCTGGGACTTCATGAAGAACTTTGACCTGAAGTTGCAGGTCGACCAGGTCAAGAACGCCACCAACTCCCAGGGCACCCTGGCCGCTCCGACCGCGGCCTTCGTGAAGGGCAAGAGTTACAACGTGGTCACCGTCAACCTCGATTTCGTGTTCTGAGAAGGAGCCAACCATGAGGATGAACAATCTCTTTGGCGCAGTCCTGAGCATGGCACTTGGCGTGGCGTCCACTCTGGCTCAGGCCCAGGTGGTGGTGATCATCTCAACCAAGAGCCCCATCTCCAAACTGACGGCCGACCAGGTATCCCAGATCTTCCTGGGTCAGGCGAAGACCTACTACACGGGCGCCATGGCCGAGCCCCTCGATCACTCGGAAGGCGCTGCGGCTCGCAACGAGTTCTACCAGAAGGTGCTCGGGAAGAATGCCGCGCAACTGAAGGCGCACTGGGCGAAGTTGTCCTTCTCCGGTGCGGGGCAGCCGCCCAAGGCACTGCCGGATGACAAGGCCGTGGTCAAACTGGTGGCGGAAAACCCGAAGTACATCGGCTATGTGGACAAGGCCGCCGTGGATGCCAATGTGAAGGTGGTGCTGACGCCCTGATACGAGGCGTGGCCCCCAACCATGAAAAGAATTTTATAAGCGGAGGGATGCGGAGGTGCGGAGGAGAGCGGGGAAAGAAATAGTTGTTCCTTTTCCTCCGCTTCCCTCAGCTTCTCTGTTGCCCTCCGCTGACATCAATTCCTTGTCTTTTGAGGAAAGGATTCAGCGGCGCCATGGGCTCCTTGGCCGATGGGCAGGAACTTTTTACTCCCGCGCACCCTTGCGGATGCGGTCCATCTCGCGCTTCTGTTCGCGCTGCTTGAGCGCCTCGCGCTTGTCGCCCACGGCCTTGCCCTCGGCCAGAGCCACCTTCACCTTGATCAGGCCCTGCTCGTTGAGGTAGATGGCCAGGGGGATGATGGTGAGGCCCTTGCGGATGACCTTGGCGGTGATCTTGGTGATCTCGGCCTTGTGCAGCAGGAGCTTGCGGGCGCGCAGGGGCTCGTGGTTGGCGTAGGTGCCGAACTCGTAAGGTGAGATGTGGGCCTGCTTGAGCCACAGCTCCCCGCCCACGGCATCCACGTAGGCGTCCTGCAGCTGGCCCAGGCCAGCGCGCAGGGCCTTCACTTCGGTGCCCTGCAGGGCGATGCCTGCCTCCCAGGTCTCGAGGACGTGGTAGTTGTGGAAGGCCTTGCGATTACGGACGAGATCCTCGGACATCCCAACAGTCTAACCTCCCGGTAGACTGGATCCTTTTGGGACTCGACACATGCTGCAGAAGATTCTTGCCCCGATTGTCGCCTGGATGGTGGCCCTCATGGCCGCCGCCGGTCCCCTTGGCGTCATGCTGCTCATGGCCATCGAAAGCGCCTGCATCCCCCTGCCCAGCGAAGTGATCATGCCCTTCGCGGGCTATCTGGCCTTCAAGGGGCAGCTCAGCTTCTTCGGTCTGGGCGCAGGCAACCCCGTGGCGCAGATTTGGATCGCGGGCCTTTTCGGAGCCCTGGGCTGCAACCTGGGCAGCATCCCCGCCTACGAGGTGGGCGCCTGGGGCGGACGCCGCGCCGTGGAGAAGTATGGCCGCTACATCTGGCTGCACACGGGCCACCTGGACCAGGCCCACCGCTTCTTCGAACGCTTCGGCACCTGGGCCATCTTCATCGGCCGCCTGCTGCCCGTGGTGCGCACCTTCATCGCCCTGCCTGCGGGCATCGCCAAAATGGACCGCACCCGGTTCCACCTCTACACGTTCCTGGGGAGCCTCCCCTGGTGCCTGGCCCTGGCCTGGGTGGGCTACAAGCTGGGCGAGAAGTGGAACACCCTGGGTGTCTACTTCCACAAGCTGGATGCCGTCATCGGCGTGCTATTGCTGGCCGGTGTGGCCTGGTTCGTCTATGACCACTTCAGGAACCGCGCCAAGGCCTGAGGATCAGGCGAACAGGCCGTCCAGACGCGTCCTCAGCTCTTGCATGCTGAAGGGCTTGGGCAGCAGTTTCACATGGGCGTAGGCCTGGGCCAGATCCAGGGCCTCCTGGTTCACGCGTCCAGTGGCGAGCAGCACGGGCACGTCCGGAAGGCGTTTTCGCAAGCGGGGCAGGGTGCCCTGGCCACCCAGGCCCGGCATGTTCATATCCAGAATGACGACCTGAGGAACATACCCTGTCTCGAGGCATTCCAAAGCTGCCTCCCCACTGCTGGCCAGGCGCAGGTTATGGCCCAGGCATTCGATGACCGGCCCCAGGGTGAACTGGATCAGGTCGTCATCGTCAATGAGGAGGACCTCCAGGGATGGCCCCTGGGTTTCGGGAACCGCCAGGTGGTCCTCGGGATCGGCCAGACTGGGCCTGCACGCGGGAAAACGCAGGATTACCCGGGTGCCGCTGCCGGGCACGCTCTGCAGTTCCATGGTTCCCTGGTGGGCGCTGACGGTGCGGTAGACGATGGAGAGCCCCAGCCCAGTGCCCTTGCCAATGGGCTTGGTGGTGAAGAAGGGATCCATGGCCTTCTCCAGGACCTCCTGCGGCATGCCTGACCCTGTATCCTCCACTTCGAGTTCCACCCAGCCGGTTGCCCCATTCCGGGTGCGGATGCTGAGGCTGCCACCTCCGGGCATGGCATCCACGGCATTGATGCAGAGGTTCATGACGGCATGGACCAGGGCGCTGGCATCCCCCCGGATAGGGAGCAGGTCTGGAGCGAGGTCGGTCGTGAAATGCACCTGGCCCAGGGTGGTCCGCTCCAGCAACTGGACCTCTTCAAGGATCAGCGAATTCAAGTGCACCTCGGCGACTTCGGTCAGACCCTGACGGGCGAAGTCCAGCAGGCGCCGCACGAGGGAGCCGCCCCGCAGACAGGCTTTGGTGATGATCGAAAAGGCTTTGCGAGCTGGAGAACCCAGGGGCTGGATTTCCTCCTGCATGGAGGCCATGCCCAGGATGGAGCCGAGCACATTGTTGATGTCGTGGGCCACGCCCCCAGCTAGGCTGCCCAGGCTTTCCATTTTCTGGGCCCGGTGGAGCAGGCGCTCCAGTTCGAGGCGCTTGTCCTCTGCCTCTTTGAGGGCGGTCACGTCCAGGTGGGCCACGACAAGATGCGGCGTGGGTGAACCATGGAAGGGCGTCACCCGGGCCTGGAACCAACGTTTCTTGCTGGGGGAGTGGCAGGGGTATTCCAGCGTGAACTCCGGAATCTCGTGTCGGAGCATGGCCCGAATGCCCTCAGCCATGGCCTTGGCCTCTGCCGAATCCAGGCCTGTGGCGAGCTCGCAAACCTCGAGGTAGTTCACGCCTTCCCAGGTGGGGTTCGCAGGGCGGTGGTCGTTGGCCCAGGCGAAATCCCGCCAAGCCTGATTGACCTTCATGATGCAGGCCCGCTCATCCAGCACGGCCACACTGGCCGACAGGGCGTTCAGGATCAGGTCGGAGAACTGCACCGATTCGCGCAAGGCCTGCTGCCCCGCCATGCGCTCGGAAATGTCCCGGGAGTTGACCACGATGGCCTGGATGGCAGGCGTATCCAGGAGGTTGACAGCCACGGCTTCCATCCAGATCCAGGTGCCATCCTTTCGGGCGTAGCGGTACTCCACGCGGAAGGGCAGCCCGGGTTGGGCCAGACAGTTCTGGAAGGTTTCTCCGACCTTCGCCGCATCCTCCGGATGGAAGAACTCGAAGGTGCTGCGACCTTCCATCTCCGTCGCCTCGAAGCCATGCAGACGTTGCGCCGCGGGTGAGTTGTAGATGAGCTTGCCCTGGCCATCGAGGAGGCTGAGGATGTCCCAGGAATAGTCGAGCAGGGCCCGCATGCGCTCGGGGCTGACCGGGGCGGACGATGGGTCGGCCGGTGTGGGTGCCTGCTCAGGCTTGGACATGACGCCACCCTCTTGGCCAAGACTATAGCCAGGGAGCGGCCTTCCCGTTGCAGGAAGCTCGCTTCGCGGCGATGACTGGCCTACGCGGAGTACCGGTCCGTGGCCGCCACCAGCGCCCGCGAGATGCCCGCGTCATAGGCGCTGTGGCCGGCGTCGGGGACGATGACGAGATCCCCTTCGGGCCAGGCTTTCGACAGGGCCCAGGCGCTTTCGATGGGACACACCATGTCGTAGCGGCCCTGGATGATGGCGCCGGGAATGCCTTGAAGCTTCGGCGCATCGCGCAGCAGCTGGGCTTCCTCGAACCAGCCCTTGTTGAGGAAGTAGTGGCACTCGATGCGGGCGAAGGCGAGCGTGGTGGCCTCGTCGCCGTAGGAGGCGATGAAATCGGGATCGGGAATGAGCTTGCTGGTGGCGCCTTCCCAGATGCTCCAGGCCTTGGCGGCGGGCAGGTTCACTGCCGGATCTTCGCTGAGCAGGCGCTTGGCGTAGGCCTGCATGAAATCGCCGCGCTCGGCTTCGGGAATGGCCTCGCGGTAGGGTTCCCAGGCATCGGGGAAGATGCGGCTGGCGCCTTCCTGGTAGAGCCAGTCCACCTCGCGCTGGCGCAGCAGGAAGATGCCGCGGAGGATGAGTTCGGTCACACGCTGCGGATATTTCTGCGCGTAGGCCAGGCCCAGGGTCGCGCCCCAGGAACCGCCGAAGACCATCCAGCGCTCGAGGCCCAGGTGCTCGCGGATGCGCTCGGTGTCGGCCACCAGATCCCAGGTGCTGTTTTCGCGCACTTCGGCGTAGGGTGTGCTCGCGCCGCAGCCGCGCTGATCGAACAGGATGATGTGGTAGCGCTGGGGATCGAAGTAGCGCCGGTGTTTGGGGCTGGTGCCGCCGCCGGGACCGCCGTGCAGGAAGACCACGGGCTTGCCCTGGGGATTGCCGCTCTCTTCCACGTACAGTTCGTGCAGATCTGAGACTTTCAGGCGCTGCACCTTGTACGGCTCGATGGCGGGGTAGAGCCAGCTGACGGGATCCTTGCGCAGGGACATGGGGGCTCCACAGGGTGATCAGGTTCAGAGACCACACTCGCAGACTGCCTCGAAAAACGGGATGGGCATGGTGGCCCCGATTGGCCGATGAGCCGACGGGCTATTTCTTCGCCAGCGCCGCGAATCCCTTGGCCACGGATCGGATGGCTTCCACCGTGGCCTGCTCATAACGCTCAGGATCCGCCATCAGCTTCTTTCCGTTGCTCGTCTTTTCGATGTCCTTGACCCAATCGGCGGGCAGGGCGATGGCTGCTTCGGTGGCGATCCGAGTGGGGGTAGAGCCGCTGGCGTCGGGGGGGTAGGCCTGCATCTCTGCGTAGCTAATCTGAAGGCCGGTCTTCTGGTGCCACTCCGAGCCCGAAAAGATCCCGAAGCCCGCTCCGGCCTGTTCGAAGTTCACCAGAGCCCGGAAGAGAATGACCTTGGCCCCCACGGCGTGTCCGATCTTGCAGAGGGCGATGCCACCCGTCCAGCCACCAAGCACCATGCCATTGCCCACGAGAGGGCGCTTGCCCCCCACGAATACCCGTTCCATTTCCTTGGCAGAGAGGGTGGAAGCGCCCTTGCCAGCCGAGAAGAACTGGCGTTTCACTTCCTCCACGCTGTGGTCCGGGGATTTGATCCACGCCTTGTAGACGTCCAATTCGGCGATCTTGTCGAAGGGCAGCACCTTCCAGCCAGCGGCCGTCAACTCGGCTTCGATGGCTTCCTGAGCTTCGTCGGTTATTTTTTGCATCAGCGCGGGGGAGATGCCGCCAAGGGTGTATTCCTTTCCACCGCCAAGAAAGGAACCGAGGCCGCTTCCCTTTTCTGTGAGCTGGGTCTGAAAACTGATCACCACCATGGGCAGCACGGCTGGCACATCGGCCTTGAAGGGGCCCATGTGGTCAGACCTGATGATCTTGGCCGGGATGGCCTCGCCAGGTTTCACCTCGATGGGTTTGTCGCCAGCCCATAGGGTGAGGCTGAGCGCCCAAACAGCGACTTGGGTGGAGTGGCTCATACGCATGATGCCTCCTGAAGCGGTGCTAAGTATGCTCCAGAGTGATTTCATGCTGTTGGTCAAAAACAATCATTCATACATAAATGAGTAATTTGATCGCATACCGTCAGTCGCGCTGAAATCTTGGGCAGGCTCCCTCACCCTTTGCAAGCGTCGTTGGGTTTTACAGACATTACACAAAGAACAGGGCGGCAGCTCCCGCCAGGGCCAACAGCGTCCCGAGGATGGCATGGCCGCCGATCTTCTCTTTGAATACGAAGTGGGACACCGGCAGCAGGATGACGGGCGAGAGGGACATCAGTGTGGCGGCCACACCCATGGAGGCCTTGGTGATGGCGATGAGGGAGAGCACCACGCCCAGCACCGGGCCGGTCACGGCGCCCAGGCCGATGAACGCCGTGGCCCGGCCATCGCGCAACGTGCCCAGGGTGCTGCGCAGGCTGCCCCGAAGGCCGAAGTACAGCAGGAGGGCCAGCACGCCGGCCGTCACGCGGATGAGGTTGGCGGAGATGGGCGGGAAGCCTCCCACCAGGCCGAACTTGCTGAAGACCAGGCCCACTGATTGTCCCAGGGCACCGCCGATGCCCAGCAGGATGCCGCGCCAGAGGTGGGGATGGTCCTCGTGCTCGCCGCCGCCCCAGACCACCCAGCCGATGCCGCCCAGGGTGACGACCATGGCCAGGATTTTCGGCAGGCTCAGGTTCTGGCCCAGGAAGAGCCAGGCCAGCAGGGCGCTGAAGATGGGTGAGAGGGTCATCAGCAACATGGCCAGTCGCGCCCCGAGCAGCACGAAGGCCTCGAACAGCACCGCATCCCCCAGAGCAAACCCGATGAGGCCCGACACGCCCAGCCAGCCCAGGCGCGCGCCGCCTGCCTGCATAGGAAAGAGGCTGCCATAGACGACCAGATGCACCAGCAGGAGGGTGACCCAGGCCATGAGCAGGCGCCCCAGGTTCACCGAAGCCGAACCCACGCGGCGTCCGGCCACCGTGAAGCAGATGGAGTTCAGCGACCAGCAGAGGGCAGTGAGAAGGGCAGCGCTTTCGCCGACGTAGGGCAAGGGGACTCCGGTGGGTTCCCCGGGGCGGCGGGGGCAATAGCCATCTTAATACGAGGCTAGATAAACAGCTGCAGGATGCCATTGCTCATGAGCATGCCCCGGCCGCTCAAGCGCACGTGATTGCCATCCCACTGCACCAGACCTTCTTTCGCCAGGCCCCGCAGACGGGCTTCCCAGGCATCCACGAGGGGCCGCAGGTTCATGGTTGAGGCCTGCGCGCGCAGGGCAGCCCAATCGAGGCCTCGGTGCAGACGGAGCGCCAGGAGGGGGATTTCCGCGAGGGCCTCGGCGGCATCCAGGTCCTGGACTTCCAGGGCACCGCGATGCTCGGTCCAGGCCGTGATGAGACTGGACTCGGTCCAGCGGCACTCGCCCAGCTGGGAGGCGGCGCTGGGCCCCAGGCCCAGGTAGGGACGGCGTTCCCAGTAGCGGGTGTTGTGGATGGATTCCGCGCCGGGCCGGGCGTAGTTGCTGATCTCGTAGGGGGGCAGGCCCAGGCGCGGCAGCTCCTCCTGCAGGGCTTCGAAGACATCGGCCACCTCATCCTCGGTGGGCAGGGTGAGGCGTCCGGCGTCGATCTCGGCGCGCAGGGGGCAGGCCTTGTCCAGATCCAGCAGGTAGATGCTGAGGTGTTCCAGGCCGGTGGCCACGAGGGCGCGGGCATCCTCGACCACCTTGGACAGCGACTGTCCAGGGATGCCCACCATGAGGTCGGCGCTGCGGCGCTGGAACCCCGCGCGCCTGGTCAGGTCGAGGGCTTCCAGTGCCTGGTCGGCGCCGTGGATGCGGCCCAGGCGCGAGAGCAGGGTGTCATCGAGGGCCTGCACACCCAGGCTGATGCGATCCCAGCCCAGCTCGCGGGCTTGATCCAGCCAGGCCGGATCGAGGGTGCCGGGATTGGCTTCCAGGGTGGCTTCCACCAGGGGCGACAGATCGAAGGAGGCCCGCACGGCGCCGGTGAGTTCGGCCAACTCATCCGCACTCAAGAGCGAGGGTGTGCCGCCGCCCAGGTAGAGCGTGTCAATGGCGGGATGGCCCAGGGCCGTACCCCAGGTTCGGACCTCCGCGATCAGGTGGGCGATGGTCTCGGTTTGGTGGCTGCGATCCCGCGTGGTGGCGAAGGAGCAGTAGGTGCAACGGTCCAGACAGAAGGGCACATGGAGGTAGAGTCCGAGGGGTTCGGCCTGGGCTGCCTGCCGGAGGGAGGGCAGACGCCGCTCCAGTTCAGGGTTCAACCATCACCTGCTTCAGGGCCGCCCGCAGGGACGCCACTTCACCAGGGAAACGCCAGGGAACTTGGGAGGGTTCCGCAGCCTGCCCCAGAGCCTGGTAGCGCTGTTGCAGAAGGGCCTGCTGCTCGGTCCGCAGGGGTTTCCCGGTGCCCAGGTGGAGCTCGAACAGCTCCAGGTTCTGCCGCAACCGCGTGGCCTGGGGGTGGTAGAGGAAAACGTTCAGGAGCAGGTGTCCCAGCCCGAATCCCAGCAGGAGGAAACCCACGATCAGGGGCAGCCTGGGGCCTGTGCGGAGGCCCAGGGCCAACCACCAGCCCAGGAGACCCATGAGCAGCACCGACAGGATCGGAACAATGGGCATGACCCAGAGCCCGTGGCCCCAGAGGCAGTCATGCATGAGGGAATCGGCCACGGCTTCCAGTGTCTGGTAGTCACCCGCCGCGCGGGCCTGGGCGAGCTTCTGGTCGAGGGCCTTCCAGGCCTTTTCCTGGGCGGGGCTGAGGGACACTTGGCGGTGGTTTCCCTTGCTGGCACTCTGGCGCACCAACTCTGGGTGGGCGGTCTTTTCCTGCTCAACGCCCTGGGATTGCGGGGGTTCCAGCACCTCGGCATCCGCCGGTGGAGGCGTGGTGGTGATGTGCACCTGACCCTGGGCATCCCGCCAGCGATGGAGGGCGGGCTGCGGCTGGACCAGGAGGGCCAGGGCCAGCAGGCTAGCAGTCGCCAGCGTCACCGAAGGAACTCAGAAGTGGGCATCGAGCGCCTCGCACCAGAAGTGGTAGATCATCTGGTGCAGTTCCTGGATGCGGGCCGTGACCGTGCTGGGCACCACCAGGGCATCGTCCATGAGGCCCACGAGCTTGCCGCCATCCCGGCCCAGCAGGCCCAGGGTGCGGACACCCAGTCCCTTGGCCGACGCCACAGCGCGGATCACGTTGGGGCTGTTCCCGCTGGTGCTGATGCCAATGAGCAGGTCGCCGGGGCGACCCAGGGCCTCCACCTGGCGGGAGAAGACCTGGTCGAAGCCGTAGTCGTTGCCGATGGCTGTGAGGGCGGAGGTGTCCGTTGTGAGGGCGATGCCCGCCAGGGCCCGGCGCTCTTTCACGTAGCGACCCGTGAGCTCGGCGGCGAGGTGCTGCGCATCAGCGGCGCTGCCGCCATTGCCGCAGACGAGCACTCGGCCTCCGCGACGGAGCCGCTCGGCCATGTCGTCGGCCTGGGCGATGATGCGGTCCATCTCCTGCTCGAAAAAAGACTGTTTCAGCTGGATGGACGCCTGGACGTGCTGGAGGAGGGTCTGTCGCATGGCCGCAATTGTGACAGGAATTCCACTCCCTAGTTTTCCCCAGGCCTGACAGACTGCGGGAAGCATTGCCATCGACAGGTGTGGGACCCATGGATTGGATCGCCCTCAAACACGCCCTCCTCTCCCACCTCCCGGTGGCCGCTGGGCTATTGCTCGCCTGGCCCTTGCTCTCAGCGCAGCGGGCTGGGCGGGGCATCCGGCCCTGGTGGACCGTGGCCCGCTACCTGGGCTGGGCCGGGCTGCTCGGCACCCTCGCCTCTGTGGTGAGTGGGTTGGCGGCTGGCCATGCCCTGGGCCTCATGTCGGGCCGCCACATCCTCCCCGTACCTGCGTCGGGTTCCGGAACGGAGGGCCTGCTCTTCCGCCATGCCCTGCTGGGAGGGGTTTCCTTGGTGGTGGGCTGCGTGACCATGTGGGCCATGAGTCGACCCCGCAAGGATCATCAAAGCCTGGGTCTGCTGACGCTGGCCCTTGGCCTGGGCTGGTCTGCCCTCCTGCTGCTGAGCGGCGAAGGGGGATACCGTCTGGCTCATGGACGTGGGGCCATGGCTGCGGCCCCCGCGTCAGCGCCCGTGGTGGCGCTCGTGGTGGCGCCAGCCACTGTGCCGAGCATGCCTTTGAAGGAACTCGATGTGGAAGCCAAGGCCCCGGTGCGAGCCCTGGACTACGCCTCCCTCGAAGCCATTCACACCGACCCGGTGAAGTCCCTGGCTCACGGGGGTCGGTGGATCCGCGCCTGGGCCAATCCCGAAACCGCAGCCGCCTACCGCAAGGGCCAGCCCCTGCCCCCGGGCGCCCTGGTGGTGCTCAGCTCCATGGAAGATCGCTATGGGCGACCCGGGGCCGAGGGAGGGCCCCTCTACGCCCTGGAAATGAAGGCCTCGGGGCCAGCCCTCACCTTCTACTGGGCGCGCATTCCCATGGAACGGCGGCGCGATTTCGGAGGCGAATCCCGAGTCTACTGGCGGGATCAGGACAGTCATTTGGAGTCCTGCCGCGCCTGCCACGCCGAAGGCATGGCCGATCCCCAGAAGCGCAGCCATTGGCGGCCCAAGCGGGTTGTGGAAACGTCGAATTAAGCCCGTTCCACCAAGGGGAAGAGTCGCGTGGTCTCCTCCTCGATGCGCGAGCGGAGGGCTCGAAGCAGATCCAGCGAGGCACCCACGAAGGCCTCCGGGGCCCGGCGGATGGCTTCCGCGCTCGTCCAGTGGTGGCCGTATCTCCCCAGGCGCGCGATCAGCTCGGTCAGTCCCGTCTCCAGGGCCCGAGCGGCGGCTCGGATGTCGGCATCCTGGCCGTCGAGCAGGGCCGGGTAGAGCACCGCGCTTTCCATGGCCAGGTGGGCCTTGGTCTCGGACACGAGCCGCTGCGCCTCGGCGAGGCAGAGGTCCGGGTACCTTTGCACCAGGACAGGATTGAGCCTGGACTCATAGAGGCTGGCCAATCGGAGCAGCGACTGCTGGTGCTGGTGGTAAGGGGCAAGACTGGCGTCCATGGCGCATCCTCATAGACATGGAATCGGCATCTGGTTCGCAGGCTTGAGTCCAGGTCGGCGCTGAATGGGAAAAGCATTGAGCCACCGATGAACACTGATGCACTTTTTCTCAGCGTTCCATCTTTCGCCTAGGGATCGAAGCCCTGCTATTCCGCCTCGACCAGCACTTCGCGCGGCTTCCCGGCACCCCTGTCGGGGCCCACGATGCCTTCCTCTTCCATGCGATCGATGAGGCGGGCCGCCCGGCCATAGCCCAGGTTCAGTTTGCGTTGCAGGAGGCTGGTGCTGGCCTTGCGTTCGCGGCGCACCACGGCCAGGGCCCGGGCGTAGATGTCATCCACGCCGTTCATTTCGGTCTCGTCGAAGAGGGCTGTCTCTTCCTCGGTTTCCATGGCGCTCACCAGGGACTGGTTGTAGTCGGGTCGTCCCCGTTCGCGCAGCCAGGTGACCAGCCGCAGGGTTTCTTCTTCGCTGAGGAAGGGCGCGTGGATGCGCTTGGGGTGGCTGGCGCCGTTGGGCAGGAAGAGGGCGTCGCCTGCGCCCAGCAACTGCTCGCCGCCGCCGCAGTCGAGGATGGTGCGGCTGTCGATCTTGGTACGCACGCGGTAGCTGAGTCGGCTGGGCAGGTTGGCCTTGATGACACCCGTGACCACATCGACGCTGGGCCGCTGGGTCGCCAGGATGAGGTGGATGCCCACGGCGCGGGCCTTCTGGGCGATGCGGGCGATGCTGTCCTCCACCTCGCTGCGGGCCACCATCATGAGATCGGCCAGCTCGTCGATGACCACCAGCACATAGGGTAGGTGCTCCAGCACGGCGGGGCGGTCGGGCCAGCGGGGATTCGGCGTGCGGTCCGTGAGATCGATCATGCCGCCGGCATCCACGATCTTGGCGTTGAAGCCTTTGAGATCGCGCACGCTGAGCAGGGCCAGGCGGCGGTAGCGGTCCTCCATCTGGGCCACCACCCACTTGAGGACGCGGCCCGCCTCCTTCATGTCCGTGACCACCGGCGCCCACAGGTGCGGGATGTCCTCGTAGACGCCCAGCTCCACCATCTTGGGATCGACGAGGATGAGCTTCACTTCGTTGGGCATGGCGCGCACGAGGCAGGAGCAGATCATGGCGTTCACGCCCACGCTCTTGCCGCTGCCGGTGCTGCCGCCGATGAGCAGGTGGGGCATCTTGTTGAGATCGGCCACCACCGGGCGTCCCGCGATGTCCTTGCCCAGCGCCAGGTGCAGCAGGCCGCCCGCATCGCGGAAGGAGGGGCTGTCGATGACTTCGCGGAAGGTGATGATTTCGCGCTTGGGATTGGGCACTTCGATGCCCACCAGATTCTTGCCGGGGATGCGGTCCATGCGCACGGCCTCGGCCTGAAGGGCCAGGGCGAGATCTTCTTCCATGCCCAGGATGCGCGACAGCGGAATGCCCGCGTCGGGCTGGAATTCGAAAACCGTGACCACGGGGCCGGGCTGCATGCCGGTGACCACGCCCTTGATCTTGAATTCCGACAGTTTCTGTCCAATCAGTTCCTTGATGTGCTCTAGCACCCCCAGGTCCACCTTGGCGTGCTGACCCGGCGGATCGAAGAGGCGGCGTGGTGGCAGCGTGTCGCGGTCTGTCACGGAGGGTTCGGGCGGCTCCGGCGGAAGGGGTGGCAGGGGCCGTGAGGGCGTGGGCTCCGTCAATGGCAGGGGCGGCTGGACGACCTCCCGGCCGTACCGGTCCTTGGCCACCTGGGCACGGGCTACCGTGGGCTTGGGTTTGGGCGGGGGCGGGGCCGCCGCCAGCAGCTTCGTGCGGAAGGGCGCGGTGGTCTCCGGGCCGGTGGCGACTGGACCCGTGAGTGCCCCGGTGAACACTCCGGATGGTGTTCCTGCGGGAACCAGGGCCTGGCCCTCGATGACGGTCGAGGCCGCATCCAGGTGCATGGAATGAATGGCGGGCAGCAGGTCCTCGGGGCGAATCATGGGCTGCATGCGCTTGGCTTCGGCCGTCTCCAGTTCGGCCTTCAGGAGGGCCTCGCGTTGGGCTTCGAGCGCCTGCTGGCGCTGGTCCAGAGCCTGCAAGGCGGCCACGTCAGCGGCGTCGATGTCGGGCTGGTTGAGGTTGCGCCCCCGGAGGAAGGGTCGCTTCACCATGCCGAGGAAGCCCTGGAGGCCCTTGGCGGGCATGGGCTTCATCCAGGGCCAGGCCTTTTCCCCGAGCCAGCGCGCGAGGAGGCGGCCCAAGGCGCGGGTGAGCGCGGGGGCCAGCACCAGGGCGCAAATGGTGACGACCACGAGCAACAGAAGGGGCAATCCTACGGGGCCCAGGAAGTGCCGTTCCAGCGGCCACATCCCGCTGCCCAGCGAGCCACCCCAGCGGTAGGTGGAGACCGCCCCCTCGGGGAGCCCCGTCCAGCGGCGGTCGCCAAAGGCGCCCAGGGTGGTCCAGGTCGACAGGGCCAGTCCCAGCCAGGCCAGGCGCCCCGGCCAGTGGCGTCCCACGCGAGGCCAGGCTTCCCAGAGCAGATAAGGCGGCACGATCCAGGCGCCGATGCCCACGAGGGTCTGCAGCAGACCTGCCAGCGTGGCGCCGACCGTGCCGCAGAGATTCTGCACGGCGGCGACAGTGGCGCCCTGGGTGAAGGGATGGGGATCCAGGGGATGGAAGCTGCCCAGGGAAAGCAGCAGCACCAGGGCCGTGAAACCCAGTAATGCCCTCAGCATCCAGCGGCCGACTCCCTGCAATGCGCCTCCCTGACGTATGGCCCCAGTGTAGCTGAGGGATGCCGGATCAGCGGGCCTGGGCGGCGGAAGGGTTGAGCAGGGCCAGGCGCTGATGGGGGTCCCAGGCGGGCTTGCCCAGATCGCGGAGGATGGTGCCCACGGACACGAAGGTCCAGCCTTCCTTCTGGGCCCGGTCCATGAAGGCGCCCAGGCCATCCGTGGGGCGGTCCCCCTCCGCGCGGGCGGAACCCAGGTGCATGAGCACGATGAGGCCATCACCGTTGTGGTTCAGGCGCTGCTGGAGCCGCTGCACGATGGCCTCTCCGCTGCGGTAGAGGCGGCGGTCCTTGGGGGTGGCCCAGTCCAGGGTGTCTGCTCCCTCACTCCAGCCCACGTGCCGGTAGCCCACTTCTTCAGCCCAGCGGCGGATCTCCGCCGTGTGCTCGCCATAGGGCGCGCGCCAGAAGGGATCCATGGGGCGGCCCAGGAGCTTCACCAGGGCGGCATCCGCATCGAGCAGTTCTTTCTGGATGCGCTCGCGGGTCCACTTGGCATCGCGCTTCATGTTGGGCGCGAAATGGGGATGGTTCATGGTGTGGTTGCCCAGCTCGTGGCCCTCGGCTGCCATGCGTTTCACGAGCGCGGGAAAGCGCTGAATGAAGGCGCCGGTAAGGAACAGGGTGGTGCGCACCCCACGGGCCTTCAACAGGTCGATCACTTCAGCGGCCACTTCGGAGCTGGAGCCGCCGTCGAAGCTGAGCAGGATGCGCTTCTGCCCCCCTGGGCCCCGCGTGAGGTTCAGCCCCTCGCCCATGCCGGGCCAGACACCGCCGGGAACCACCACAGGGGCGATGCGGGAGGCGGGGCCTGGCAGGGGCTTCATGGAGCGTGGCACCAGCGGTTCCACTTCAATGGGCGTGAAGGTGGAGGCCCGAAGCGGTGTTCCACGGGGGGCCGCGGAGGCGCTGGGAAGGTCGCGCTCCTTCCGGTCTGGGATCGGCATGATCGGAAGGGTTCGCAATCGGGCTTCTGCGCGGGTCCTCGGGGCCGGGGGCACAGCGATGGGGTTTTTCGAAACCGTGGGGTCTGGCCTGGGAGCGGGGGCCACGGAAGGCTCTGCCTTGCGTGCCAGTCGCGGAGTGGCTGACCCAGGTTGTTTCCGGGGAGGGGCGAGAGAAAAGGTGAAGCGCGCCAGTTCTCGACCCTCGGTCGTGCGAAGAATGGCGGTCTCACCTTCGGGCGG
>JAYVRY010000090.1:0-7338 GCA_043775845.1 Acidobacteriota bacterium
GAAAGTGTTCGAGGCTATCCTGAAGTCGATTCGGAAAAGCGCGAAATGACGACTGATACCCTCCGTCCCCTGGTGGACACCCTCAAGGTTCTGGCCCACCCCGTGCGGCTGCGCATCCTCGCGCTCCTGCAGGGCGGCGAGTTGTGCGTCTGTGAGGTGGCGGATGTGCTGGGTCTGGCGCCCTCCACGGTTTCGGAACACCTGACGGGCCTGCGTCGCACGGGCCTGGTGCGGGAATGGAAGGTGGGCCGCTGGGTGCATGTGGCCCTCTCCGATGACGCTGCCGCCCGGCCCATGCTGGAGGCCCTCTGGCCCCTCATGGCCGCCGCCCAGGAAGAGCTGGCCAAGGACCGCGCCCAGGCCCAGGCCCTGCGCTGCGTGGCCTGCGATCCCGCGGCCTGCCCCATTCCCATCCCTGAACCCGCCTAACCAAAAGCAACACCTTCCTCTTTTCTCACCTCAAGGAGTGCTCATGACCACCCAGACCCAGCCCGAAACCCAGAATGAAACCGGCCTCAGCGAGATCACCCTCAACCTCGTGGCCCTGGGTGCGGCCATCGGCTCCAACGCCGAGCGTGCCTTCCGGGCTCACCATAGCCGCCTGGAGGCCCTGGGCGTGTCCAAGGAGGACATGATCGAAGTGGTGAACATGGCCCTGCGCGTGAAGGGCGATCCCCATTCCATCCTCATGGCTCTGGCCCAGTCCACCCTCACGGATGGCGAGGCAGGCGGCGGCTGCTGCGGCGGCTCCTGCGCCTGCGAGGAAGCGGGCGAAGCGAAGGGTGCCTGCGGCGAAGACTGCGACTGCAAGTAGGAGGCACCATGTCCACGGGCCGCCTTTCCTTCCTGGATCGCTATCTCACCCTGTGGATCTTCCTGGCCATGGCCCTCGGCATTCTGTTGGGCCGCTTCGCCCCGGGCTTCAACGCGGCCCTTAACGCTTGGAACGTGGGCACCACCAGCGTGCCCCTGGCCGTGGGCCTCATCGTGATGATGTATCCGCCCCTGGCCAAGGTGCGCTACGAGGAACTGCATCTCGTCTTCGAGAACCGCAAGGTGCTGGGGCTCTCCCTGCTGCAGAACTGGATCATCGGACCTCTGTTGATGACGGGGCTCGCCATCCTCTTCCTGCGGGATCGGCCCGAGCTCATGGTGGGCCTCATCCTCATAGGCCTGGCCCGCTGCATCGCCATGGTCATCGTGTGGAACGACCTGGCGGATGGCGACACCGAATACTGCGCCGGACTCGTGGCCTTCAACTCCATCTTCCAGGTGCTCTTTTTCAGCATCTACGCCTGGCTCTTCATCACGGTGCTGCCGCCAGTGCTGGGGCTGCGCGGGGTGCGCGTGGACATCACCATCCAGCAGATCGCCACCAGCGTCTTCATCTACCTGGGTATTCCCTTCATCGCGGGGTACCTCACTCGCAAGGTGCTGGGATCGATGAAGGGCCTGGATTGGTACCACCGCGTCTTCGTGCCGAAGATAAGCCCCATCACGCTTCTAGCGCTGCTCTTCACCATCATCGCCATGTTCAGCCTCCAGGGGCGTCAGATTATCGCCCGGCCTACCGATGTGCTGCGGGTGGCTCTGCCGCTGCTCATCTACTTCGTGGTGATGTTCCTGGCCAGTTTCTGGCTGTCGAAGAAGGCGGGCGCCACCTATCCCCAGAGCGCGACGTTGAGCTTTACCGCCGCCAGCAACAACTTCGAGCTGGCCATCGCCGTGGCGGTGGCCACCTTCGGCCTGGGGCACGGCGCGGCCTTTGCCGCCGTCATCGGCCCTCTGGTGGAAGTGCCCGCGCTCATCGGTTTGGTGAACGTGTCGTTGTGGTTGCGGAAGCGCTGGTTCCCGGGCGAGGCTGCCAGCATCGCCGAGGCCGGCTGCTGCAAATAGGAGTTTCGATGCCATCCGTTCTTTTCCTCTGTGTGGCCAACAGCGCCCGTTCGCAAATGGGCGAAGGCCTGGCGCGGCACTTGTTCCCGGGCTTCCGCATCCAGAGCGCGGGCAGCCGGCCCAGCCATGTGAATCCCTACGCCATCGAAGCGCTGACCGAACAAGGCATCGATGCTTCCACCCACCACTCCAAGAGCGTGCAGGACGTCGATCCCACCACGGTGGATCTGGTCATCACCCTTTGTGCCGAGGAAGTCTGTCCCGCCTTCCTGGGCAAGGCCGAGCGCTTGCATTGGCCCATCCCGGATCCGGCCAGCGATGATTCGACGCTCACAGCTGATGATTTGCGAACTCGTTTTCGGGAAGCCCGGGATGAGATCCGCCGCCGCCTTGAGGACTTGGGACGCCAGCGAAGCTGGTTGTCCTAATTTCGAAAAAATTCGAAATTAGGACTTGCGAACTAATTCGATAAAAGTAGAATTAACTCGGAGGACCCCATGACCCGGCGCGTGGAACAGGCGGCAGAGCAGCTGAAAGCCCTCGGCCACCCCGTGCGTCTGAGCATCCTCCGCAGCGTGGTGCAGGGCCCTGAGGCGGGGACGCCCGCCGGGGAATTGCAGTCCCGCCTCGACATTCCAGCCTCCACCCTGAGCCACCACTTGGCCACCCTCGCCGAGGCGGGTCTGGTTCTGGTGGCGCGGGAAGGCACGACCCTGCGCTACCGCGCCGAATTCGGCGTGTTGCGCGCTCTGACTGAATACCTCTGGCAGGACTGCTGCTCTGGCGGCGCCGAATCCAAGCCCCGAGGAAAGTCCAAACCTTCGCCCTGCTGCAGCAGGGACTGACCTTCCACCTTCCTGGAGACCCGGATGCACCTGCATCCTGGGGAACCTCTGCCTTCGAAAGGAATCACCATGGATTCCCAAACCATCAAAGCGGCCGTTCGCGAGCGATACGCCGGATTCGTCGTCAATTCTCTCCGGGGGTTCCCCGCTGCGCGAACACCCCCGGACCCCCACGCCGAACCGCAGCCAAGCTGCTGCTCGGCCTCCACCGCCTGCTGCGGAGACAGCGCAGCGAGCTTGAATCTAGGTTACGCCCCTCACGACATCGAAGCGGTGCCCGAGGGCGCGAACCTGGGCCTGGGCTGCGGCAATCCAGTGGCCTTGGCGTCGCTCAAGCCCGGTGAGACCGTGCTGGACCTGGGTTCGGGCGCGGGCTTCGATGCCTTCCTGGCCTCCAGGCGCGTGGGACCTGAAGGCCGCGTCCTCGGCGTGGACATGACGCCGCAAATGATCGAACGGGCCAGCACTCTGGCAAAGACCCACGGCTACACGAATGTCGAATTCCGCCTGGGCGACATCGAAGCCCTGCCCGTGGCCGATGCCAGTGTGGACGCCATCATTTCCAATTGCGTGGTGAACCTCAGCACCGACAAGGGTCGCGTGTTCCAAGAGGCCTTCCGGGTGCTGAAGCCCGGCGGGCGGCTCATGGTGTCCGACCTGGTGCTGGTGCAACCGCTGCCCGAGGCCATCAGCCAGGATCTGGATGTCTACGGGGCCTGCGTCGGCGGGGCGCTGCTGAAGACGGAGTACTTGGCGGCCATCGAGGCGGCAGGGTTCGAGCGCGTGGCCATCGTGGGCGAGCGAGGCTACGGCCTGGACATGTTCTCGCCCGAACTGATGGAAGCGGCGAAGGCGCGGTACCCTGGCCTCAGTGATGAAGAATGGGCCTCGGCGGCGGGCACCGTGCTGAGCATCCAGGTGGAAGGCATGAAGGCGGAAGCAGCGCGCGCCTGCGGTTGTGCACCCACCTGCTGCGGAGGATGAGAGCATGACCGGTCATTCGAACAGCTGTGCATGTGGTGAACCGACTCCGGCGCCACTGCCTTCACAAGTGCCCGGCTTTTGGAAATCGGGAGGGTGGCTGCTGGCCGCCCTCCCGGCCTGGTTCGCCTTGTACCTCACCTTGAAGCCGCTGGCCGACTGGCTGGCCTTTCATGCCCTTGGTTTGAAGGCAGGCAGCCGCCTCGGCGAAGCCGTGGCCTTCTTCGCCTACGACGGTCCGAAGGTGCTTCTGCTCCTGGGGCTCGTGGTCCTGGGCGTGAGTTTTGTGCAGACCTTCATCAGCCCCGAACGCACGCGTGACCTGCTGGCCAAGCGCACCGGCGCCTGGGGCAACCTCCTGGCCTCCCTGTTGGGCATCGCCACACCTTTCTGCTCCTGCTCGGCCGTGCCGCTCTTCATCGGCTTCGTGCGGGTGGGCGTGCCGCTGGGCGCCACGTTCAGCTTCCTGGTCTCGGCGCCCATGGTGAACGAGGTGGCGCTGTTCCTGCTATGGAGCCTCTTCGGATGGCGCATCGCGCTGCTCTATACCGTGACGGGCGTGGCCATCGCCTTCCTCTCGGGCTGGCTCATCGGCAGGCTCCGCATGGAGCGGCACCTGGAGCCCTGGGTGATGGAGATCCCCTTTGAAGCCTCCGTGGGTTTGTCCATGGCCATGAATTTGTCGATGCGCCTGAATCTGGCGATTCAGGCGACGAAGGATATTTTCGGGAAGGTGTGGTTGTACGTGCTGGCGGGCATCGCCGTGGGGGCTTTCCTTCATGGGTACGTGCCCGCTGAGTTGCTGGCGCGCGTCATGGGCAAGTCTGCCTGGTGGAGTGTTCCCTTGGCCGTGCTCATCGGCGTGCCGCTTTACGCCAGCGCGGCGGGCATCATCCCCATCGTGCAGGTCCTGCTGGCCAAGGGTGCGGCCCTGGGCACGGCCCTGGCCTTCATGATGGCCGTGGCAGGCCTGTCGCTTCCGGAGACCGTCATTCTGCGCAAGGTGCTGCGTCCCGCGCTGCTGGCCACCTTCCTCGGCATCGTGACCCTGGGCATCGTGGTGGTGGGGTACTTGTTCAATGTCTTGATGTAGGAGTCGCCGTGAAGATCGAAGTGCTGGGTTCCGGATGCGCTAAATGCAAGCTGCTGGCGGAACGGGCGGAGGAAGCGGCGAAGGGCTTGGGTGCGGATTTCACGCTGGTGAAGGTGACCGAGTACCCGGATATCGTGGCCCGCGGCGTGATGACGACACCGGGCCTGGTGGTCGATGGCGTCGTGAAAAGCCAGGGCCATGTGCCCACGGTGGCGGCCATCCAGGCGCTCCTGCGGTAGGATTTCCTTTCGTCTTCGGAGATCCCATGCGCATCGGCATCCTGGGCTATGGCCGCTTCGGGAGGGCGCTGGGGGCGCTGCTCCACGAGGCCGGTCACAGCTATCGGGCCTGGGATCCGGTGGCCGAGACGCCTGCTGACCTTCGAGTCACGGACCTTCGCCAGCTGATCGATGACAGCGGCACGCTGGTGCTGGCCATGCCCGTGCCCGCGCTGGACGGGGTGCTGCGCGATCTGCGGCCCCACCTGCGCGTCGACCACCTGGTCTTCGATGTGGGCAGCGTGAAGGTGGGGCCTTGTGCGTTTCTGGAAGAACACCTCGGCGTGGCCATCCCCCATGCGGGGAGCCATCCGCTCTTCGGGCCCGTGAGCCTCGCCCGCGCCGAGCGCCCGTTGCGCGTGGTGCTCTGCCCATCAGCTCACCACGCTGGGGCAGCCACTGCGGTGGAGGGGCTCTTCCGCAGCCTCGGCTGCGAGGTGCTGCGGCAGAGCCCGGAGGACCACGACCGCGTCATGGCCACCACCCACGCGCTCACCTTCTTCATCGCGAAGGGCCTGTTGCAGGTGGGCGCAGGTGCCGAGCTACCCTTTACGCCGCCCTCCTTTCACGCCATCGCCCGCACCCTTGAATCGGTGCGTGAAGACGCGGGCCATCTCTTCGCCGCCCTGCAGAACCAGAACCCCTTTGCCGCCGGGGCTCGCGAAGGCCTGCTGGAATCGCTTTCGGCCATCCATGTAAGCCTGGCTGAGGCCGTGGTGAGTGGGGCGGATGAGCAACTCTCCATCCCCGATATGGGCTCGCGCTCACCCGCCCTGCAGGAGGCCCGCGACCACATCGACGCGCTGGATCAGGAACTGGTGGCCCTGTTGGCGCGGCGCACGGAGCTGGTGTTGCGGGCGGGGCGTGCCAAGGCCGAGCTGAACCTCCCCATCCACGATCCCGAGCGGGAGGCCGCCCAGTTGCAGGCGCGGCGGGATTGGGCGAAGGCTTCAGGCTTGGATGCCCAAGGGGTAGAAGAAGTGTTCAGGGCTGTGCTGCGCTCCTCGCGGGCTGCCCAGGGGAGATGAGGCCTCACCCCTTGGTCTTGCCTACCAGGGTAGATCCAGCGCCTTGCAGAGGAAGGCCACCAGCGGGGCCGACCTTTGGCAGGCCTCGGCTACCTCATCGAGGAAATCGGGCCCAAGAACCTGAGCGTTCGTGAAGCTGGTGGTGGTGTAGAAGTCCTTGAATTTGAGATCCTCCGCGCAGGGGTGGGAGGGGTCAAAGCCGGACGGAACCCGCTTCAGAGCTTCGCCTTCGATCGTCAGATCGGATTTCTTCAGAGCCTTCCAGGCTGCCGGTTTGGCAACGATGGCTTGGCGCACCTTGAACAGCGAATCGGGATCAGGATGCCAAAGCCCGCCCCCGGCGAAGCTGCTGCCGGGCTCCAGGTGGAGGTAGAAGCCGGGTCCGTGGACGCCTCCCGCGTTGGCCGCGCGGTGGGGAAAGTGAGCCGCGAGGTGGGTCTTGTAAGGGCTCTTGTCCTTCGAGAACCGCGTGTCGCGGTGGATCCGGAACATGGAGCCGCCGACAGGACGGGGGTCCGCGATGAAGTTGCGGCTGATGGCCGATAGCGGGCCGCTGAATTCGCCGATGAAGCGCAGCATGGCATCGCGGGCTTCGGTTTCGTAGCGCGCCTTGTTTTCGGTGAACCACTCACGGTCGTTGCGCGCCTTCAGGTCTTTCAGGAACTGGAAGAGGCCGGGCCCGAGCAGGCCTTGTTCTTCCGTCACCTTCCCCTTCTGTGGCATCGAGGCCTCCCGAAACGAATGCCCAGAGTATGACGCCGGAAGAAAAAGGCGGGCCCCCGAAGGGGCCCATCCATGAGCACGCGTTGAGCGGCGCCGAAACGCCCGCGTCCTACTTCCCGAAGCGCTTGCTGACTTCGCTCCACTTGATGTTCTCGACGAAAACATCAAGGTACTTGGCGCGGGCGATGCCGAAATCCACCATGAACGCGTGCTCCCAAGAGTCCAGCACCACCAGCAGGTCCTGCTCGATGGGCAGGCCCAGGTGATGCTCGGCCACGAAGTAGGTGTGCAGCTTGCCGTCGCGGCGGTTGCGGGTGAGCAGGGCCCAGCCGGGGCCGCCCCTGGCCGTGGCTTTCAGATCGGCGATGACCTTGTCCTGGCCGCCGGCGGCGTCCCGCGCGGCCTTCAGGCCGGCGCTGACGGTGGCATCCGCGCCCAGGTTCTCGAAGTAGAGCTCGTGCAGGAAGGAGCCGTTGAAGGCCACGGCCTCGCGC
>JAYVRY010000091.1:0-2257 GCA_043775845.1 Acidobacteriota bacterium
GTGATCCGGCCCCCAGGCTGGAAGACCGTCGTGCCCTTGGGGATGGGGTGGGCGAGGGTGCCGAGTATCTGGAAGGGGCCTTCCGTGCGGCCCTCCAGCTTCAGGAGGTTGGTATCGAAGCTCCAGGGCGCGCGCAGGTCCATGTCCAGATCCAACCGGATGCGCTCCAGGGGATCATCCAGGTCCAATCCCGTGAGACCGCCACTATCGCTTAGGGCGCTGCGAAGGATCAGGTCTGCTAACTTCACTTCGGCCTGGTAATTCAACCTGTCTGCCTGGAGTTTTCCCTTGAGGAGACCACTTTCTTCGGTGCCGTTGAGGGTGGCTTGGAGGCTGCCTCGGAGATCCATGCCATCGGGAATATCCCGAAGGTGGAAGTTGGCAAGGGAAGCTGTCATCGAATAGGCATCCAGCCCGCCGAGCCGCCAGATGGCGGTTCCACTGGCCCTGAGTTCTCCGTCTGCCAAGGTGCCCCGGATGGGATTCTCCTCGGTGATGACCAGGGTTCGATCTTTCAGAATGAGCTGTGCATTGAGGTTTTCGACGCCTTGGTACCGGCGCAGGTTCACCTGGCCCTTCTCGAGAGAGAGGCGTCCATCCAGCAGGGGCTCGAGGTAGGTGCCGTGCGCCTGGAGGTCGAACTGGCTGGTGCCCTGGACCCGCAGTTCCGACAGCAGACTGTATTCGTCCACCTCCATCATCCGGTCCAGGATGGATTTCATGTGGGCCAGATCGGCGTCACCCTGGACTCTGAGGGCCACTGGCGCCACTGGCGAGAAAGGTACCGTGCCCGACAGGCGTACGTGGGCTGCCTCGGTGGTTGTTCCAGGTGCGGTCCCACGGGCGCCCCCCTCCAGGGCGATGTCCACAGCGGCACCCAGGTGGTTGCCCAGGAGGGCCGAGGGGCGCAGTTGGTGAAGTTCGAAGGCGCCGAACTGGGCCGCCAGCTGATCCAGGGATCCGCTCCAGGAAAGTTCGCGCCCATCTTTCCAGCGCCCCTGCGCCTGGGCCGCCAGGGCGAGATCCTCGATCAGGTCATTGGTGAGGCCTTGGGCCAGCAGCTCGGTGTGCGCGCTTTCGGGTGTGATGGTCAGGTTCAGGCTGCCTACGAGATCGCTGCCTTCGGGGTGTATCTGGAAATCCAGCAGGGGGCGTCCCATGCCTTCGATGCCCACCTGGCCTTCCAGTTTCCCCCGATCCAGGTGGGCCCGTCCCTCAAGCCCCTCCACACTGCGTTCGCCCAGAAAGATGCGGCCTCGCTTGAGATCGATCCGTCCCTCGGGCAGATCCTGGATGCCAAAGGGGCTGGTGATCGGCCCCAGCAGGCGAGCGTCTACCTGGGCCTGGAGCCTCGGGCCGGGCAGGGCCAGGAGTTGGGAGTCCACTCGGCCACCCAGGTCCACCCACCAGGTCCAGCCCTGGAAATCCATGTCGGCCTTGCCGGTGAGGGCCAGGGCTCCTTCGGGGGGCACGTCACCCCGGCCCAGCAGGTCGGATCGTTCGGCGATGCGAAGGTCCGACAGCTTCAGGTGGCGGGCTTCGATATCCATCCAGAAGTCCGAAGAGGCCGCTGGAACCTTGATACCGTATGCTTCACCTACTTCAACTTGGGCATGGCCAGCCATCAGAATATGATCAAAGGGGCCCGAGAGCCGCACCCAGCCACCCCCCTTGCCTGTGAGGGGCAGGTCTTTCCCTTCGAGGTCTTTAAGGTCCGCCGCCCGGAGTCCCTCGGCCACGGGGAGCCGGGAGGCGGTGTAGCACATGTCCATCTGGGGTTGCCCTGGTGCCACCTTCGCCCAGGTGAGCCACAGCTCGCCGGCACCGTGGCCATCATCCTTGGCGAGGTCGATGGTCTTGATCCGAAGGTCGGAGCCCCGAATTTCCACGCCTTGGGCCTGGAGGTTGTCGGCATGGGCCCCGTGCCACCGGGGGTGATCCACGGTTACGGAACCATCTAATTCCAAGCCAGCTTGTCGGCTCCACCGAACCTTTGCCCGGGCCCGGGCTGCCCCTTCCATATCCAGGTTCACCTTCTTCCATGCAAACAGGGCCTCTGCCACCTGCTCCGCGCCCACCTCCGCGCTGCCTTCGCCTTCCAGTCGCAGGAGGCCCTGGGGCCCCAGGGTGGCCCAGGCCGTGCCATCGACCTTCAGGGCATCCAGGTCGAGGTTCAGGCGATCCAGCTGGATGCGCCCCTGGTGGAGGGAGGCCTGCAGTCCGCCAGCCTCGGTGCCGTGTTGGGACAGGGTGGCGG
>JAYVRY010000092.1:0-2250 GCA_043775845.1 Acidobacteriota bacterium
GCTGGTCAAAGGCCTGCTCGATCTTGGCGGCGACCGCGGCCTTGTCCAGGCCATTGCCGGGCTTGAAGAGGTCCGGCGCGAGGTTCAGGATGGCCTGCCCCTTCTCGGTGCAGACCTCCGCCAGGAAGCCGCCCTCGATGGGCGTCAACAGGATATCGCTGCCGGCGGGATCAGTAGGTCCTCCGCCGACCGAGGTGCAAAAGCAGGATTCGTCAGCCTTGGCGCAGCCCATGCCGATGATGGCCAGCTTCTCGATGCGGGCGTTGAAGAACTTGTCGCGGTAGTCCCAGTTGAACACCGCATCCAGGGCCCCGAAGGCTTTCGCCTCGCAAGGGCGCACGCCGAACAGGATGGTGGGGACGGCCTTCGGCTCCGCATCCTTCAGGTCCACCTGGCCGGGCTTGACAGTGTAGGAGAGCAGTCGCTCCACCTTGGGGAAGGCGACTTCCTTGGCGGAGAGGATTGTCTGCAGGTAGTCCTTGGCCACCTGCGAGGGGGCCTCGACTTCATGCAGCTCGATGCGGCTCTCGGCATCAACGGGGGCCATGATGCGCCTCCCGTCCTTGCGCAGGGCGCCGAAAAGGCTGTTCAGCGAGTCATGGGAAAGTTTGTACGTGTTTGCCATGGCGACCTACCGGATGAAGGATTCTTTGTCTTCGGTCTTGAAGGTAGACAACGCGTAGTCCAGCTTCGCCTTGGCGCCAGCCCGCTGCCCGAACTGCTCGTGGATGCTCTCTTCGGCAGCGAAGGTCAGCAGGTGGACCGGGATGCCCACGGGGCAGGCGCGGCCGCATTCGCCGCACTCCACACAGCGTCCGGCCAAATGCATGGTGCGGACGGCGTGGTATTCCAGGTTGCCGATGCCATGGCTGGCCACTGGCACCCATTGGGGGCGGTTGCAATCCATGGTGCAAGTGGCGCAGTAGCACATGGGGCAGCTGTTGCGGCAGGCATAGCACTTCATGCAGCGGGACAACTCCTTCTGCCAGTAGGCCCAGCGCTGCTCCCGGCTCATGGCCTCGAGTTCGGCCAGCAGAGCCTTGTCCTTGGCATCAAGGCCCTGGGCCTTGAGGGCCAGGTGCTCTTCCAGCCCTACAGCGCTGTCCAATTCCTTGAACCCGCCACCGTCCACCGCCAGGATGGCCAGTTCACCATCTCTGAGCTGGCGCTCAGCCATGAGCTGCAGCAGCGCCCGCTGGGTCGCCGGCAGGGCGATAACAGCCACCTTGCCGAGTTTCTTCACCTCATGCTTGGTCACATAGACGGCCAGGTTCTGCATGCAGGTATCGTCCAGTACCAGCTTGTCCACCTGCTCTGCCTGACGGGCAAAGAGGGGGCGACGGACCTGGCCGGTCCCCTTGGCATAGCCCAGGACAGCCTTGATTTCGCCTTTCTCAAGGAGCTCTTTGGCCCTTTGATTCACAGCTTCCATGGCTCACTCCTCATTCGATGCCCGCGCCGACGATCTGCCGGAATTCGACATAGGGACCCAGGGCACGTACCTGGTCGGTCACTTGGTTCACAAGCTGTGCCCACCGGGCGCCTTCCGCGGCGGACACCCAGGAGAAGGTGATGCGCCGCATATCCACACCCATGACTTCCATCATCTTCTTGAAGACCATCCACCGGCGCCGGGCATGGTAGTTGCCCGAGGTGTAGTGGCAGTCGTTGGGATGGCACCCAGACACAATGATGCCGTCCGCGCCCTTGTGCAGGGCCTTCAGCACCATCATGTAGTCGATGCGCCCTGTGCAAGGCACACGCAGCACGCGCACATTGGATTGGTACTTGATGCGGCTGGTGCCCGTCAGGTCGGCGCCCGCGTAGGTGCACCAATTACAGACAAAGGCTGTGATTTTGGGTTCGAATTGTTCGGCCATGGTCGGTTCCTCGTCAGAGAGTCATGAGCTCGGCGTAGATCTGCTCGTTGCTATAGCCCTGCAGATCGATCGCCTTGGTCCGGCAGGTCGCCACACAGGTGCCGCAGCCCTGGCAGAGACCAGGATTGATGCGGGCCAGGGTCATGAGGATCTGGCCATCGCGGGCCTTGATTTCTTCTTGTTCGATGGCCTGATAGGGGCAGGCGCCCTGGCAGAGGAAGCAGCCTACACAGGTGCTGTAGACGGGAGCCGCCTGGCGGTTCACCACGGCCACAATGGGCTCGCGGGTCAGCTCTTCGTTACTGAAGAGCCCCACCACCTTGGCCGCCGCGCCGCTGGCCTGGGCCACGGTCTCGGGGATGTCCCGGGG
>JAYVRY010000093.1:0-28044 GCA_043775845.1 Acidobacteriota bacterium
CCGTTCCAGTGGATGTTGCGGACAAGGCCGGGGGCAGGGCAAGGGATGTCCGAGACCTTCCTCGTAGCCACATCCAGGACGTGAAGGGTGGAAAGGCCGTCTTCGTTCATTGCGAAGGCAAGCCGCTTCCGATCCTGGCTCATGGCAGGCCATTCGTAGTCGCCGATGAAGTAGGCGTCTACGTCCCAGGTGTCGGGAGTAATGAAGGTGAGTTTCTTGGTCGCGAGGTCCATGTAGGCAAGGCGGCGGAACTCGCTGTCGAGGTTTGTGGCGAGCAAGATTGCGTTGGAATCCTCCGTAAAGCCAACAGGCATGAAGATGGCCACCTTCTTGGAGGGGGTGACATCGACCTTTTCGCCCGTAATGGCGTTGATGAGGAACATCCGGGTGCCAACGGCGGCATCACCACTGACGACCAGTAGGCTCTTCCCATCGGGAGACCAGTCGGTGACATCATCCCAATTCGCCCCCGTCAGTTGCGCAATCTCCTTGTGGGAGGTCGGATTGTTGGGGTCGACGACGCAGATGCCCGTAGATTTCTCGTTGCGATGGATGGCGCAGAAGGCAACTCGATCGCCGCGAGGACTCCACACGGGATAGCTGTTGGTGGACTTGCCATCACTGAGAAGGGTCGTGGTGCCCTTCTTGGGGTCCAGACGGTAGACCTGACGCAACTCATTGCCGTCATCATCCTTGGTGATGACCAGCGTCTCCGTCTTTCCAGGCTGCCAAAGGGACGCAGTGGTCTCGCACTGGAAAGAGGTGCGCTGCCTTGGCCTGCCCATGGGCGTCTTCAGGTCGTAAATCTGGCGGGAGTTGGTCTTGGTTGAAACCGCCTTGATCAGCATGGTGCGATCTTTTCGGCTCCAATCCATGAGGGTCGCCTCTCCGCTTGCCGAGTAGAGTGCGATCTTCCTTCTCGCCATGGGTGAATCAGGAATGGCGGGAACGCCGTCGGCAACCATTGCCGCAGGTGGAATGGCGACGCGCTGGGTGACTTTCGCCATCGGCGTGTGAGCGCCTGCTGGCGTACTCGCCTGAATTACGATGGGAGAATCTGTCACCAACAAGCTGATCAACAAAGCAGGCAAGGCCTGGATCATCGGATTTCGTCGACATCTGGTCACGCAAACCTCCGCAATGATCGGCTAAAGCGCTGTAGCATCCAAACGATGGCTAACTCCCGCCATACTCGCCTTGAAAATCCAAGGCTAGGGAGTGGAGCCATCGATTTGCATATTCCCCTGGGGCTCCAAAGTAATCGGAGAAGATGCCTTCTCGGAATTCACAGTGGAGGCCAGGATCTCGCTGACCGGAACAAGGCGATCCGGGATAACCACGTTCTCGGTCGCAGCCTGGACCACCCTGAACGCGGTGACGTTGGGATCGGCAGGAGAATGATGCTTCCGTTTCGGCATGCCTCAATTATGCGACACCTGGGGATGGGGCTGCCAAGGGCCTGTGGCCGAAAAGAATTTCAAACTGACCCACTACCGGAAATTCCGGTTATTCCCGGCTGAACATGCCCCGCAGCTTACCCATGAGGCTGGGATGGCCTTCCCGGGGGAGGGGCATGGCAGGATCCTCGTTGGCCCATCCGGCGGGAACCGCCACTGATGGATCCAATTCCAGCGCCCGCCGGAAGCAGCCCTGGGCATTGGCCTGGAAACCCTTGCGGTGGTACAGCTCACCCATGAGGGCCCAGGGTTCGGCCGCTCGGGGATTGAGCCTGGAGGCTACCTGCAGGGCCTCGATGGCCCGCGTGGACCAGGCTGGATTGGTGAGCCTCAGCCGGCCCAGAAGCATCCAGGGTTCAAAGGCCCCGGGCGAGTCCCCATCCAGTTTGATGGCCTGTTCCAGGGCCCGGATAGCCTCGCTGGTGCGATCCTGCATCATGTAGGACTTGGCCTTGATCACGAGATGCCGGGACCGATCGGCCACCGAGGTTTCTTCATCCTCGCGGGGGTTCGGAGGCATGTCCACCGGCAACGGCTCTGGAATATCCAGCTCCACGGGGTTGGGATGAAACGCCGTGGCAGGAGGGGG
Source organism: Acidobacteriota bacterium (assembly GCA_043775845.1). GTDB lineage: Bacteria > Acidobacteriota > Holophagae > Holophagales > Holophagaceae > Geothrix. The sequence goes on from JAYVRY010000093.1 coordinate 2,047, forward strand.
CGGTGGAATGGCATCCAGGTCCTCCTGGACCACGTAGATGTCATCCAGCTCCGGCTCTGGATCAGGCATCAGTTCCAGTTTTGGTATGGCCACGGGATCCGGAATAGCCATGGGCGGAGGCGGCGGCGGGGGCGCCTCGACCTTGGGCAGGAGCGGCAGTTCGCCGCCCACCAGCTTCACGCCGCCCAAGGCCCAAAGGGTGGCCACCAGGCGAGCGGCTCGCTCTTCCTGAAAGCCCGTGAGGGCTGCGATGGTGTCACAGCCCAGGGGCTCGGTCCCCAGCAAGGAGAGGGCATAAGCCAGGGTGGGCGTCAGGGGCAGGTCGCTTAGGGTGTCCAGCAGGTTGGGCAGGGCCTTCCAGCGCCAATCGGGCATGCTGCGGAACATGGCGATCAATTCCTGGTCCACTTGAGCGCTCTGGAAGGTGTCCCAGACCAGCCAGCGGTGATCCAGCCGGAAATGCAGGTCGATGCTGAGGCTCTGATCCAGCGACCCGGGGTTCCAGGTGAGCTTGAGGATGGGGTGTTCCATGGCGTGCAGGAGCACGGAACCGAACAGCTCGTTGAGGCGCTCGTTGCACTCCTCGTGGGTCATGAGGCCCCATTGGACCACGCGATCCCCCACGCGGGCCCCTTCACCATCGGAAAGCAGCTCCTTGAGCGAAGCCATGTCCAGCACGCCCCGCCGGATGAGGAAGTTGCCGAACTGCTCGCCCACCGCATCACTGCGCAGGTACTTCAAGTCCCCGTTGGCCCAATAGAGCCGACGCGTCCCGTCATTCTGCTCGAGCACGAGCTCGCCATCCGCCTTTTGCTGGTGGAGGGAACCCATGAGGGCCGGCAAGAAGTGATGAATGCGGACTTCGGCCACTGACTCTCCGGAAGGTGCTCTCTAGTTTGCATGTTCCAGGCCCATATACCAGCCCCGAAAGAGGGGTGGTGGTGCCGAATTATCCCAAGTCCCTTGGCCCCCGCGTCGACTGGACCTATCCTGTGTTCTCACCCCGAACCAGAACCCGGAAGGGTCCACTCATGTTTGAAAAGCTTGGAAAATTCGAGATCAAGCGCGTCCTGGGCAATGGCGCCATGGGGGAAGTCTATCTGGGCGTGGATCCGTCCATCGGTCGGGAAGTGGCCATCAAGACCATCCTTCCCGCCGCCGCCCAGGGCGGTGAGGCCAAGGAGCGCTTCGCCCGTGAAGCGCGGGCCGCCGGCGTCTTGAACCATCCAAACCTGGTCACCATCTATGAATTCGGCGAGGACCAGGGCGTCCTCTACATCGCCATGGAATTCGTGCGGGGCCACGATCTGGATGAACTGCTCCAGGACCAGTCCCTCACCCGTTCCGAGGCTCTCGAAATCCTGGCCCAGGTCTGTGATGGCCTCGGCTTTGCCCACCGGCAGCAGATCGTGCACCGCGACATCAAGCCCACCAATGTCCGTGTCCAGCGGGACGGCAAGCGGCTGCACGCCAAGGTCATGGACTTCGGCGTGGCCAAGATCAGCAATTCCGACATGACCGCCACTGGCATGGTCATGGGCACCGTGAGCTACATGGCGCCTGAGTACATCCGCACGGGCAAACCCGATCCCCGCAGCGACCTCTTCGCCGTGGGCGTGATGCTCTACGAGTGCCTCAGCGGCCGAAAACCCTTCGCGGGCGACACCACGCCCACGGTGCTCTACAAGATCGTAAACGAGGCACCAGAACCGATCGACGTTGAGAAACTCAAAGGCATCAGCCCCGCCATCCGGTCCGTGCTGGATCGCGCCCTCTGCAAGAATCCCGACGACCGCTTCCAGACCGCCGAAGATCTGGCCAAAACCCTCCGGGCTGCCAAGGATCCCTCCTGGATGGGACAGGTCGAAGAAGTCACCACCCAGCTGCAGGCCGCAGCGCCCACGGCCATGGTGCGGCCAGCCGTTCCTGATATCACGGCCCCCGGGCCCGCAGCCGCTCTCGCGGCAGCCCCCGCGCCAGTGTCGGCACCCGTGCCCCGACCCGCCCCCCAGCCCCGCAGCGGGGGCAAGGGCCTGTGGATCGGCCTGGCGGCCCTGCTGTTGGCGGGCCTTGGCGGCACGGCCTGGTGGTTCCTCAAGGGCGGCGCCCCGGCTTCCACGGCCCAAACCAAGCCAGAGGATCCGCAGCCTTCCAGTGATGGCAAACCAGCCCCATCATCGCCACGGGCTGCCAAGGGCGCCTCCACCCCGCAGGCCCCCAACCTCCCCCTGGCACCCAACACCCAAATCCCCGCACCGGTCAGGCCCGAAACCAAAGTTGAAAACCGGCCGGAACCCAACCGGCCCACCCAGCCCCGGCAGGTGGAGGTCAAGGCCATTGATCAGCCCGACCTCTACAAGCCCGAGAAGCTTGAACAGCTGGAGGTCCACGAACGCAAGAACCTGGGCGTCGTATCGCTCAGTGAAGCCATCCAGATCTCGGAATCCCAACCCGACAAGGCCATCCAGGGCTTCCGCCAGGCCATCAAGGCCGATCCCTACAATGCCAACGCCCATGCCTGGCTGGCCGTGGTGCTGTCCGCCCAGGGCCGCACGGCGGAGTTTGTCCAGGAAATCCGGGAAGCCCGGCGCCTGGGGCTGCTGGGGCAGATGCAACGGAACATCCGATTCCGCTCCGTCTTTTCAAGGGCGCAGCTGAACCAGCAACTTCCCTCTGACCTGGCGAACTGACCGTGACCCGACGCAAGGAAGATCTGGGCGATCTGGAGGCCCGGCTGGACTACCGCTTCCAGGACTCCGCCCTGCTGAAGGAAGCCCTCACGCACGCCTCCGCAGGTTCCGCCCGCGATAACCAGCGTCTCGAATTCCTGGGCGACGCCCTCCTCAATTTCACTGTGGCCCTGCTGTTGCACCGGGAACGCGGGGATTGGCAGGAAGGCGCCATGAGCAAGCTCCGGGGCGTTCTCGTGCGCACGGAGTCGTTGCATCAGTGGGCTCTGGACCTGGGTTTGGACCAGGCCCTGCGGGCCGCCCATCCCCGCAAGGCCCCGCCCATGGGACCCAAACCCCTCGCGGATGCCCTCGAAGCCCTGTTGGCTGCGGTCTACCTGGATGCCCAAGCGAAGGGCGAGGATGGCCCCGCCCGGGTGAGAATCCTCGTGGAATCCCGGTTCCTCGAGCCCATCCGCCAGGCCCGCCCGGAAACCTGGACCCGCCTGGATCCCAAGACCCACCTACAGGAAACCGTGGCGCGTCTGGGTCTGCCGGCACCGATCTACTCCCACGTGGAGCAGGCCGGACCGGGCCACGCGCCCCGTTTCACCATGCGGGTCACCGTGGGTTCCCAGTCGGCGCAGGCGGAAGCCTCCACGCGCAAGCGCGCCGAGGGGGACGCCGCCCAGCAATTGCTCAATCAGCTGGGAACCCTCACACAGCCGTGACCCTTGCGTTACACTCCCCTTTGCCTCTCACCTGGGGTTACCGCTTGAAGATCTACCCGACCTTGAACCTCCAGCACGGCCGTGTGGTCTCGACCGCGGGGCTGGATGATCCCTGCCTGCAGGCGCCCCTCCAGATCGTCGAGCGACTCGTCGAAGACGGTGCCACACGGCTCGCCATCGTCGATGTGGACGCCGCCATGAGTCGCGGGAACAACCGCGAGCTCATCGGCCAAATCCTTCACCGTTGCCACACCCGGGAACGGAAGATCTGTGTCCAGGTGGCGGGCGGCATCCGCAGTTCGGACCAGGCCCAGTTCTTCATCGACCTCGGCGCCACCTGGCTGGTGGCGGGCACCATTCTTCACAAGTCACCCATGGTGTCCGAACAGCTGATGGCCCGGTTCCAGTCCTTCCTCACCGCAGCCATCGACGCCCGTGGCGGGCAGGTGCATCGCTCCGGTTGGGTGGATTCGGACAGCCTCAGTGCCCTCGATCTGGCCCAGCGTGCCAAGGCCTATGGCTTCAAGCGCCTGCTCTTCGTGGACATTCCCCGCGAGGCTTCGGCCGATCCCGATTTCAAGACTGCCCAGGAATTGGCGGCGGCCACCGGCTTGCCCCTCATCATGGGCGGCAGTATCACTTCCCCGCGCCACCTGGAGGCGGTACAGACCTGCCAGGGACTCAAGGGTGCCCTGGTGGATGCGCTCCTGTTCCAGCAGGACCCCAAGCTCCTGGCCCTCCTCCAGGCCGCCTGCGCCTGATCAGGGAGGAACCGTGACAGCAGGGGAATCCGCGTTCTTGGAAACCCTCACGGATTCCGATCGCGTTCACTTCCACCACCTGGCCATGGTGCGGCCCCAACTCCCCACCGAAGGTCAAGTCCACATGCTCGAGGGCCTGGCGCGTTCGCTGGCCTCCCCGCGCCTGCTCGTCCTCATGGCCCGCACACCACACTGGCTGGCCCACTGGCCCATCCTCCTGGGGCTCGCGGAAAACGAGGCTACTCCCGAAGCCATCCGCCGTGACCTCGAGATGGTGGTGTCCCTCTTCGACCAGATGCGGGAAATGGACGCGGCCCCCGCTGGGGAGAAGGCCGAGCGCTCTGACTCCGTCAAGGCCCTCTACACGCAGCTCAATCCAAGCCTGAAGCCCATTGCCAAGCTCCTCGCCAAACAATTGGCGAAGACGGTCACCGTCACGGGCACCACCCAGGAACTGCCGCCCCTTCCCACCGAACATCCCGATTGGGAAACCCTCACCCGCCTTCCTGCGCCTCTGCCTCCACAGGCCCCCACTGAAGAACTGGATCGCACGGGGCGCCTGACCTGGGCCCGCCAGACAGCCCAGCCCGATGAGCTCCTCTCCTTCCTGGTGAACGCCGATCCAGAGGTCCGGCAGACGGCCCTCCAGAATCCCCTGATCTCTGAAGACCTGCTCTGCCGGGCCCTCGCCCAAAGCCACGAACCGGCCTTCTTCGATGAGGTGTATGGCGAAGCCCGCTGGTACTTCCGCGAGCCCGTTCGGCTGGGACTGCAGGATTCCCCCGGGTGCCCGGCTGATCTCTCCAGGCGGGTGGGCCTGTCTGCCCAGCTGGTGCAGGCCCTCGAAGGGGGAGCCCCCGATCGCGCCGCCCTACGCCGCATTGTGAGCCTGTTCACGCAACTGGACGAAAGCGAGTACCAGTTCATCACCTTCTGGGCCAAGCGGCAGTCGCCCCAGCTCCTCCGGGTGGTGAAGTACTTCTACGACCGGCTGCAGCGGCAGCGCTCTGGCCTCTCTTCCGCTCTGCCTGAACGGGGCGAAGAAGGGCGCTGGGCCACCATGGAAGAGCGCGTCTTCCTGGCCACACAGGCCACCCAGGAAGACCAGCTCATCATGATCCTGAAGGATCCCAATCCCCAGGTCTTCCAGATCGCGCTGGAGAATCCCGCCCTGAGCCCCAGGGTGCTCGCTTCCACAGCCGCAAGCCTCGACCATGCTCGAGTGGAAGTCATCGCCGCCCACAATGCCTGGTCCGAGGATCCCCTGGTGGCGGAGGCCCTGGTTCACCACCATCAGCTTTCCGAGGCCTCGGCCCTACGCCTGTTCAGCCGTCTCCAGGGCGTGAAACCCATCATCGAGGTGCTGCGGGATCCCAAGATCATCCACCTGGAAGTGAAGCGGCGGGCCCTGGAAAACCTCCGCAGCCTCTACCTCAACATGGATGTCCCCGACCGGATCAACGCCCTCCGCGCCTCCGGGGGGGAGATCATGCGCCACCTGCCCCAGGAGGTGCTCCAGGATGAAGAAACCCTCCGCCGCCTGGTGGCCGATCGCCAGCTGGACCCCGGCATTCTCCTGCGTCTGGCGCGCAACAAGCTCACCCCACGGGCCGTGCTGGAACAGATCGCCGGCCACCCGGTGCTCATGGCCCATGCGGCCATCATGGCGGAGCTGCTGTTGAATCCCAAGACCCCCCGGGAGGCCTCCGTGCGAATCTGGGGCCTGCTTTCTGAAGCAGAGCAGAGTCAACTCCTCCACAGTCCCCACTTACCGGCCGCCATCCGGAGCCTGGTCTGAATCCGAGAACGGGCCGAGTGTAAACGTTGACCGTGTGCCCCCGTAGCCCAGCCAGGAGACCCCTATGCGACGCCCCGCCGCCCTTCTGATACCCGCCGCGGTGGCCTTGGTCTGCCTGCCTTCTGCCGTCTCCTGCCGACCCAAGGCCCGGTCACCCCTCTGGGTGCAGGTCGCCCCCGGCGACAGCCTGGCCGCGTTTTCAGGCGAAGCAGGCTGGATGCTGACCCACAAGGAGATCCAGTCCTTCATCTCCCGCGATCCCATGGTGGAGCGCGCCCTCGATCTCTTCCTCCAGAAGGCCAAGATCAACCCCCGCACCGAGACCGGCCGGGTGACCTTCCACATCGTCGGGGTACCCAAGAAGGGGGAGGGCAACCTCCAGAAGGGCCTCGAACACGCCCTCATCCAGTTGAACCAGTTCAAGGAGCCGGCCGCCCTGGTGGGCGCCCTGGCTGAATCCTTCCCCCAGGAGGGCAGCCTTCGCATTCAGGGCCACGAATGGCCCCTCTATGTGATCCTCGATGTGGAAAGCGGCAGCACCAAGGCCCACATCCGGGCCGCCAGCGATGACAAGGGTCAGGTCTGGATCGGCTCGTTGGAGGCCTTGACTCGAATGGCCGTCAAGGACGGCCTCGGCTCCCTTCCCGATGTGCGGCAGGCCGCCGAGTGGATCAACCCCCGGGCCCCCTTCCAGGGCTTCCTTCAGCCTGAAACCCTGCTGACTGGATTGCGCCAAAGCCTGGACGGCAGCCTCATCAAGGACCTGCCCCAGGGCATCACCGCCTTGTTCTGGAGCATCACCCCCTCCCAGGAGGCGGATCAGCCCGTCAAATTTGAACTGGCCCTCGCCGGTGCTCCCGAAGGTATCAACCAGGTGACCCCCTGGCTGCAGCGCCTGGTGGCCGCCACCAATGCCGTGCAGTCCGTACCGGGCGCCGCGCCCGAGCTCATGCAGGAGAAGCGCAGGGTGGGCCTGAGGTGTACCCTGACCAATGACCAACTCCGAATGGTGATGGAGAAGCTCGGACAGCCCTCCTTCCCCTTCAGGTTCCCTGGTGGAAGCCCCAAGGCATGAGTCCTGTTGTCTCCCTAACGGCGGATGGCGGTTACCAATCGCCGGATGAACCGTCCCCCGAATATTGGATGGCCCAGCTGAAGTCGGGCCAAGAGGAGGCCCTGGCCCACCTCATGGCCCGCTTCGAGCGGCCCCTGCTGGCCTTCCTGCACCGTCGCCTCCAGGGCGAAGCCGGGGTCGTGCAGGAGTTGGCCCAAGAAGTCTTCCTCAAATGTCTCCAGCATTGTCAACGCTTTGAGGAAGGTCGACCGGTCGCGGCCTGGCTTTTTACATTGGCGGCTAATGCGGCGACCGACCACCTGCGTAGAAGAGGACGGGAGGTACCCCCTCCCGAGACCTTTGACGCACCGGACCCCCACCAACCATCTCCCTGGGAATCCGTAGACCAAAGTCGGCGAATCCAAGCCCTGAAAGGGGCCCTGGAAGGGCTGACCCCCCGGCAACGGGCCATGGTCCTCGCCTATTACGTCCACGAACATCCGGTCAAACGGATTGCCCAAGACCTGGATTGTGCCGAAGGAACCGTCAAAGCCACCCTCTTTCAAAGCCTTCAGAAACTCCGCAAGCTCCTTGGACCCCAGCCATGACCGCCTCCCCTGACTCCCAGCGCTTCGATCCCTCCTCCCTGGACGACGCCCGCCTCTTCGAGTTGCTCGAACAGCCCGAACTCTGGCCCGAAGACCCCGCCATTCAAGCCGAACTGGCCGCACTGCTCGAAGTGCATCTGTCCCTCTGCCACCACGCTGCGGCCCTTGCCGGAGACCTGGCCCCCGCACCTCGCCTGCGCTGGCAGGCCTCCTGGTCCCTGGCCGCCGCCGCGGTCCTGCTGGTGGCCCTCATTCCCGCCGTGACCACGGTCCAACGCACCCGGACCATCCAGGCCCAGGCCCGGGACACATCCCGCCTGGAACAGCTGGCCCAGAAGCGGACCCAGGACCGCGCCTGGATTGCGTTCTTCCAGCAGAGCACCACCCTGCTCCAGGACTTCGAACAGAACCCCACTTTGTGCAAGAAGGGTGAAGAAGATCGCCGCCAGGAACAGGAGATGGCCCTGGCCCTCCTCGACGCCAGTCACCAGCTGGCCATGCAGGGCGCCCCCAGCAAGGAAGCCGAAGCCACGCGGGCCAGCCTCCACTCCTGGTTCTCAGAGGTGGCCTTCGAAGATAGTTGCCTGAGCGTGGAACGCGCCCAGGAACTCCGCCAGTGGGCCGCCACCCATAACTTGGAAAACAAATCCGAGCGCATGGAACGCCGTCTGCGTGGAGATGGCGCATGATCCTGGCTCTACTGCTGGCGATTCCCGAGCTGGCCCTGCCTGCGGCCCCGGAACCCACCCTCCTCGTCGCTCCTGAGAGCCCCGCCGATGCCCTCTTCAAACAGGGCCGCGACCTCCGCTACGCCCAGCGCTGGTTCGAAGCCGCCCAGGCCTACAAGACCCTGCTGCGCGACTTCCCCACCTCCCCCCGCGCCGCAGATGCCCGCTACTGGCTGGCCTCCAGCCTGGAGCAGGACCAGCGTTGGGACGATGCCGCCGAGGCCTACACCGAATTTCTGGTGAAACACCCCGACCAGCGGTTGCTGGGCAAGGAAGCCCGCCTCAACCGGGTCCGTTGCTGGGGCCTTCGCCAGTGGGACAGCCCCACGGCCCAGGCGGGCCTGGCCAACGCCCTCACCGATGATCGAGAGGAAGTCCGCATCGCCGCCGCCCTGCAGCTGGCCAAGCGCAAGGACACCCGCGCCATTCCCGCCCTCCAGGCTGGCATCAGGGTCAGTGCCTCCTCCGAGGCCTGCCGCCTCGCCCTCCAGGCCATGGGCGTCCAGCCCCAGGTGGTCGGCCCCGCCCAGGGGCGCTTCCTCGTGGTGCGCGTGAAGGAGCGGGGCAAGGAAGAAGCCCTCACCATGCGGCTGGCCCTGGGTCTCGCCCGCGCCGTGGGCGGCTATCTGTCGGATGAGCAACTGCGCCAAGCCAAGAAGAAGGGCATCGACATGGAACGCCTCATGGATCAGGCCCTCAATGCTCCCAAGGGCAGCGAACTCTTCAGCCTGGATGACGGCAAGAGCACGGTCACTGTGACGGTGGAATAAGGCTCATCAGCTAAGCTGGAAGGCCGAGGGTCCATGTCCAGCATCCGCCGTTTCTACCGGGAGCACCTGCTCCGGTTCATTCCCGCCATCCTAGGCGGAACCCTGCTCCTGCTGGCCGCGGGTCTTTGCCAGGGCCTGCTCATCGGCAGCCTCAACTTCGTCTTCAAGGACAACCTGCAGATGGCCCCGGCTGGCGCCAAGGCCACGGGCGCCTTCGCGGCCCTGGAGCACATGAAACTCTGGCTCATGGCCCACCTGCCCCAGCGCGAAGCCCTGCAGCAGAACACCCGCTTCGTCCCCCTGCTTCTCGTGAGCCTGTTCTTCCTGAAGGGGCTGCTTATCTACAGCGGCACCCTGCTCATGGTCCGGTCCGGCATCAAGGCCACCCAGGCCCTGCGTGAGAGGCTCTTCTCTCATCTGCTGACCCAAGAGCCCGCCTTCTTCCAGAAGCACCCCGTGGGCGAGCTCATCACCCGCTGCATTTCCGATGTGGGCGCCGTGCAGGGCATCGCCAGCAACCAGCTAGCCGAAGCCGTGCGGGAAATCTGCGTGGCCACGTCCATGGTGGGCTGGCTCCTGTGGATGGACTGGAAGCTCTCCCTCACCCTCTTCATCGCGGGCCCCCTGGTGGTCATCCCCGTGCGCAAGCTGAGCCGCCGCATCCGCGCCGTGAACCATCGCAACCAGGAAGCCTCCAGTCTGCTCCTCCAGCGCCTGAAGGAAGTCTTCAGCAACATCCGCGTGGTGCTGGGCTTCGCCCGCGAGGACTTCGAGGTCCAGCGCTTCCAGAAGCAGAATCACGAGCTGTACCGGCTGGGCATGAAGAGCGCCCGGGCCTCGGCCCTGTCCACGCCCATCATGGAGCTGGTGGGCGGCTGCCTGCTCGCGGCCCTGGTGGCCTACGCCTCTGCTGAAATCCGCGCGGGCCGCCTCTCCGGCGCTGACTTCTTCACCTACCTGCTGGCGGTCTACCAGCTCTACGATCCCCTGCGTCGGCTCACCAAGCTCAACAATGAAGTCCAGGTGGCCACGGCCAGCCTCGACCGCGTCTACAGCATGCTGGAGCGACGCAGCGAATTGGCCATTCCCACCGAGCCCGCCCCTGTCCCCGCCCAGCCCAAGAGCCTGCGCTTCGAGGAAGTGGCCTTCACCTACGACGCCAAGCATCCCGTGCTACAGGGCATCAACCTCGAGATCCGGGCCGGCGAAACCGTGGCCCTGGTGGGTGGCAGCGGGGGCGGCAAGACGACCCTGGTGAACCTGGTGCCCCGGTTCTTCGATCCCACGGGGGGCCGCATCACCCTGGATGGCACGGACATTCGGGACTTCCACCCCCGTGATCTGCGCAGCCGCATCGGCATCGTCACCCAGGAGACATTGCTCTTCATGGACACCGTGCACGACAACATCGCCTACGGCATGCAAGCGAGCCGCGAGGCGGTGATCGAGGCCGCCAAGAAGGCCCATGCCCATGACTTCATCCAGGCCCTGCCCAAGGGCTATGACACCTCCCTAGCGGAGACTGGCTCCAGCGTGAGCGGCGGCCAGCGCCAGCGCCTGGCCATCGCCCGGGCCCTGCTGCAGGATCCGCCCATCCTCATCCTCGATGAAGCGACCAGCGCCCTCGATACCGAAAGCGAGCGGGCCGTGCAGGCCGCCCTGGAAACCCTCATCCAGAACCGCACCACCCTGGTCATCGCCCACCGCCTCAGCACCATCCAGCGGGCCACCCGCATCTGCGCCCTGAAGCAGGGCCGCATCGTCGAGCAGGGCACCCACGAGGATCTGTTGGCCCTCGACGGCGAGTACGCCCGCCTGCACAAACTGCAGTTCGCCGAGGCCTGACGCGCCCCATGCAGCGTTCCGACTTTCACTTCGACCTGCCCCCCGAGCTCATCGCCCAGCATCCCGCTCCGGAACGAGATGGCGCGCGCCTATTGGTGGTGGATGCCCGCACGGGGGCCTGGTCCCACCGCAGCATCCGTGATCTGCCTGAACTCGTACCTGCGGGAAGTCTCTGTGTGCCGAACGATGTGCGGGTCCGCCATGCGCGCCTCTTCCTGCGGCGCAGCGGGGGCGGCGCGGGGGAGGCCTTGCTCCTGCGCAGTCTCGGCCAGGGCCGTTTCGAAGCCATGGTGCGACCCGGGGCCCGCCTGAAACCGGGTGCGTCTGCCACGGTGGTCGATCCCGTTTCCGGAGCCGATCTGGCCCGCATCGAGATTCTCGAAACCCTGCCCGAGGGCCTGCGCGAAGTCCGCGTCAGTGCGGAGCACGGCCTCCATTGGGACGAGATCGACCGCATCGGCCGCCTGCCCCTGCCCCCCTACATCGAGCATCTGGCCGGAGGCGAGGATGAAACCCGCTACCAGACCGTGTTTGCAGCTTCCGAAGGCGAAGCCGTGGCAGCCCCCACCGCCGGTCTCCATTTCACAGCGGACCTCATCGCCTCACTGCAGGCCACGGGCTGTGCCTGGTCTCCCGTGCGCCTCCACGTGGGCCTCGGCACCTTCCGGCCCATGACCGCCGAGCGCCTCGAAGATCACGCCATGCACGAAGAGCGCTTCGAAATCCCCGAGGACACCGCGCACCAGATTGAGGCGGTCATCCAAGATCGCTCACGGCCGTTGCTCTGCGTGGGCACCACCTCGTTGCGCACCCTCGAAGGTGCCTGGGACGGCAGCCATCTCCAACGCGAAGGCGCCACACGGCTTTTCATCACGCCGGGCTACAAGCTCCGCACGGCCGATCACCTGCTCACCAACTTCCACCTGCCCGAAAGCACCCTCTTCGTCCTGGTCTCGGCGCTGCTGGGGCTGGAGCAAGCTCAGGCCGCCTACGCCGAGGCCGTGCGGGAGCGGTACCGCTTCTTCAGCTACGGCGACGCGATGCTGATCTTGAATGCGCGGCATGAAGTGAAAGAACAAAACTGATCCACCACGAAGGCACGACCCGATGATCGGCGAGCCTCAGCCTGGAAAGCAGTGAATCGCGAATGGCGCGAATCGCCCTTCGGGCGCGCGAATGACGAACGGTCATCCTTCCGCCTCCACTCACGGGGCGGGTCCGTCGGCTCTTGAAGGACGGCAGAGCCGCCCCGTGAGTGGCCAGCCACGCCACGCGCGGCTGGGGGCCGGAGGCCCAGGCGGCCTGCATCCGCAGCATTCGCGGCCCTTCGCGGCATTCGCGGTTCCATTTTTTCGCGAAACGGTGGCTGAAGCAGGCCGGTAATCAGGAGGCACGAAGTAAAGGCTGACATGACGTCTTCTTCCTTTTTGTTCGTGTCTTCGTGGTGAATCTTTTAAAAATCTAGAGGTAATCCACGAACTGATGCACCACCGGAATGCGGTGCTTCTTGCCCTTGGTGGCCTGCAGGATGCTCGTGACCGACATGCCCAGGCACCAAAGCAGCCAGAGCGGCAGGAAGAAGCGCGTCGACACGGCTCCGAAGATCGGGAAGAGGCCGATGATCACCATGGCCAGGGTCATCACGCATTCCGCGAAGGCGAGGATCACGCCCTGCCGCGCATGCCAGAGGAGTTCCGAGTCCTCGCGACATTTCATGTAGGGCAGGAAGGCCCATGGCCCCGCGTAGCACAGGATCAGGTCTCGCAGGCGCTCCCCCACGAAGAGGGGCGTTGGGGCATCCAGGGGCACGGCAACCTCCGCATTGAGAATAACCCAATGGCGAGCTAAACCCTGTGGGGCCTGTTTGTTTCTGCAAACTACATCTAAAGATCTAAACGTCTTCATCTTGACCAATTACGTGCTTGGCCCATGCTGAATCCATCCTACCGGAGTTGCATGCGTCTCTTGTTTTTCGCCTCCTGCGCCTTGGCGCTCCTGACGGCCTGTGGCGGAGGTGGCGGGACCGCTGCGGCCCCTGCGGGCCCGCTCACGACCTGCCCCATTCCAGTGGCCAAGGCCAACCCGTCTTGGCGGACGGATATCTATCCCCTCCTGCAAGGAAGCTGCGGTTCTGCCAGCCCCCTGACCTGCCACGACGGCGCCTCGCCTCCTGGTCACTTGGCCTATTCCGGCACCTCGGATCAGGTCTACGCCCGCCTGGTGGGTGCGGTTCCCGCCAATGCGCCCGCCGGGCCGGGCTGGGCTCTGGTCAAGGCTGGGGATCCCGCCCACTCCTGGATCATGGAAAAGGTCACCAAGGACCAACCCGGCGGTTCGGGTTATGGCACGCGCATGCCCTACGGCGCACCCAACCTCTGCCAGCCCACCATCGCTACGCTCTCGGCTTGGATCAATGCCGGGGCCCCCAACAACTAGGAGTTAGGAGCCCGCCATGGCCGACCTCACCGCCATCACCAGTTGGACCCTTGTCGACGTCCAACACTTCGCCCGCCGCGCCGGCTTTGGCCTCAATCCCACGGATGCCGCCAGCCTCCAGGCCCTGGCGCCCGCCGCAGCCATCGACGCCTGGATCGACGGTACCGGCGCCACCCACGATCTCACCGCCTTTACCGCTGCCCTGGCCACCGCCGACGTGGTGACGGAATCCCTGGTCGCCGCCAACACCTCGGATCCTGGCAGTGTGGACGTGCCAGCCGTGGCGGGGCCCCATGCCTTCCTGGTGGATGCCCCCAACGCCTGGCGCAACAACCTCAACACCGCCCAGGCCTACTGGGCTTGGCGGATGCAGCACAGTCCCTACCCCTTCCAGGAACGCATCGCGCTCTTCTGGCACAACCTCTTCGCCACGGGCCAGCACAAGGTCGACAACACCGCCTTCATGCTCAAGCAGATCCAGTTGTTCCGCAGCCAGGGCCTGGCCAAGTTCGATGATCTCCTGGTAGCCGTCAGCATGGATCCCGCCATGGCCATCTGGCTGGATTCCATCTTGAACAACGCTTCGGGCACTCGCGTTCCCAACGAGAACTACGCCCGAGAGGTGCTGGAACTCTACAGCCTGGGCGCTGACAACGGCTACAACCAGACCGACATCACCCAGCTGGCCCGGGCCCTCAGCGGCTGGAGTTTCACCTTCGCCGAAGCCGACTACATCACGAATCCCGCGAGCCCCAGCCAGAAGCGCCCCGCCGACGCCCGCTTCCGGGTCTACGATGGCGGCTCCATCGCGCCGGATACCCGGGTCTACTACGGCGGCGCCCGCACGACTTCGTTCACCCTGCATGGCACCGGCTCCATCACCCTGTTCGGCCAGACCTTCGACATCACCACCACCACCAACGGTTGGGCCAAGGGTGAGAACGCCCTCCGCAGCATCCTCACCCAGCGGGGCTCCAACTGCGCCCAGTTCCTCGCCAAGCGGCTTCTCACCCACTTCGTCACCACGGGGTACAGCGCCCCGGATCTCAATGATGTGGCGGCCATGATCCAGTCCGCCAACTTCGATCTGCGCGCCGTCATGAAGACTCTGCTCAAGTCCAAGTACTTCTTCGATCCGGCCAACCGTTTCGCCCTGGTAGAAGGGCCTGTGTCCTGGCTCGTCCGTGCCGCCAAGATGCTCTGCCCCACGCTGGCCACGGGCAGCGCCCAGACCCCCAAGGGCTACCCCGCCTGGCGCCTGGTCATGAACAATGCCAACACCTTCGACCAGATGGGCATGCGACTCCTGGATGCCAGTGGCCCCAACGGCTGGAAGGAACACACGGCCTGGCTCAACAGCAACACCATGCGCTACCGCGCCAAGGCCGCCGCAGCGGTGGCCTTGAACGAGACCCGTTCCTCCAATTCCGTGACCTACACCTTGTTCCCCTGCCTCGTCACCCCCGATTGGTTCCCCGCAGCCCCGGCCAATGCCCAGGCTGTCTATGACCGCCTCCTGGCCCTGCTGCAGCCGGGGCCCATCCCATCTTCGGTGACCACCACCTGGCTGTCCGCCCTGTGGCCCTCCACCTTTGTCTGGGATACCGCCTCCCAAACCAAGGCGCGCGAACTGGCCTTCCTCATCCTCTGCTCGCCAGCCGGCCAGCTTTACTAACGGGAGGCCACCATGACCACGCGACGCGAATTCATCCAGACCCTCGGCGCCACGGGCGCTGCCTTGGCGGGCCTCAGCGCCTGCGGGGGCGGCCACAAGGGCGGCTCGGTAGTCAGCCTCACCACCCCGCCCACCCCTGTGCCCTCGTCGCCCATCCTCGTCCTGGTGAACATCGATGGGGGCTACGACTGGTTGAACGTGCTGCCACCCAATGCAGGAGCAAATCTCGGCGTCTATCAATCCCGCCGGGCCACCCTCGGCATCACCGATCCCGCCCTGCTCACGGACCTCAGCAGTGGTGTATCCCTCAACAAGGACTTCACAGGCATGGACCTGTTGCACGCCGATGGCCGGGTGGCCTGGATTCCGGGCATCGGCATGCCGAATCCCAACCTGTCGCACTTCACCTCCATCGACCTCTGGGGGCAGGGGGCCACCGTGCCTGCCGGCACCGGCTGGCTGGGCCGCTTTGCCGACTCGGCCTTCAGCCCCACCGGGGATGTCCTCAGGGGGCTCACGGTCACGTCGGATCTCCCCGTGATGCTCAAGGGTTCCGGCCGCAGTTTTGTGTCCATCCCCAGTGCGGGCGGCTACGTGTTCCCCGCCTACCTGCTGAGCGGCAACACAGTGCCCGATGCCACCACCCTGGAAACCGCCTGGGGCAATGCCCTCAATGCCAGCAGCTCAGACCCCGGCTACACCTCTGCCAGCCTGGCGGGCAAGCTGTTCTTCGACGCCCAGAACAACGCCGCCTTCGGGACCGGCGGCTCCCTCACGGCCCGCACGCCCAGCGTGCCCTACCCCGGTGATGCCGCCTATCCCGTGACCCGTCTCAGCGGCGCGGCCCTCACCGGCAGCCTCAGCAACCAGTTCAAGCTCATCGCCCAGATGATCGCGGCGGGCCTGCCCACCCAGGTCTACTACTCCCGCCTGGGAGGCTGGGACACCCACAGCAACCAGGCCACCGATCATCCCAACCTGCAGCGGGCCCTGGGCGGTTCCATCAAGGCCTTCTACGACGACCTCGCCAGCATCACCACCGCCGCCGGCAAGGCGCAAGACCGGGTGATGATCCTGGCCTACAGCGAGTTCGGACGGCGCGTGCAGGAAAACGACGGCGGCACCGACCACGGCACGGCGGGGCTTTCCTTCTGTGTGGGCAAGGCCGTGAAGGGTGGCCTCTATGGCGGCTACCCCAACCTCGCGGACCTGGACGCCAACGGCAACATGAAGTTCACGACCGATTTCCGCAGCCTGTACTCCACCGTGCTGGAGCGCTGGCTGGGCCAGTCGGCCTCAGCCACCGACACGCTGTTGGGCTCGGCCTACGCGCGGCTCGGCTTCCTTTGATTCAGCTCCGCCGCAGCACCACCAGCAGGGCCATCAGCAGCACCACGCCGGCATAGATCCGCTTGAGCCTCGCCCCATGGATGCGCGTGGCCATGCGGGCTCCCGCGAAGCCTGCTGCGGCGAAACCCAGGGCCACCGCGCCGATCACACCCCAGGGCAGGCCCCCCTGGGCCTTGGCATACACGTAGACGCCGGGCAGGCCGATGGGTGGCAGCAGCATCATGAGGCTGGTGAGCTGGGCCTCGTGCTGGGTCATGCGGAACCGCGAAGCCAACAAGGGGATGACCACCACCGCGCCTCCCAGTCCCGTGAGGCCCGACACGATCCCCGCCAACAGCCCAATGGGCAGGCCCCAGGTCCAGATCCGGACCCCGTCGATGGGTGTCTCGCCAGAGTCCCTCGGCCCTGCTTCCCGCCTCAGAAAACTCCAGACGGCCAGCGATACCAGGAAGGCCGCGTAGCCCCAGCGCAGGGCCACCGAGGGGATGCCATTGGCCAGCAGGGAACCACCGGTGATGCCCACGAGGAAGGCCAGGACCAGCACACCCACCAGGGGCAGGCTGGTGTGGATGCCCCGCCGCCGGTACTGCAGCACGGCTGGAAGCCCCGTGGGCAGCAGCATGGCCGCCAGGGTGGCGCCCTGGGCGCGGTGCTGATCCAGCCCCAGGATCAGGCCCAGCAGGGGCACCATGACGATGCCGCCCCCGACACCGAAGAGGCCCGATAGCAGGCCCCCGCACAGACCTGTGCCCAGCCCCGCCAGCAGGGGTCCGGCCTCTACGTTCATGGCCCCTCCATGGGATGCCGTTCGAAAAAGGCCCAGATCAGGTGCGCGGCGGACAAATCCTTCACGGGGGCATCCGCTCCCGGGGCATAGGGCCTGCCGCCCGGCCAGGCGTGGCCCATGCCCGCCACCGACCACAGCCCCACCTCACAGGCCTCTCCAGGCCAGAGGTCCAGGCGGTGGGCGTCGAGGGCATCCACGTCAGGCTCAGCGCCACAGCCCATGAGGGCCGCCCAACGGCCCAGAGCCTCCCGCACGGGAAGGGCGGGCAGGCGGCGGCCCAGGGGCCCCACGCCCCCCTCGTAGGGAATGTGCCGGTCCCTCAGGCCATGGAAGGCCAGGGTGGGCACTGGGCGCGCGGGCGCTTCCCCCCACACCGGCGCCCCGGCCACCGCCGCGATGGCCGCCACCCAGGGCGCCGCCAGGGCCATCCGATAGGCCATGCGGGCACCATTGGAAAAGCCCGCCACATAGATGCGGCGCGGATCCACCGGCCCATGGCTGTCCACCCGGTCCACCACCGCTTGGAGGAAGGCCACATCGTCCACCTCGGCGTGCAAGGGACAGCCCAGGCCGGGCCCCGCGTTCCAGGCCGCGCCCAGGGCCGGATCTTCGACACCTGCTTCGCCCTGGGCCTGGGGATAGGCCACCCGGAAGCCTTGTTCGTTGGCCAGGCGGCTCAGCCCCGAAAGGGCCGCCATGAGGCGCCCCGTCCCGCCCGTGCCGTGCAGGGCCAGGATCAGAGGCAGGCTGCGGCCCTCGTGGCCCGGGGGATCATGGACGAGCACCCGCCGGGCTTCGCCGTTCCACATGAGCTTCAGATAGTGGCCTTGGCCTTGCTGCACCGTTCCCCCTTCCCGGATTCTGGGGCGCCCTGTGTTCCAATGGAAGGTTGGAGGTTCCGGTGCAGGTGCAGCTCAGCGAGGATGTGGTGCTCGACAGCCGGAGGGCCCTATGGCTGCCCCGGCACAAGACGCTGGTGCTCTCCGACCTCTTTCTGGGCCTGGGCGCCGCCCGCCGTCGCCGTCCTGATCCCATGCCCGCCACGCCCCAGATGGATATCTGGGAGCGCCTCTTCAGCCTCATCGATCACTACGCCCCGGAGCAGGTGGCCCTCCTGGGGGACCTGAAACCCAACCAGGGCGCCGTGGAAGGCGACGAGGCCGAAGAACTGCGCACACTCTTCCGCAAGCTCAGCGCCGGGGGCCGCAAGGTCGTGCAGGTGGTGGGCCATCCCGAACGCAGCACCGGTCCGGCCCTGGACGGCACGGGCATCCAGCCCGTGGAACAACATCGCGTGGGGCCCTTCACCCTCATGCACCGCCGACGGATCTTCGTCTACCCCCGCCACGAGCCCTCCCACGGTTTCTGGATCAACGGCGGCGTGCATCCCCTCTTCGCCGTGCCCAACCCCGGTCCGGCGTCCGAGCCGGACTGGATGCGGCTCCCCGCCTTCCTCTATACGGGCTTTGCCCTGGTGATGCCGCCCTTCGTGAGCTACGCCCAGGGCTTCGAGGTCATCCAGCCTGAACGGCTGCCCCGCCAAGCCCGAGCCTGGAAGCTGCTGGCCGATCGCGTCAGCCCCCTGGACCTGGGCGGTCTGCCCCCTACGCCCGAACACCTCCGCACCCTCACCCGTCCGCCCCGAAAAGGCAAGGATTCGGGCAAGACGGAGGAGTAGGACCTACCCTCGCTTCTTGGTCTTGGGCAGGGGCAGACCTCATTCGGGGCCATGGTCCCCAGGTACCGCTCTATTTCTTTTTGGGTTCTTCCCGGATTTGGAACAGGGACGGCCAGAGCTTGCCCGTGACGAACAGGCGGTTCCCGGCGGCATCGTAGGCGATGCCGTTGAGCACCGCATCCTGCGCCAGGCGTTGCATGGGACTGATCAGGTTGGCGAGGTCGATCCACCGGAGCACCTCGCCGGTCTTCAGCGAGATCACGGCAATGCGATCGGTCTGCCAGATGTTGGCGTATAGCTCGCCCTTGATGATTTCCAGCTCATTGAGCATGGGAACGAGTGTCCCCTGATCCCTCACGTCGAAGGTCCGCTTGATCACGTATTGATGCGCATTCAGAAGCTTCTCGCCGTCGACCACGCGGATGGTGGCCGAGCCATCGCTCATGTAGAAGTCCTTGTCGTCCGAGGTCAGGCCCCAGCCTTCGCCCGGGTAGGAGAACTCTCCGATCTTCTTGAGGTCGCTGGCCTGGTAGACGAAGCCCCGCTGGGACTGCCAGGTCAGCTGAACGACCTTGCCCCGCAGCAGGGCGATTCCTTCGCCGAAATACTGGCTCGGCAGATCCACGGTCTGCAGGATCTTCTTCTTCTCCTTGATGAACTGGTACTTTTGCAGCCGGGACCGGCCATTCTGCCCCGTCCCCTCATAGAAAACACCATCCTGGAACACCAGGCCCTGGATGTAGTCATTGGGATTGTGCTCGAGGGTCTGCACCACCTTGTAGGAATGGACAGGCGTCTGGGCTGGCTTCTTCGCCGGGGGCGGGCCCGCAAGCGCTGGCTGCGCGGTGAGGCCCAACAGGGCCGAAACGAGGCAAACGAAAGAGTGTTGGCGCATGCAGGAACTCCGCGACCAGAATACCGCCCGAATTCTCCCGGTGCCTGCGCCCCAGGACCTCAGCCAATGACAGCGGGGAACACCCAATCGTCGATATACCTCGCATGATGTGGCATTATGAATCACGGTGGCCAGTGCGCCCCCTGGAGCTGCATGCGCATTCCATCTTTGATCCTGATTCCCATGCTGGCCTCCCTGGCCATGGCCAAGACCAGGCCCGAAGGGAGCATGCAGGCCCTGCGGACTTCCTCGGATATCCAGGTGGATGGCCGACTGGATGAAGCGGCCTGGGCCAAGGCCTTCGTGGCTTCGGGGTTCACTCAGGAGTGGCCGCTCCGGGGCCAGCCCGCTCGCCAACGCACCGAAGTGAAGGTGCTCTACGATGACCGCTTCCTCTACATCGGGGCCCGCATGCACCACGATGCGGCCCTGGATGGCGGCCCTGCCAAAGTGGTGCGCCGCCTCCATCGGCGCGATCAGGACAGCCAGAGCGACTGGTTTGGCGTGGCCGTGGATTCCAACCATGACCGTCGCACGGCCCTGGTCTTCGAAGTGAATGCCGCAGGGGTCCAGAAGGATCAGGTCATCTACAACGACAGTTCCTTCGATCCCAGCTGGGATGGGGTCTGGGAAAGCGCCGTCACCCACGATGAAAAGGGATGGACCGCCGAGTTGAAGATCCCGCTGTCCCTCCTGAGCTTCCAGGCCGGGGAGGGCCCGCAGACCTGGGGCATCAACTTCAGCCGCTCAGATCAGGGTACGGTCCGCGAGTGGAGCCGCTGGATGGTGGTGCCCCGAGGCGAGGGCGGCTTCGTGAGCCGCTTCCCCGAACTGCGCGGACTGGAAGGACTGAAGCCCCAGCCCCGCGAGGAATACCTGCCCTACCTGGGCACCGCCCGGAAATTCGAAACCACACGTCCCTACGATGACCGCCGCTTCGAGAATCGGGCCGGCCTGGATGCCCGCTGGGGCATCAACTCCCACTCGCAGGTGGACCTCTCCATCCGGCCCGATTTCGGCCAGGTGGAGGTGGACCAGACCGTCCTGAACCTCGGCACCGTGGAGACCTTTTTTCCGGAAAAGCGGCCCTTCTTCCTGGAGGGCATGGATGTCTTCCGGGTGGCCGGGCCCGATCTCCTCTACAGCCGCCGCATTGGCAAGGGAATTGGCGACCCGGAGTTGAATGCCGGGGAGACGCTGCTGGATCGCCCCAATGCCACGGACATCACCGGCGCCGCCAAGTACACCGCCAAATTCGCCAGTGGCACCCAGGTCGGCCTCCTGGGAGCCAGTGTGGAACCCACGCGCGCCACCGTGCAGGGCTCTGGCGGCGAGTCCTTTCACCGGGAGATCTCCCCGCTCACCAACTACGGGGTCCTGCGGGTCCAACAACTCCTGGATGATCGCGGGAGCTACCTGGGCGGCTTCGTCTCTGGCGTGCACCAGGCCGGACCCACGGGCAGGGTGGCCCAGGTTCAGGCCCTCGATGGCGTCTACAACACACCGGACCGGAGCCGCCTCCTGGAAGCCACCCTCAGCCGCAGCCAGGCCGGGCCCAAGGAAGCCCAAGAACAGGGCTGGCGGGGACGATTCCGGGCCCACCAGGATGGTCCCGAAGGCTGGAGTTTCGAAGTCCAGGCCATCAATGCCGGTCGCACCTACGATCCCAACGACCTCGGCTACCTGGGCCGGGCCGATGAACAGCGCCTTTATGGTGAGGTCAAACGAAACTGGGACATGACCTGGGGCGTGCTTCGGAACTGGGGATTGGGCCTCAACCATTCAGTGGCGCGGGACCAGGCGGGGCATGTCTTTTCGCGGAACCTCAACACCTGGGCCAAGACCGACTTCACCAACTTCTGCGCCCTGTGGGGTGGCGGCGGGGTGGATCTCGCCGTGGAGGATGACCGCGAGCTGCGCACGTACCACGATCCCATCAAGAAATACCTGGCCCGCCCCTCCATGCCCTACCTGAACCTGGGCTTCGATACGCCCGGCAACCGGCCCTGGTACGTGCGTGTCAACGCCAACCGTTCCTGGCAGGAGGGCGGCCCCTCCACCGACACCTCACTATTCCAGAGCATCCACCCCGGCTCCGCCACCGAGGTCCAACTGTCCACGTCGGTGACCCGCGACGAGGGCGAGCTGAAGTGGGTGGACACCCCCGTGGCCACGCCCATCGTGGGGCTGCGGCGACTCAGCCAGTTCAACCAGACCCTGCGCGTGGCCTACGCCCTCAGCCCCAGCCTCACCGTCCAATTCTTCAGCCAGTGGCTGGCCGCCAACTGGGCCTTCCGGGACCTGAAACACGTCAACAGCACCCAGATGCTGGATCCGGGACTCCCCGCCGATCAACCTGCGGGAACCGAGCCCCAAACCGCCTTCAGCTACCGCACCTGGAACCTGAACCTCATCACCCGTTGGGAGTTCAGGCCGGGCTCCACGCTCTTCGTGGTCTACACCCACGGCACCGGCACGGACGCCCTCATCAACGAGCGGGCCAGCCTGTCCCCCCGTCCCGACCTCGCCATCCTCCGGAAGCTGCCTTCGGACGATGTGGTGCAGGCCAAGATCAGCTGGCTGTTCCGGTAGCGCCGCGAAGCCAGGTCGCTACCCAGTCTGCATCGGCTTCCGTGTGGAAGCCGTGGAAGGCCACCCGCAAGTAGCCCTCCCGCACCGACGCGAAGATCCCCTGCCGGTAGCCGTTCTTCAAAAGGTTGTTCAACCCATCGAGACCCAGGCCACCGTGGTGAAAGGCGAGGATTGACCCCAGCCGACCAGCCTCCAGCAGCGCGTGGAGGCGGTCAGCCTCACCCTCCCAGGGAGTGCCCTCCAAAGCCTCCAGCAGTCTGATCTGCAGCTTGGCCACATGGGCCCCGATGGTCGGCACCCCCGCCTCGTTGATGAGCCGCAGGGATTCCAGCAGGGCCGAGGTCTGCAGCAGGTTGGGTCCGCCTGGTTCAAGGGCCCGGCCATCCGGCAGCCAGGCCCGGTTGAAGTCCGTGGAGGGGCGCGAGAAGTCCGTGGCTTCCTCCACCGACAGCCAGGAACCCGAAGGTGACAGTGACTGTCGAAAGCCTTCCTCCGTCCACAGGAAGCCCATGCCCTGGGGCGCCAGCAGGCCCTTGTGGCCACCGGTGGCAAAGGCGGACAGGCCTTCCAGATTCAGGGACACCGTGCCCGTCCCCTGGATCCCATCCACCACGAGGTGGACACCCCGCTCCCGGCAGGCCGTCGCCAGCCGCTGCAGGTCCAGTTTGAGACCATCCTGGAAGCGCACCCAGGACAGGGCCAGCACGGTGGTTCGGGGCCCCATGGCCGCGAGGAGACGACCTTCCGGATCTGCCTCGCAGGTCGGCGCCGTACTGCTCCAGGCTTCGGCCCCGGCCCGGTGGCCCTCCCACAGCGGCACCTCGCGGAAGGAGACGCCCCGCGCCTTCAGCGCCAGCCACGGCCAGGCGTTGGAGGGGAACTCGCCCAGGGGTGCCAACACCTCGTCGCCAGCGTGCCAGGGATACCCCTGGGCGATGGCCACCAGGCCCGTCGAAGTCGTGGGGCTGAGACTGATGTCTTCGGGCCGACCCCCCAGCAGAGCCGCGGCTTCGGCTCGGGCGGCGTTCGGAATGCCTTGGAAATCCTCCTCCCAGCGCACGACCCAAGGCTGCAGTTCCTTGTGCATGAAGGCCCGTACCGCCCGCATCCCCGCCCGGGGCACCGGCCCCTCCGAGCAGTGCATCACCCAGAGGTGCGCCTCATCCAGATGGAAGAGGGCTGGATTGAGGGGCGGCGTGTTCATCCCTTGGGGTCGGCCAGCAGGGCCTTGAGGCCCACGGGGTAGAGCGGCTCCACGACGTTGCGCACGGCGGCGGCGTACTGCTGGATTTCCCACTGGGCATGGCCATCGGCCCGCAGGCGGATGAAGTGGGCCACGGCCTGGAGGCTCACGGTCCAGTAGACCTCGGAATAGAGGGCCAGGGGCAGCACGCAGCGGGCCTGCTCGCGACAGACCCCCAGGGCGAGCATCTCCTTGTAGTGAGTCACGGCGGCGCGGCAGCTTTCCAGGTAGCTCTCCAGGGCCCGGGCTCGGTTCGCCTCGGCGATCTCGCCTTCGCTGCCCTGCTTGTTCACCTTGGCCTGCTGCCGGAACGTGGCGGGCACGAAGAATTCGTCCTCCGGGAACTCCACGTAGCGGCCCGAGATCTCGTTGAACTCCGAGCCGATGCGATGCTTCATCCACTGGCGGAAGACGAAGATGGGCGCCTTCACGTGCAGCGTGAGCGCCGTGTGGCGGAAGGGTGAGGTGTGCTCGTGCTGGGCCAGGTACTCCACCAGCTTCGCGTCGCCCTCTTCGAAGGCCTCCTTCTTCTTGCCGAAGGACACCCGCGCCGCGTTCACGACGGACAAATCCGAGCCCATGTGGTCGACGAGACGCACGAAGCCTTTGTCCAGAACCTTGATCTCGGGATTCGCCATGAATGAACTCCTGTCATCCAGCCTATCGCGCCGGAAAAGCCACCGATCAAAAAGCTAGTTTTGCCACGGATGAACTCGGATGAACACAGATGGGAACGGTCCTCCCTATCCGTGTTCATCCGTGTTTATCTGTGGCTCTATTCACCTTATTTCAGTGTTTCGAGAGGCGGTTTTCTGCCCAGGGAATGCTTCAGGGCCCCTGGTATCCTGAAGGATTGCTGGAGACGACCATGAAGTTCTTTATCGACACCGCCAACATCGACGAGATCAAGCGCATCAACGCCCTGGGCGTGCTGGATGGCGTGACCACCAACCCCAGCCTCATCGCCAAGGAAACCGGCAAGCCTTTCGAGGCCATCATCGCGGAGATTTGCGGCATCGTGGACGGCCCCATCAGCGCCGAAGTCATCGGCCTGGAGGCCCCGGGCATGATCGAGGAAGGCAAGCGCCTGGCCAAGATCCACAAGAACGTGGTGGTGAAGCTGCCCCTCATCGCCGAGGGCCTCAAGGCCTGCAAGGCGCTCAGCGCCGAGGGCATCCACACCAACGTGACGCTCTGTTTCAGCGCCACCCAGGCCCTCATGGCCGCCAAGGCCGGCGCCACCTACGTGAGCCCCTTCGTGGGTCGCCTGGATGACATCAACCTCGATGGCATGGAGCTCATCCGCGAGATCTGCGCCATCTTCGAGAACTACGACTTCGACACCCAGTGCCTGGCCGCCAGCATCCGCAGCCCCCGCCACGTCACCGATGCAGCCCTGGCAGGCGCCCACGTGGCCACCATCCCCACCAAGGTCTTCGACCAGATGCTGAAGCACCCCCTGACCGACAAGGGCGTGGAAGGCTTCCTGGCGGATTGGAAAAAGAGCGGGAGATAGGCCATGGCTGGGTCGGTCAGATGTGAGCCTCGGTACGAGGCGAACAAAATGAGCGGGAGATAGTTCGTGCGCCACCTCTTTCCCTTCCTGACGGCGCTGACCCTGACCCTCAGTCCGGCCCTGGTCGCGGCGGTGCCCAAAGCGCCGACCAACTGCATCTTCTGCAAGATCGTCGCGGGCACCGCACCCTCCCGGAAAGTCTACGAAGATCAGTACGTGCTCTCCTTCTGGGACATCCAGCCCCGAGCCCGGGTGCACCTGCTGGTGATCCCCAAACAGCACGTGGCCAGCCTCAAGGAACTGGAGGATCTCCCCGTGGAAACGCGGGCCGCGCTACTCAGCGCTTGCGTCAAGGTAGCTCGGGATCAGGGCATCCTCGACCAGGGCTTCCGTGTCATCACCAATGCAGGAACGGACGCCAGCCAGAGCGTCTTCCATCTCCACTTTCATGTGGTGGGAGGCGAGAAGCTGCGCGAGGACGCCATCACCAAGGACCCCGTCAAGCAGCCCTGATGCCCCGGCTGCCATCGGGAGTATACGATCCGTCAAGCTGTCAGCCTGGGTTGCCCATTCGTGACCGAATCATCAAGTGATGCCGGTAGGATGGGGCCTGCTGTTTTCAGGCTTGGGGTGTTTCCATGGATGCCATCACCACCGTCCTTCGTCGCTGCGAGATTTTTTCAGGCCTGTCAGATACGGATCTGAGCCTGATCGCCAAGGCCACCCAGCGGCGGGAGGTCCCCATCGGCACCTGCCTGTTCCGACAGGGTGAGCCCCGGCAGGGCGCCACGATCATCGCCGAGGGCCGCGTGGAGATCACGCGGGACAACGGCGATGGCGCCGAACCCATCGTCATCCTCGG
>JAYVRY010000094.1:0-2246 GCA_043775845.1 Acidobacteriota bacterium
TGGAAGCTGCCCCCAAGGTCGAGGCCCCAAAAGCGAAGAAGGCGAAGAAGCCAAAGGCCGCCAACAACGACGATCCCTCGTGAGCCTTGCCTGAACCCACTTTCATGAATCCAGGAGATACCCAGATATGAACAAGCGAATCATCACTTCCCTCGGGTTTGCGCTCGCCCTTGCCGCGTTGCTACCCCTCTCTGCCCAGGGCCTCGTCACGCCCGTGGTGTCGGTGGTCAAGGGTGAGAAGAGCTTCATGACCGGCTACGACCCGATCAATGTGGACGGCACGATCAACGCCATCATCGAGATCCCGGCCGGCACCACCGCCAAATACGAGACCATGCCGAACGGCACCATGGAGCTGGAGCAGAAGGACGGCGCGCCCCGCTTCGTCAAATACCTCCCGTATCCTGCCAACTACGGGCTCATTCCCCGCAGCGTCCTGCTGAAGTCCAAGGGTGGCGACGGCGATCCGCTCGATGTCATCGTTCTCGGCCCCGCCATTGCCACGGGCACCATCGTCAAGTGCCGACCCGTGGGCGTCCTCACCCTGGTCGACAATGGCGAGATCGACGACAAGATCATCCTGGCCCCGGTGACCTCGGTTTTCGGCTCCATCAAGAGCATCGAGGAGCTCGACAAGAAATTCCCCGGCGTGACCAGCATCATCCAGATCTGGTGGACCTCTTACAAGGGCTACGGGAAGGACGGCAAGCTGCAGCTGAGCTCCAAGGGCATCAAGGGCCGGGCCGCCGCCATCAAGCTCGTCGGCGACGCCGTCCTGGACTACGAGCTGTCCGTCACCACGGATGCCGACCGTCGCGCCCTCGACGAAAAGGGCAACCCACGGCTCTACCGTTGGCCCCTCGCCAAGAATCTGGGCGAATGAATACATTGATCGAGTCCTGACCGGGGGCGGCTAGACGCCGCCCCCGGCCTTTTTGGCTGACCATGCTCCGCTCCCTGCTCATCGCCCTGCTCCTGACCCTTGGCCTGACCGCCCAGGACACGGTGGTCGTCCTGCTGCGCCATGCGGAGAAGACCCACAAGGGCGACGCGGCCCAATTATCCGAAGCGGGCCAGCGACGGGCGGCCGGCCTGCCTGCGCAGCTCTCGCCCTACCGCCCCGCGGCGCTGTTCGCGTCGAACCTGAAGCGGACTCAGCAGACCCTCGCGCCCCTGGCGAAGGCCCTGGCCCTCCCGCTTCAGGTTTATGACCGGGGTGCGGAGCGGGCTCTGGGAAAGCGGATCCTCGCCCTGCATGCGGGCCAGACCGTGTTGGTCTGCGGCCATTCAGACACCCTGATGGTGCTGCTCGAAGCACTCGGCTACCGGTTGCCCTTTGCGGAAATCTCCGGCTTTGATCGGTACTGGGTGCTCCGGATTGAGGAAAGAACGGCGGCAGTGGCGCTCCAGGAACACCGGCAGACACCTCTGGATGCCACGGCCGCAGCTCACCGGGGCATCCCATGACGACGCTCTGCTGGCTGCTCGTGGCCCTGGCCTTGCCTCTGTCGGCTTGGGCCCCGAAGGGGCACCGCCTGGTGGCTGATGCCTCGTTGCAGACCCTAACCCCAGACTTGCGCACCTGGTACGAAGGTCAGGCTGCCGCCTACATCCAGGCGTCCCTGGAGCCTGATCTCTGGAAGAAGGACGATCCCGCGGAGGTGGGCAGGCACCGGATCTACTGCGAAGCCTACGGGGGCGCCGACAAAGTGCCCACCCTAGCTGCGAAAGCCCGCGAGCAGGTGGGCGCCTGGGCTTTCGAAAGCAATGGCCAGCTCCCCTGGGTGATCGCAGAGCGCTACCGCCTGCTGGTGGTGGCCTTCAAATCGGGGAATAGCCGACAGGTGGTGGTTGCCAGTGGTTGGCTCTGCCATTACATCGCTGATGCCCAGGTTCCCCTCCACACCACCCGAAATCGGAACGGGAAGCTCACCGCGCAGCAGGGGATTCACAAACGCTGGGAAACAGATCTGGTCGAGCAGGAGATCTCACCCCTCAGCGGCCTCCAGGCCGCAGCAGCCCCAGCGGACTTGCCGAAGGCCGTGCTCGCCTGGATCCAGGAGAGCCACGCACTGGTGCCGGCGCTGCTGGCGACGGACCGTGAGGCGACCAGGAAGGCCCTGGGCAGCCAGAGTGTCTATGCAGAGGTCTTCTGGTCCCTCCAGAAGGCGGCTGTTTCCCAGCGACTCCGCTGTTCGGCGGAACGCACCGGCGACCTGCTGCTGGCGGCCTGGACGGAAGCAGGG
>JAYVRY010000095.1:0-7238 GCA_043775845.1 Acidobacteriota bacterium
CAGGGGCGATGCTCCGGATGGGCCGACCACGCCTCGAAGAGGGCCTCCAGGGGCGCGGCATTCAGGGGGTTGTGGCGAAACTTGTGGGCCTTGCGATCCCGATCCGGTTCGGGGCCCCGCAGGCAGACGCCCTCCCGCTTGGTGGCCACGAAGGTGAAGGCCTGAACCCACTTCCCATTCATGAGCTGGTTGAAGTGGAGAAAGGCGCCATGGTGGCTGCGGGAATAGTCAAAGAGCCGCTGCTTGCCCTGCCACTTGGCGGCCCATGTCCCGAGGATGCTCGCGAAGCGGGCCCGCTCCGAGGGGTGCTTCAGGCAGCTCTGGGCATAGGGCAGGAATTCTTCAGGCAGTTCCAAGTGGCGGCCTCCGGCATCCTTCAGATTACCGCAGGGAAGGGTTCATAGGAGTGCCACGGACCATTTCAAAGGGGGCTAAGATGGGTGCCACTCCGGGCCACATGATGCACCCTGCCTCTGACGTCACCGCCATCGAGCCCATCCCTGCCCGCAGGCCCTGGGTGCTGGCCTTGGCTGTGCTTCTGCTTTGCCTCGGCATCACCGGGATGGCCTGGCAGACGGCCCGGCAGAATCAACGCCAGCGGGATGCCAGTCGGCTGAACCGGTTCGTGAGTCGCACTGAGCAGAGCCTGCAGAACCGCCTGGGGCGCTACGAGGACATCATCCTGGGCGCCCAGGCCTTCTTCACCGACGAACCCAAGCCCCGCCCCCTTTCGGTCGACAAATGGCACAGCTATGTCGACCGCCTGGACCTACCCAAGCGGCATCCGGGCCTGACCAGTCTCGCCATCATCACCCGGGTCCTGCCCCAGGATCTGGACACCTTCCTCAAGGAGCGCCCCCAGCTCACCGGACGCTACCACCTGCCTCTCTCAGATCCCGTGCCCCTCCACAGCCCCGGCCAGGATGGGGACCATCTCCTCATCGAGGTGTGTGAACCCGGAGCCCGGTCCGTTCAGGCCCGCGGCCTGGATGTGGGCACCAGCCAGACCCAGCGGCGGGCGGCAGAGCGGGCCATGGATTCAGGCCAGCCGGCCCTTTCCGGCCTGGTCTACTTCACCATGCCTTCGGGCCGCCAGGAGGCGGTGGTGTTCATGACCCCAGTCTATTGGGGACGGTCGGCGTTACCCGAGGAACGTCGGCAGGCCCTCCGCAGCTGGATCTCCGCCGGGGTGCTCATCAAGCCCATGATCGAAGACATCCTGCGCGGGGAAGACCAGGGCGTGGCCTTCGAGGTGGTAGATGCCTTGGTGGCTGCGGGCCCTCAGCGACTCTACGGCGCGCCGGATTGGCCCCAGGGGGCCTCACCCATGGCCGTTCGAACCCTGCATGTCGCGGGTCGCGAGTGGCTGCTGCGCTATGCCCTGAAACCGGGGTTCTTCGCCGCCGATGGCCGCAATCAATCCCTCATGCTACTGCTGGGCGGCCTGATGGTGAGTGTTTCACTGACTGCGGTCGTCTGGTCCCTGACGGGCACACGCAGGCGAGCCCTGGACCTCGCCAAGGACATGACGGCTTCTCTGCACCAAGCCGTGGCGCGAACCAAGAGTCACCTGGCCTACACGCCCCTGGCGGTCATCGAGGTGGATGCGGCGTACCACATCACCGAATGGAACGCCGCCGCCGAGCGGATCTTCGGGTATGCCAGGGAGGAGGCCCTCGGACGGGATCCCCGCTTCCTCGTCCCCGAGGATGGGCAGTGGATGGTGGAGCCCCGCCGCGCCAACCTGCTGGAAAGCGACAACGGCCTCCACCTCCCCTCGGAAAACCGCACCAAGACCGGCCTGCGGATCCAGTGCGACTGGTACAACGCGGCCCTCCGGGATGAACACGGCTGTTTCATTGGCGCCATCTGCCTCGCCGATGACATCACCGAGCGCCGCCACATCGAGGCCGCCCTCCGCCAGACTCAGAAACTCGAAAGCCTGGGGGTGCTGGCCGGAGGCATCGCCCACGACTTCAACAACCTGCTCACGGCCATTCTCGGCAACACCGAAGTGGCCCTGGACCGCGCCTCCAGCGACCCCGCCCTGCGCACCGCCATCCAGCGCATCGAGGCCACCACCCAGCGGGGCTCGGATCTCGCCCGGCAACTCCTGGCCTATGCGGGGAAGGCGCATTTCGAAGTCAAGCCCCTCGACCTGAACGCCATCATCATCGACATGGGCGACCTGCTTTCGGTGTCCATTTCCAAGAAGGTAGGCATCCGCATGGATCTGCAATCCGGCCTGCCCGCCGTCAATGCCGACAGTGCGCAGTTCCAGCAGGTGGTCATGAACCTGGTCATCAACGCCTCGGAAGCCATTGGCGACCGGACCGGCGTGATCACCCTCCGCACCCGAAGCTTGAATTACGCGCAAGCAGAACTGTCGGCCACGTTCCCCGGCCAGGTGCTGGAGCCCGGCTCCTATGTGCGGCTGGAGGTCGAAGACGATGGCTGCGGGATGGATGCCGAAACCATCGGCCGGATCTTCGATCCCTTCTTCACCACCAAGTTCACGGGCCGTGGATTGGGGCTGTCGGCCATGCTGGGCATCGTCCGCGGCCACCGGGCCGGCATCCGGGTGGAGAGCACGCCGGGCGAAGGTACCACGTTCATCCTGCTCTTCCCCGCCTCCCAGTTCGTGGCGGTTCCCACAGCTCCGGAGGCCGAGCCCCGCCAGGCCCTCTCGGGCACCATTCTGGTGGTGGATGACGAAGGCATCATCCGGGATCTCGCCCGCAACGCCCTCGAACAGTCCGGTTTCCGGGTCCTCGAGGCCCGGGATGGCCTCGAGGCCGTGGAACGCTTCACAGAGCTGGGCCAACAGGTGGACTTGATTCTCCTGGACATGACCATGCCCCGCATGGGCGGGGCCGAAACCTTCCGGCGCATCCGGGAGCTGTCGCCCAAGGTCAAGGTGCTGCTCACCAGTGGCTACACGCAAAAGGAGTCGCTGGAATCCCTGGCGGATCTGCCCCCGGACGGATTCCTCCAGAAGCCTTTTCGGGTCCGGGAGCTGGTCGGCAGGATTCGGGACCTGCTCCGGACTTCAGACGCCAAATAAAATCTTGAATAACCATTCATTAATATAAAAAACAAAGCCTAAACCCTTGCGTTGACAACGCTCTGTGGCATGAGTCACAAGTGTTCCCGTTTACCTTTTTAGACACAGAATTCCAGGCCAGATCGGCTCATGCTGATCGGATCTGGAGGCATACATGTCCGATTCGGTCACGCCGCTGATCAGCGCCGGCAAGCTGCCCACGCCCACCTGGCATGCCACCCACGTGGAAGCCCAGACCCGGCTGACCCGCATGGCCGAGGCGCTGGCTGCGGCCAACTGGAAGGAAGTCGATCTCGGCGCCAAGTGGATCTACGACGACCTCCGGCTGCACAACGAGGCCGAGGAGCGCGAGCTGTTCCCCCTGCTGGAGGAACTGGGTGCGGAAAGCCTCTACCAGCGGCTCCATGAAGACCACCGCCAGATGTGGGACCTCACCCTGCAGCTGTTGTCTGAAATCACCGAAGGCCAAGTCCGGGCACCGCGCTCGCTCACCCTTCTTGGCCAGCGCCTGGTGGACCTGATCCGCGAGCACATTGAAGCGGAGGAATACCTCATGCTGCCCCTGCTCAAGGGCAAGTCGCTCTACTGCTCCGATGCCGAAACCCAGGACGGCTACCTGATCCTGGAGAAGAAGCTCATCGCCCCCGAAACCTGGTCCTTCATCGTGCAGGCGCCCCAGGTGGCCCGTGGCCGCAAGCCCGGCCAGTTCTTCATGGTGGCGCCCTTCCCCGAAAGCGAGCGCATCCCGCTCACCCTGGCCGGTGGCGATGCCCGCAAGGGCTACATCCACTTCATCATGCAGGAGGTGGGCTCCACCACCCAGGCCATGGGCAAACTGAGCGCGGGCGATCGCCTCTACGCCGTGGCCGGCCCCATGGGCACGCCAACAGAATTAGTGGAAGAAGGCACCATCGTCCTGATGGCGGGGGGCTATGGTTCTGCCGCCATCCTGCCCGCCGCCGAGGAACTCCACGCCAAGGGACGGCGCGTCATCACCATTCTCGGTGGCCGTAGCAAGGAGCGCGTGCTGCTGGCCGACGAACTGGGCGCGGCTTCTGCGGAACTGATCATCACCACCGATGACGGCACCCTGGGCCGCCAGGGCCTGGTCACCGACGCCCTCAAGGACATCATCGCCCGCGAGAAAATCGCCGAAGTGGTGGCTGTGGGCCCTCTGCCCATGATGCGGGCCGTCTCCGACCTCACCAAGCCCCATGGCATCTTCACGCTCGTGAGCCTCAACGCGCTGATGGTGGATGGCACCGGCATGTGCGGCGGCTGCCGCGTGAGCGTGGGCGGCCAGGTGAAGTTCGCCTGCTTCGACGGCCCCGATTTCGATGGCCACCAGGTCGACTTCAACATGCTCCGCATGCGCTCCGACTGGTACAAGTCCGAAGAGCAGTGCGATCCCAGCGAGTGCAAGATTGGCCGCGTGGCGGCCTCTGGCCCCGTGGATTACTCGCAGTATCTCAACGCCCCCGTCACCGATCTGCCCGACTGGCAGAACCTGAACCTGGGCACCATCAAGCCCAGCCAGAAGATGAAGATCCCCCGCCAGGAGATGGCCTGCCAGCCGCCCGAACTGCGCGTGTGCAACTTCGACGAAGTGAGCCTGGGCCTCTCGCCCGAGCAGGCCAGGCTCGAAGCCGCCCGCTGCATCATGTGCAAGCACCCCGCCTGCATCGACGGCTGCCCGGTGAGCATCAACATCCCTGCCTTCCTGCAACAGCTCGTGGAGGAGAACCCCCAGGGCGCTGCACGCATCATCAAGGAAAGCTCTTCCTTGGGTTCCGTCTGCGGCCGCGTCTGCCCCCAGGAGAAGCAGTGTGAGATCAAGTGCGTGGTGGGCATCAAGGGCGATCCCGTCTCCATCGGCCGCCTGGAGCGCTTCGCCGCTGATTCCATGCTGGGCTCCAACGAGCTTCCCCCGGTCGAGGCGCCCACCGGCAAGAAGGTGGCCATCATCGGGGCCGGTCCCGCGGGCCTCACGGTGGCCGGCGAGCTGGTGAAGAAAGGCCACCAGGTCACGGTCTACGACGCCTTCCACAAGCCCGGCGGCGTGATGCTCTACGGCATCCCCGAATTCCGCCTGCCCAACGCCATCGTGGATCAGGAAGTCTCCACCCTGCGGGGCCTGGGCGTGACCTTCGTCATGAACACCCTGGTGGGCCGGAGCATGACGCTGGAAGACCTCCGCAAGGAGAACGATGCCATCTTCATGGGCACCGGCGCGGGCCTGCCCAAGATGATGGGCATCCCCGGCGAAGAATTTAAGGGCGTCTACACCGCCAACGAATTCCTCACCCGCATCAACCTCATGCGGGCCGACCTCTTCCCGAATTACGGCACGCCCGTGACCGTCGGGAAGAACGTCATCATCGTCGGCGCCGGCAATACCGCCATGGATGCCGCCCGGGCCGCCCGCCGCATGGGCGCCGAGCATGTCACCGTGGTCTACCGCCGCACCGTCAAGGAATCCACCGCCCGCAAGGAGGAGTTGGAACACGCCCACGAGGAGGGCGTGGAATTCAAGTTCCTCACCACCCCCGTGCAGCTGCACGGCAGCGAGAAGGGCTGGATGACCCACGCCGAATGCGCCGTGATGGAACTGGGCGAGCCCGGCCCCGACGGCCGCCGCAGCCCCAAGATGACCGATGAGCGGATCATGATTCCCTGCGAGACCCTGGTGGTCGCCCTGGGCTTCGATGTGAACCCTCTCATCGCCATGACCGACAAGGGCCTCAAGACCCTTAAAGGCGGCGTTGTTGTGGTCGACAACGAAACCGGCGAAACCTCCATTCCGGGTGTCTTTGCCGGGGGCGATGTCATTACCGGCGGCGCCACGGTCATTCTGGCCATGGGCCAGGGCCGCCGGGCCGCAGCCGCCATCCACCAGCGCCTTACCGGGGCACCCCAGCCGGTGGTCTGACCACCGAGCGCCCTTGTGACGAAATCGACCAAACCATCTCGTATGATGTTCTTGTTGTCGCGTTGCCTGTCCTGAAGCCCATCAGCCAAGACGGTCCCAAAGATCCCTGGAAGGAGTGAACCATGAGCCAGCGAGTAATGAAGACCCTGGATGGGAACGAGGCCACCGCCTCGGTGGCCCATCGCCTCAGCGAGGTCATCGCCATCTATCCCATCACCCCGTCTTCGAACATGGGCGAGTGGGCCGACGAATGGAGTTCCCAGGGCAAGACCAACGTCTGGAACACCATCCCCTCGGTGATCGAGATGCAGTCCGAGGGCGGCGCCGCGGGCGCGGTCCACGGCGCCCTCCAGGCCGGCAGCCTCTGCACGACCTTCACGGCGTCCCAGGGCCTCCTGCTCATGATCCCGAATATGTACAAGATCGCCGGCGAGCTGACGCCCTTCTGCATGCACGTCACCGCCCGCACCCTGGCCGCCCACGCCCTCAGCATCTTCGGCGACCACTCGGACGTGATGTCCTGCCGCATGACCGGCTTCGCCATGCTCAGTTCCGAGAGTGTGCAACAGGCCCATGACTTCGCCGCCATCTGCCATTCGGCCACCCTGCGCAGCCGGGTGCCCATCATGCACTTCTTCGATGGCTTCCGCACCAGCCACGAGGTCGCCAAGATCGAGATCCTCAACGACGAGGACCTCAAGCACATGGTGCCCGATGAGCTGGTGGCCAACTTCCGCAAGATGGCCCTCACGCCCGATCATCCGGTCATCCGCGGCACCGCCCAGAACCCCGACACCTTCTTCCAGGCCCGCGAAGCCTGCACCCCCTACTACAAGGCCTTCCCAGCCATCGTGCAGCAGGAAATGGACCGCTTCGGCGCCATGACCGGCCGCAACTACCGCCTCTACGACTACTACGGCCATCCTGAGGCCGAGCGCGTGGTGGTCATCATGGGTTCTGGCTGCGACACCACCCACGAGTACGTGGAATGGGCCGTCAAGCAGGGCGAGAAGGTGGGCGTCCTCAAAGTCCGCCTCTACCGCCCCTTCGCCATCGAAGAATTCGTGCGCGCGCTGCCCGCCTCTGTGAAGACGATCGCCGTCATGGACCGCTGCAAGGAGCCCGGCTCTCCTGCGGATCCCATGCACCTGGATGTCATCGCCGCCCTGCGCGAAGGCCGCGAGGAAGGCCACACCACGCTCGATCCCATCATCGTGGGCGGTCGCTACGGCCTGTCCTCCAAGG
>JAYVRY010000096.1:0-2220 GCA_043775845.1 Acidobacteriota bacterium
CTGCAGCAGTTCCTGAAGGATGTGGCCTGGGGCGACCTGGATGTGCTGCTCATCGACCTGCCGCCGGGCACCGGGGATGTGCAGCTCACGCTGATCCAGAACGCCCAGGTGGAATTCAAGAACCTCATCGCCGGTATCAAGCGCTGCATCGTGGTGGGTTCCGGCAAGGGCGGCGTGGGCAAGAGCACGATCACGGTGAATCTGGCCATCGCCATGGCCCAGCAGGGGCTCAAGGTGGGCCTGCTGGATTCGGACATCTATGGGCCTTCCATTCCCATGATGCTGGGCCTCAAGGATTCCCCCCTGGGTACGCCGGACGGGAAGATCCTGCCTCTGGAGGTGTTCGGCATCAAGGTGATGTCCATGGGGCTCCTTATTGAGGAGGACCGCCCCGTCATCTGGCGGGGGGCCATGCTCAACAAGGCCCTGCAGCAGTTCCTGAAGGATGTGGCCTGGGGCGACCTGGATGTGTTGCTGATCGACCTGCCGCCGGGCACGGGGGATGTGCAGCTCACGCTGATCCAGAACGCCCAGGTGGACGGCGCCGTCATCGTCAGCACGCCCCAAGATGTAGCCTTCCTCGATGCAAAAAAGGCCATCGGCATGTTCGGCACGGTGAAGGTGCCCATCCTTGGCGTGATCGAGAACATGAGCAGCTTCATCTGCCCGGGCTGCGGCCAGGAGACCCAGATCTTTGGCCACGGCGGTGTGAAGGCTGCGGCCGTCCGCATGGAGCTGCCCTTCCTGGGCGAGGTGCCCATCGATCTCGCCATCCGCGAGGGCGGCGACAGCGGCCAGCCCCTGGTCATCTCGCACCCGGATAGCCCCATGGTCAAGGTGTTCCGCGAGATGGCAGACACCCTCAAGGGCGCGCTGAAGCTCTGATCCAGGGCTGGTGGCGGCGCCTCGCCGCTGGCGGGTACACTCAGGCATGGCCAAGCCTCAGATCCCAGAGACCCTCGCGCCGGATCTCGTGGAGCGCCTGCGCGCCCGGTTCCATCCCTGGCCGCTCATCAAGGATTGGGGTCTCACCATTGAATCCGCCGCCCCGGGGCTGGCCACCATGCGCCTGGTGCCGACGAAATCTGTCATCAACGGGGCGCGGGGCAACGTGAATGGAGGCGTACTGGCCACCATGGCCGACATGGTGGGAGCCCTGGCTCTCAGCACGGCCTTCGATGGCGCCATGCCTTTTGCGACCTCCGATCTCCACATCCGCTACTTGGAACCCGCCAAGGGCGACGTGGTGGGCGAGGGCCGGGTGATCCGCTTCTCGGGCCGGGGGGCCATCGTGGAATGCCGGCTCAGTTGTGGAGATCATCTGGTCGCACTGGCGACGGCCAACTTTGCCATCAAGCAGGGGCTGGGCTGACATGAAGTCGCCCATCCCCTTCCCACTCGGCCGCATCCGGGACACCGACGCCCCCCTCCAGCGCCTGCGCTATGCCCTATTGTTGCTCGCTGCAGTCATCTTCGCCGGGGCCCTGGGCTACCACCTGCTTTCGAAGCTGAACGTCCTCGACAGCTTCTACATGGCCATCACCACGCTGTTCACCGTGGGCTTCCGGGAGCTGGGCGAGGTGAACGCCCGCACCAAGCTCTTCACCATCTTCTACCTGATCATCGGCCTGGGCGTGGCCACCTATGCCATTTCGAACCTCACCGCCCTGCTCCTCGAGGGCGACCTCCGGGGCTACATCATGGAGCGCCGCATGCAGAAACGCCTGGACGACCTGCAGGACCACGTCATCGTCTGCGGTTTCGGAAAGATGGGCTTTCAGGCCGCCTGGGAGCTGAAGAAGGCTGGCGTCCCCTTCGTCATCATCGAGCAGGACGAGACCAAGGGTCGCAGCCCCCGGTTCGCCGGTGAGCTGATCCTCTACGGCAACGCCATGGATGAGCTGGTGCTGGAACGGGCCGGCGTGCGGCAGGCCAAGGGGCTGATCACAGCCCTTACGACTGATGCCGACAACGTGCTGGTGACCCTCACGGTCAAGCAGATCTGCCCCAAGCTACCGGTGGTGGCCCGCAGTGCCAAGCTGGGCACCGAGCGCCAGCTGAAGGCCGCCGGGGCCGATCACATCGTGAGTCCCTACGAGATCGGTGGCCGCCGCATGGCAGGCCTGCTCCTCAAGCCCCAGATGATGAGCTTCTTCGACATCGTGCTCCAGCAGGAGCAGCTGGAACTGGGCATGGAGCGCCTCGCCATCGCGCCCCGTT
>JAYVRY010000097.1:0-27746 GCA_043775845.1 Acidobacteriota bacterium
CGATCCCGCCAAGAGCCGCCGCATCCTGGGCTGGGAGCCCAAGACCGACATCCGCACCCTGGCCGCCATGATGGTGGACTCCGATCTCAAGCTGGCCGAAAAGGAGCAGGTGCTGCGTGCCGCCGGTCACGGCGAGGCGCCCCGCGCCGGCTACCGCTGAGGCTCGCATGGGCCTCAAACTGACCTTCCGGTACTTCGAGAAACAGCATCTGAGGCCCTTCATGCGCAAGCTCCAGGGCCTGGTCCCATCCGTAGGCGCTGGCGCCAAGGTGCCTGCTCACCTCCAGACCCGCATTGAGTCCCTGGAAGCCCGCGTGGCTGAATTGGAGCAACTCATCCAGGAGGATCTCGGGCTTCGCCTTGCCCAACCAGATCAGACCCGCGAGTCGGATGAGCGCGCCTGAACCATGGCAGCGACGGAAGTCAATTTCCCGCAAAGGCTGATCCTGGTGGATGTCAGGCCCTGCCAGATGGACCGGGAACGCGGCATCCCCGTCTATGCCCAAAGCCTCCTCCAGGAGTTGCCGAAGTTCATGTCGGACGCACGATTCCTGCTCTGGCATGACCCAAAACTTCCTCCCCCAATCCAGGCTGAGGCACTGAAATCCGCCATTGGCCCGTTCCATTCGGCCAATGCACTCATTGCACTGGATTCGAGTGTTCACATTACGGACCTCCTCACGGTCAATTTGTTTCAAAAACAGGATGACTCTCTAGAAATGCATCTCTTCCCGAACTGGCTGCGGGCGCACCAGCCACGGCGGCTTGGCATCGTGTACGACCTCATCCCTGGCCTATTCCGGGATCGTTATCTCAAAGACCCGGTCATCATGCGACGCTATCAAGAAGGGCTCCGGTGCCTGCGTCGCTGGGACCAACTCTTCGCCATCAGCGAATCAGCCCGGCAGGATGCGATACACCATGCGGCCGTAGACCCTTCCCGCATCCACACCATTCTTGGCGGCCTGGATCCATCCAAGGCCGAAGCCATTCGCACGGGAGGCTCGCCCTGGCTTGGAGAAGCCTTGCCCGAAACCTACGCGGTCTATGTGGCCGGGGATGACTGGCGCAAGAACATGGCGGGAGCCATCCAGAGCTTTGCCATTTATCGAAGCCAGGGCGGCCGTCTCCAGGCCCTATTGCTTGTCTGCAGCCTGTCGAACTCCCGCCGGCTGGATTACCTTCGAATGGCCCGGGAGGCGGGCCTGCCACCGGGATCCGTGATCCTCACTGGCAAGGTATCGGATGCGGAACTGGTCTCCCTCGTGAAGGGAGCGACCGTTTCGGTGTTCCCCTCCTTCTATGAAGGCCTAGGACTCCCGGTCATCGAAAGCTATGCCTGCGGCACGCCGGTGCTGGCCTCAAACCGATCTTCCCTGCCAGAGCTGGTGCCCCCCAGCTGCCTGTTCGAACCGGACGATCCATCACAGCTTGCCGAGGCCATGCTGGTCTTCGACCGAAATCCCGGACTCCGTGAGGAGAGTCTCAACCGGGGCGCAGAGGTGCTGACCACCTTCACCTGGCCCCACGCCGCCCAACTCATGGCCCAGGCCCTGCAGGCATCGCGCGAGCGCGACGCTTCTCCTGGCCCAGCGGTGGCCGCCATTGGCGTGCTACCACCCGCTCGGACCGGCATCGCCCCGGTCAACGCACGCCACCTCCGATCCGCCGCCAGGCCCATGCACTTTTTTTCGGCTTTCCCCACAGCCAAAGATCGCTGTGCCTTCCAGGCACACCCATGGGAACACCTCGCCCATCCCCGCAGCCTGTCGACCTTCCAGCAGCGTGAACAGTACGCGCAGCGGCTCTTCGTCCTGGGCAACTCGAGTCATCACCAGGCGACCCTGGAGGCCCTTCGCGCTCTCCGGGACGCGCCTGGCCAGACCTGGCTCTACTTGCACGATGGTGACCTCCTGGGCATGTGGCTCGGAGACTTCGGCCATGATCTGCATTCAGTGGGCGCCCTCTACAGAAAGGCCTATCCGCAATGGCAGGGCGGCCCCAAGGCGCTCCTGGGACCAGACCGCCCTCTCGGCCTTCGTCCCCTCCTGGGCCTGGGACGGAAGGTTGGCATCATCGTCAATTCCAACTGGACCCGGGACCTGGTCCTGCGGGACCTGAAGGAGCCGCCACCCCTGGGGGTCCACGCCCTTTTCCTTCCCGTGGAACCCCATGCCCCCGTGGTGGGCCGACCATCGGATGGCGTCCTCCGCGTGGGCACGTTCGGAAAGCCGGAGCGGACCAAGCAGTTGGATCGTCTTGTGGCGGCCGTGGAACTCATCGGGAGCCAGCGTTCCGTCAGCCTCCTGGTGGCCGGCTTTGATGCGAGGGCCTTCCTCCGAAATGAGGGACTGCTCCCACCGACACGCATCGAGGTGCTGGACAATCCCTCCGATGAGGCCCTGCTTGCGGCCATGCAGTCGGTGGATGTCGCCGTGCAGCTGCGGTATCCCTCGCGGGGCGAATCCTCGGGTGTCGTGAGCCATCTGCTGGGCCTGGGCATCCCCCTGGTGGCCACCGACACGGGCAGTTTTTCGGAACTGGGCGATGCGGCGGTCCTGGTTCCACCCACGGCCTCATCCAGCGAGATCTCAGCGGCCATCCTGAAGGCCCATGAAAGTCAGAACCTCCGAGTCTCCGCCGCCGCCTACCGTACTGCCCATCTCCCCGAGGCCTTCGTGTCGGCCCTGGATGCACTCCTCGAGGCTCATCGCGGCGTCAGCTGAATGTCTATCCATGCAGCTATTTGACTGCCAAAATCGGTTAACGATTCGGGAGCCGTATTCATGATCAGCTATGGTTACAACTTTGAAGACGTCTATCTTCAACGGCTCTTTCCCGGGAAGAAGGACGGCTTCTACATCGATGTGGGTGCGGCCCACCCCACCGAAGGTTCGGTAACCCGACACTTCTACGACCTGGGCTGGCACGGCATCAACATCGAGCCCCAGGATCAGTATTTCAATCTTCTCAAGACGGAGCGGCCCAGGGACATCAACCTGCAGATCGCCGTGGGGGCCCAGGAAGAGGAGCGCACCTTTTTCGATGTGGGTGGCCTGGGGGGCTCCACCTTCGATGCCACCAACGCCGACCGTGGATCCGCCCTGGGATTCAAGGTTTCAGCCAAAAGCGTCCAGCTCAGTACCCTGGCGAAGGTCTGTGAGGCCCACGCCCATGGACCCATCGACTTCATCAAAATCGATGTGGAAGGCTGGGAACGCGATGTCATCAAGGGGGGCGACTGGAAACGCTTCCGCCCCCTGGTGGTCGTGGCGGAAGCCACCGTGCCCTTTTCACCGGAGCTTTGCTATGAGGAGTGGGAACCCTTGCTCCTCGAGGCGGAATATGTGTTCGCGTTTTTCGATGGCTTGAATCGCTACTACCTGCGCCAGGAAGACGCCCACCTCGCCGCGGTGCTCGCCGTCCCCGTCAACGTCTTCGATGAATTCATCACCTATGGCCAGCACATCGCGGAACAGACCCTGGAGCGTTCGAAATTCTCCAACATCTTCAAGAAAACCGGATGGTACGCCAGCCTCCGTGGTCTGGAACGAAAACTCCGCCACTCCCGTCGAAAGGACTGAAACCCAGACGCCATCCAGCAGGCTGGAACGTCCATTCTCAGCATGAAAGGTGAGCATGAAACTTCTCTCCACTCCGCTCTTGATGGTTCTGCCTCTCTTCGCCCAGACGCCACACTTCAGCATTCGAGACGCCATTCAGGCCGAATGGGCAAGACAGCCCCTGGCCTTCACCGAAGCCCAGAAGGCCGCCCTGCCCCCGGCGGATCGGGCACGATTGGAACGAGCCATCTCCCGCATTGGAGCGCCGGGCGCGCCCGCCCTGCTTCCGACGGAACTAGAGAAGCCCACCCTGGAAGCCTGGGAAGCCAAGGCCAAGGAAGCCCGCACACCCCAGGACCGCTTCACGGCCCTCTTCTTCCTGAATCGCCTGAAGAGCCCCAAGGCCCTCACGGCCCTGGACGGCCTCAGCCCTGTGGATGCCGCCACCTGGCCCAGGCACCTGCACCTGGAAGCCGCCCTCGCCTCTGCACGACTGAACGGCGCAGAAGTGTCTCCAACCCTTCAGGCATTCCTGGAGGCGAGACAGAAAGCCGGCAAGGTCGACCCCGTTCGCGCCCAGGCTGCGCGGTTACGACTGGTAATGGCAGGAAAGGAAAAGGAATTGCTGCCACCCGTGGAAGCCACGCCCGGAAGTGTGTTGGCCATCATGGATGCGTGGAACCGGGCGCCCTGGGAAAAGCGCCGGGACCTAGCCATGAGCGCCTTCAACACCCTTTCGCACGATTCTCCGGCCTGGGCCCAGCTTGGGCTGCAGATGCCCAAAGCAGCCATCCTCGACCAAGCCTGTGTGGGCGTGCTGTCCCGCCTGTCCGAAGGCGTGCCAAGCCCCGCGCCCGTGGAAGCCTTTCAGATGAAGGGCAACCCCTGGCCTTGTTCCACGCAGCCCCTTGCCATGTGGTACGGCTTCCAGGCCCTGGCTAAGCTGGAAACGCCCCTCAGCTCCCTCCAATCCTTGCTGGCGCAGGAGGCACCTTTTGGCGCTTCGACACCTCGGATGCTTGGTGCGCTGCTACCGGCATTGCGCCGGCAAACGCCAGAAAAGGCAGACCAGGTCAGGTCTGGCCTGCTTGCCGAGCACGACTCCGTCGCCCGCGCCGCCGCCATTGAAGATCTTCCCTCCGTACCCGCCGACCTCCCCGCCCTCACCCAGCTCACCTGGTCGGACAAGGATTTCGAGGCTCAGCAAACCCTCATTCAAAGCTACACCCGCTGGAAGCTGTCACCGGAAGATCAGCGGACCCAGCTGCGTCCCTGGCTTCAGCACCCCGACTGGGCCTGCCGCTACGAGGCCTACCAGGCGCTGGTGAAATTGGATCCGGCCACGCCCTGGCCCGCTGCGCCCAAGCCCACGAAGATCGATACAGCCATCCTCCAGGAAGCCGCACGGCTGGCGCAGCGCGGTAAACCCGTGCGCCTTCGCCTTACCCTAAGCGGAACACGCAGCGT
This sequence comes from Acidobacteriota bacterium, assembly GCA_043775845.1. Taxonomy (GTDB): domain Bacteria; phylum Acidobacteriota; class Holophagae; order Holophagales; family Holophagaceae; genus Geothrix. Next base: position 5,031 of record JAYVRY010000097.1, read on the forward strand.
TACGCTCCGCCTCGACCCCACCGTCGCCCCCATAAACGTGGCGAACCTCGTGCTGCTGACGCGGAAGGGTTTCTTCAACGGCCGCCTGGTACCCCGCGTGGTGCCGGACTTCGTGGTGCAGATGGGGTCGCCTTACGACACCATGGATGGCGGCCCCGGCTACACCGTGCGCTGCGAGAACTCGGCCACCTGGTACGGCCCCGGCACCGTGGGCATGGCGCTCTCAGGCAAGGACACGGGCGGCAGTCAGTTCTTCATCACCACCAACGCCACGCCCCACCTCACGGGCAAATACACACGGCTGGGTGACGTGGAAGACCTGGACCACGCGATGAAGATCCTCGATGACCTGGAACTGGGCGCGAAGATCGTGTCCATCAAGGTCCTGGAACCGTGAAAGGCCCGGAACCGCGAATGGCGCGAATGGCCCTGCGGGCGCGCGAATGGAAAATCAGGATCTCGGCATGGGGCCTCACCATGGGACCTCGGCCCTTCCTTCGCGCCCATTCGCGTCAATCGCGTCATTCGCGTCATTCGCGGTTGCTCTTTTTTATCCTTTTCGCGGCCCCCTTCGCCTTCGCCCAAGCGCCCATGCTGCAGGATGGCGCCACGACCCTGCGCCAGGCGCGACTGGATTGGACGCGGGGACAGGCGCCTCAGAGTCCCTCTTCCATACCTTCCTTTGAAGTGGGTTGGGGTGGCGCGGATGGAGGTGGTGCCTACGCGCCCCTCACCCAAGGCGAGGGACTGGGCCATGGCGCGCAGGGCTGGGGCTTGGGGCTGCAGGGACGCTACGTGCGCGGCGGCTGGTCCTTCGCGGCCACGCTGCTCGCGCTCCGCGAGCATGGTCATACTCTGGGCAGCCTGCAGCGGGCCGCCTTCGCCTACCAGGGGGAATCCGGATGGCGCGTGGCCCTGGAACAGGCGCCCTTCGCCTGGGGCTCGGGACTGAATGGCGGGGATCTGCTGGGCGATGCGGCCCGGCCTTTTCCACGGTTTTCCCTCAGCACCTCCGAGGCCGACCTGGGCTTGGGCCGCTTTCGCGCTGAAACGTTTTTCGGCCGCTTGGAACAGAACCCGCTGATTCCTGAATGGAGCACCGACCGCAGCGCGAAACTCGCCGCCCAATCTGCGGGTCTGGGACTGCAACGCCCCCTCCTCTGGGGCGGGATTCTGCATGGATCTTTCGGAACCCTGGTGGACGCCAGCCTCGGAGCCGTGACCCTCGGGGGCGGCCAGGATGCCCAAGGCCACGCCGCGCCCACAGCGGCCACTCGCACCGCATCGCTGGCCGAGTTGAGGGTACGCGTCCCGATGCTCGCCACCTGGTTGAAGGCCCAGGGCGCGTCCCTCCTGCTCAGCCGCAGCGGAGCACCGGAGAGTCGAGCTCTGATGCTGGCTTCGGCCCGGGATCTGGGCGCTTTGCAGATGGTATGGGAGGGCTGGGATCTCGCCCTGGAATATGCGGGCGCCCCGCGCAGAACCCCGACGGGGTCCTTCACTGAGCCCACCTATCTCACCGGTTTCTCGACCCACGGAGATCCGCTTGGTCCCGCCTTTGGCCGAGACGCGCTCACGCGCACCGTGGAGCTGGGCCTGCCCCTGTTTCTGGAAGGCAGGGGGCGCCTCAAGGTCATTCATGGCAGCACCCTTGCGGACCAGTCCACGGGCAGCGCCTTCTGGTTCCTCCAAAGCGATGCCCAGTGGCGCACTCCCACGGGACGCTTCGGTGCTTCCCTGGCATCGCGACGAGATGAATGGCCCATGGGCGCCACGCGTTGGGGCTGGTCCTGCAGTATCTTCCAAGCCTTCCGGGTGTTCTAAAACCAAGCCAACCTATCGGCAAGTCTCAGCCTGAAGATTTCAATAACAAAAGCTGGAACCACAGATTGCACAGATGACACAGATAGGCCTCGACCCAACTCGCATGGGCCCGCCACAGGCGGCCCATGTTTCCGAATCGACACCCCCGGACTTAAGCCATCATGCTGTTTCCTGATTATCGGGTGCTGTTTTTATCATCTGTGTGAATCGGTGAAATCTGTGGACCAAAGTCCTTATCCGCGCCATCTGCGACATCTGTGGTTGGAGTCCTTTATCGGCTGAGTGAAGCCGATTGCCGGGCATGGCTATTCAGGGTGAGGCAGGCCAGTAGTCAGGGCTTGGGGGCCCCTTTGATGCGGCGGTAGTAGCCATCGAAGGTCACCTTCCAGGTGAGGCCTCCGTCCCTGCTCTGGTCCCAGAGCTGCCGGACGCGACCATCGGGAAGTGGGGTCCAGATGATGCGGTCGATGAGCTTCCCCTTGGGCCCTTCCTTGACCCCCTTCATTACCATGGAGACCCCTTCGAGGCCGCCTTCCAGATCCAGGGCGCCGCCCTTCGAATCGATCCAGTGCTGCTTCCAGACTCGCTGAGCGGGCAGATAGGCGTTGAGGCTGGTGCCCGTGCCACCCACGCCATCATCCCAGTGCTCCTGCAGCACGGTGCCGCCCAGCAGGGCCTCGATGCGGTTGTGGCCCTGGCGCTGTCCTTGGCTGTCCAGCACCTCCCAGTCGCCCAGCCAGAAATCGAACTGCTGCTGCTCGGGGCTGCGCTGGGGCAAGGACTGACTGGCCAGAAGGGCGGGAAGGAGCATGGCAAACACCTTTCGCATGGGAACCTCGCGGGGTTCATCATGGGCCTCTCCGGGAGGAACCAACGCTCGGGTGGGGCGAACAGCATGCTTCCCGGGGCGAACCGGAGCCGAGAGGCCACCGCCCTCGGGGCTCGGCTATCATGAAGGTCTTAGCCTGGGGATACGATGGCATTGACGCGAGATCAACTGGTCCGCCGAGCGGCGCAGGAACTGCGCGACGGCTTCTACGTGAACCTGGGCATTGGCATTCCGACCATGGTCGCCAATGTCATTCCTGAGGGCATGGAAGTCATCCTCCAGAGTGAGAACGGCCTGCTGGGCATCGGCCCCTTCCCCACGCCTGATGAGGTGGACGCTGACCTCATCAACGCGGGCAAGCAGACCGTGACAGCTGCTCCGGGCGCCAGCTACTTCAGCAGCGCCGACAGCTTCGGCATGATCCGCGGCGGCAAGATCGACCTCAGCATCCTCGGCGCCATGCAGGTGGACATGGAGGGCAACCTCGCCAACTGGATGATCCCCGGCAAGATGATCAAGGGCATGGGCGGGGCCATGGACCTCGTCGCCGCCGCCAAGCGCGTGGTGGTGGTCATGGAGCACACCAACAAGAACGGCGAATTCAAAATTCTCCGCAAGTGCGACCTGCCCCTCACCGGCCAGCGCTGTGTGCACCGCATCATCACGGATCTGGCCGTCATCGATGTGGTGCCGGGCCGCGAAGGCCTGAGGCTGGTCGAAGTGGCTCCTGGCGTCACCCGCGAGGAGGTTCAGGCCAAGACGGAACCACCCTTGGTGATGGACCGCGTCACCGAGATGGTCGGCCTTTGAGGGGTTGCAGATGATCCGCCTGATGTCTGGCTCTGCCCTTCTCCTGATCCTGGCCTGCAACGCTCCGGAAACCCCCGTGCTCAAACCGCCACCGGAACCCTTTGTCGCCGTCCTGGACCTCCGCCCGGTGGCCGTGAGTCTCCTGGCCGGCGCCACCCAGGTATTCAGTGCCGAGATCAACTATCCCGAAGGCATGCGCTACCTGCGGCAGCCCGTGGTCTGGCAGGTGGTGGAGCCCGAAGGCGGCACCATCAACGGCGCGGGCCTCTACACCGCACCCGCGAAGGCAGGCATCTACCACGTGAAAGTCACTCGGGAGGATTTCCCGGCAGTCACAGCCACGGCCGCCGTGACGGTGAAGTGATGGATCTGTACGGCGCCCTGCGGCCCCTGATCTTCCGCCTCGATCCCGAAACCGCCCACAACCTGGCCTTCTGGCTGGGGGGGCGGGCCTGTTCCTGGCCGCGACTGCCCGAGCCCCATTTTCCTGCGGGCCTAAGCCGCAGTGCCTTCGGCCTGGACTTTCCCACGCCCCTGGGACTCGCTGCAGGCCTGGACAAGGGCGCCACCCTGCTGCCACTTTGGAAATCGCTTGGCTTCGGACACGTGGAGATCGGTACCGTGACCCCGCGGCCCCAGCCCGGCAATCCCAAGCCGCGCCTGTTCCGCTTTCCCGAAGCGGGTCTGATCCTCAACCGCATGGGCTTCAACAGCGAGGGTGCCGAGGTGGTGGCAGCCAGGCTGCGCACGCGCCCCACGGGCATCATCGTGGGCGGCAACCTGGGCAAGAACAAAGAGACGCCAGAAAACGAAGCACTGGATGACTACCGCGCCGCCTACCGCCTCATCGCCCCCCACGTGGACTACATCGCTCTCAATGTGAGCAGTCCCAACACGCCCGGCCTGCGTAATCTCCAGGCCCCGGAAGCCCTGAAGCCGCTGCTGGAAGGGGTGCTGGGCTTGCGAAAAGAGATGGGCCTGGAACGCCAGCCCCTGCTGCTGAAGCTGGCGCCAGACCTGGCACCCGAGGATTTGGATGCCATCGTCGAGGTGGCTGCGGCATCTGGCATCTCGGGCCTCATCGCCACCAACACCACATTGGATCGCGGCGTGGTGGCTGAACCCCTGCGTGCTGTGGTGGAATCCAAAGGCGCCGGCGGGCTCAGTGGTGTGCCCCTGAAACCCACGGCCCGCTTGGTTCGCCAGCGCATCCTGGCGGCGCTGAAGGGGCGGCTGCCCCTGGTGGCCTGCGGTGGGCTCGGTTCAGCGGAAGATGTCCGCGGCGCCCTCGAGGATGGCGCTGCCCTGGCTCAGATCTACAGCGCCCTCATCTTCGAAGGACCCAGCCTGGTGAAGCGGATTCATCAGGGTCTGGTCGGATCGTAGCTGCGCCCATGAAGTGCCATTCATCACAGGGCGAACCCCACCATTCCTTCCCGTTTCCGCCCCTATACTGGCTCCCATGATGGCAAGCGAGGCAAGGTTCCCTGTGGATCGTCCGGGTGTCATCCTGCCCGCTGCGGTTGGCACCACTCTGATCATCGGTATCCTCGGCCAGTTCGTGCTCTCCAGCCAGCCTCAATCCATCCTCTTCACCCTTTACCTGGTGGTGCTCACCCTCCTGGTCATGCTGCTCGCTGTCCGGCGGGCGCGGCAGGGCGGACCCGAGGCCCTGGGCTGGAAGATCTTCTCGCTGTCCCTGTTAAGCCATGCCCTCATCCAGGCTGCCCGGGTCTCCACCTTCATCGGCCAGCCTCTTCCGCGTGCCTGGCAAGGGGTATCCATCATCCTCCAAGTGCTTGGGTCCCTCCTGCTGGTGGGAACCCTGCTGAGCTGGCACCTGGCCCCGAAAACCCGTTTCGACCGCATCCGCCACGGGCTGGATGGGCTGCTCTTCGCCCTTGCCGTGTTCTTCATCCTCTGGGGCCTCGTGCTGGGCCCGGCCTTCCTGAGCGACCGCTTCCCCATGTTGGATCGCTTCATCTGGCTGACCACCTTCCTGGTCTATGACCTGCTCCTCGGCATGGCCATGTTCTTCGGACTCACGGAACCATCCCGGCTGCGTGGCCCCCTGGGCTGGCTGGCTGTCGCGTTCCTGCTGGCCTGCCTTCACAACTTCAAGTGGCTGCTCGATGTGCTTTCGGGCAATCCCGTGTTCCATTTCCCCCTCGGGCCCCTGGTTTTCGCCATTCCCCTGGCCTATCTGGCGGCGATCTTATCCCCGTCTCCCGTGGGGCCCACGCAGCATAAGGAGGTCCAGACACGCATCGTTCATGTGCTCCCCTACGTGCCGGTCGTGGGTGCCACGGCCCTGGGTGTATGGCTTCTGGTCACCGGTTCGGGGCCGGGGCACCGACTCATCCTCGTGTGGCTGGCCCTGGGCCTCGTGGTGCTGCTGCTCATTCGGCAGTACCTCGCCATCCGGGACATTTCCACCCTCTCGAGCCACCTGGAGACCCGCGTCGTCGAACGCACCGAGGCTCTTGAAAAGGTTCAGGCGATCCTGCTGCGCACCGAGCGGATGAACTCCATGGCCACGTTGGGCGCGGGCCTGGCCCACGACATGAACAACCTGTTGAACGCCATCCAAAGCCGGGCCGAGCTGGTGATCATGGACCTGGATGAAGGCAAGTTGCCCAGTCGGAATGACATGGTGCGCATGCAGGAAGCGACGCAACGGGCCGGCACCCTGAGTGGGCGACTCATGGCCCTGGGCCGTGAGGATTCCGAACCTCCCCGCTCCATGGATCTCTCCGATGAGCTGGATGCCATCCAGCCCCTGTTGCAAGTGCTGCTGCCCAGGAACCAGACCTTGCACCTGGACATCGCCCCTGAGCCCATGCCCTTTCTTGGGACCCGGGGTCTGCTGGAACAGGTGCTGGTGAACCTCGTGAGCAATGCCCGGGATGCCATGCCCTCCGGTGGCAGAATCAGAATCCTGGCCCGGGGACCGAAAGCTGACGAATCCCGGATGGGCCCCCTGCTCCAGATCGAGGACACCGGGAGCGGCATTCCCGAGGAACTGCAGAGCCAATTGTTCCAACCCTTCTTCACCACCAAGTCTTCGGGAACCGGAACGGGCCTGGGGCTGGCCTCTGTGAAGTCCCTGCTGGATGAGGCGGGCGGAACCATCACCTTCAGCTCCGGGGCCGACCGGGGCACCACCTTCCAGATCCGGTTGCCCTACCTGTCCCAGCCTGGCTGAACGGGCGGAGTGATGGGCCTTCCAAACAGGCCTCGGAACCCTTCGACCCCAGGGTTACACTGGAGGGCTGACGAGGTATCGATGTTGTCACTGCAATCCAGGATCCGCGACCCGCGCCTGCTGTCCCTGGCCGACAAGGTGCTGCGCGGTGAGCGCCTGAGCTTCGATGATGGTCTGTTGCTCTACGAAACACCCGATCTGACCGGCGTGGGCGCCATGGCCCACCATGTGCGGCTCTCGAAGCACGGCCGCGCCGCCTACTACGTGGTGAGCCGCCGCCTGTCCTACACCAACGTCTGCTACACCCATTGTCAGTTCTGCGCCTTCCAGGCCAAGCCCGGCGATCCCCGGGCCTACGCACTGTCGGCCGAAGACATCATCCGCGAGCTGGAGAAGCCCGAGAACACGGGCGTCCGCGAGCTGCACATGACCTCGGGCCACAATCCCAAACTGAAGATCGACTACTTTGAGGATCTGTTCACCAAGATCAAGGCGCGCTTCCCGGGAATCCATCTCAAGGTTTTCACCATGATCGAGATGGACTACTACGCCCGCATCTCGGGTCTGAGCACGGATGCCTTCCTGGATCGCTGCATGGCCGCGGGCCTGGAAAGCTGCCCCGGCGGCGGCGCAGAAATTTTCGACGAAGCCCTGCGTGAACAGATCTGCATCGGCAAAAAGGACGCCCAGGTTTGGCTGGATACCGCTGAGCTTTGCCACCGCAAGGGACTGCCCACCAACTGCACCATGCTCTACGGGCACATCGAAGAGGCCAAGCACCGCGTGGACCACCTGCTGCGCCTCCGCGATCTGCAAGACCGTTCGCTCCAGGCAGGCTACACGGGTTTTCTCGCCTACATCCCCCTGGCCTACCAGAACGAAGACAACGAACTGAGCGCCACCCACGTCATTCATGAGACCACGGGCACCCAGGATCTGCGGGAGATCGCGGTCGCCCGCCTGCTGCTCGACAACATCCCGCACATCAAGGCCTATTGGGTGATGATCTCGCCGGGTCTGGCCCAGGCGGGCCTCAGCTACGGCGCCGATGATCTCGATGGCACCGTCATCGCCGAGGAGATCGCCCACCTGGCCGGTGCCAAGAGCCCCCAGGGATTGCAACAGACCGAGCTGGTGCGCCTCATCCGCGAAGCGGGCTTCGAGGCCCTGGAGCGGGACAACCTCTACAACACCTACGCAGCAGTCTAATCGACCTTGCGTTTCTCGTACGTCTTCGCCGGGTCCAGCGTGAAGGCATAGCTGCTGTTCCAGAGCCGGTCGTGGATGCGTGCGGCCTGGGCCGCCAGAGGCGAGTCGCGGAAGATCAGTTCGATGTTCCTCGAGCTTGAGAAGTAGCTCTCCTCCCAGTTGCTGGTGCCCAGGGCCAGGTGCGTTTCATCCACCACCAGGTACTTGCTGTGGACCGTGCGGGCGTAGGGAATGTGGCCTTCCTTCGCTTCGGGGATGGCCACCACCTTCACCTCCAGATTGGGAATGAGCGTGAGCGCCTTCAGGTGAGGCAGGGCGCGGCCACTCAGCGTCCAGTCCGAGACCAGGAGGCGGACCTTCACGCCTCGCACGGCCGCAGCGCGGAGGGCGTTGTCCCGCACGGGCCAGAACTGATCCTGGCCGGCAATGGGCGAGTAGGTCAGCAACTGCACCCGGATCGACTGCCTCGCCTGATTCAGCAAATCCACCAAAGCCTCGATGGAAGGGCGGATGTCTTTCGGCGTGAGAAAGGGCGGACTCGCCGCCAGCTCCACCATGGACCTTGCCGACATGGGCGGCAGGGCCGGAAACTCCGGCAACTTGTGGTTCTCGGCAAAAGCCCAATCAATGGCGAACAGCCGTTCCAACCGCGAGAGGATGACCGGTTCGTGAGTGCGCACGCCCAGCTCATGGATGTGTTCCAGGGCCCGCCAGTCGAAGTTCTGGCTGCCCAGGAAGGCATCCTGGCCATCCACCACGAAGAATTTGGCGTGGAGGATGCCCTTCGCGGGGCTCGAGAGATCGAGGCTGCGAACGTCGGCCCCGGGAATGCGACGGATCCGTGCCAGGGAAAGGGGATCCTGGTCGAGCATCTTGGAGGACAGCAGGAAGCGGATCTTCACGCCCCGGGCTCCGGCCTTTTCCAGTTCCACCAGCACCGGTTCCAGGGCACTGTCCGGGCGGTTGGTGACATAGAATTCGGCGGCATCCACGCTCAGTTTGGCCCTGCGGAGCATGTCCACCCACACCTCCTTGGCGAAGGGCAGTGCGGGGTCCGCGAGATCGGTTTCCGCCGGGATGGACTGCACCAGCTGAGTCGGTGCCTCGGCACCCAGGAACACGTACATGGAAAGCAGCAGTGAGCGAAGGATCATGGTCAGGCTCCACCGCTGAGGATACCCCGTTGACGATCGGCCGCCGTTGCTGTTGATCTGGTGCCATGGAGACCAAAGCCGAATACCGCGCCCACCTCAAGGCCCGCCGCGACGGCCTTCCGGCGGATTCCCGCGCGGCCTGGTCCAAGGTCATCTGTGACCAGTTGGCCTCCTTCTGTCGGGCCCGGCGCATCACCCGCGTGGCCGCCTTCTGGCCCTTCGGTTCTGAGATCGACCTGCGACCTGCGGTGTCCGCGCACCCCGACTGGCTGTGGTTCTTCCCCCGGGTGGCTTCCACCCAGCCACCCCGCCTGGCCTGGGGCACGGAGCCCCTGGAGAAGGGTCAGTGGGGCCTCATGGAGCCCGCCCTGGCCCAACACTTCCTGCCACCGGTCCAGCTGCTGCTGGTGCCAGGCCTGGCCTTCGACGAGAACGGTTACCGCCTCGGCTACGGTCGCGGTTTCTACGACGCGCTGCTGGGAAAGCTATCCGATGACGTGCTCACCCTCGGCGTGGGCTTCGAGGCCCAGATGCGCCTGCCGGTGCCCGTGGAGCCCCACGATTGGCCCGTGACGGGCCTGCTGAGCGAACGGGGACTGCGTCTTCTGGAGACTGAAGGCTGAAGACTGATGGTGATCTTCACCCCAGTTTGAGAATGCTGGATCCGTCGGCGTAGTCCTCGGTGGAGGTCTCGCGCATTTTCTGTAGCACCTGCACCAGGGCCCGGATGCGGTCCACCATTTCGCCGATCTTGCCCAGCTTCATCTCTTCGGGATACTTCCGCTGCAGCATCTCCACCTGCATGGAGATGATGGCCAGGGGATTGTTGATCTCGTGCTTCAAGGTGCCCGCCATCTGGCGGAAGGAGTCCAGGCGCTCGGCCGCCAGGGCCCGCTGCTGCAGCTCCGTGTGCCCGCGTAGCACCTGCAGGCGATGGTGCAGAGCCTCCCAACGGAAGCCTTCCGTAAGCCAATCCGTGGCTCCCGCCTCGATGAGTTCGGGGGTCTCGTCCTCGGTGCAACGCACCACCAGGATGGGTGTGGTGTGGAAGGAGGGATGGTGCCGGTAGGCACGGATGCAGGCCTTCAGGTCCTTGGTTCCCCGGGCATCGATCACCAGGAACCGGAACTTGGGCAGGGGCGGTGGCGGCGGTTCCTGCTCCAGGGGATTCAGCCACAGATTTCCGGCATCGGCCACGGTCTGGAACAGGCCCAGCAGGTTCAACTCATCGCTCACCAGGCCCAACAGGGGCCGCGCGGGTTCCTCAGGCATGGCGTCGGGGCCATCCGGTAGGAAGAGATCCAGGGATTGATCGGTCCAATGCCAGCGAACCCCGGCATCCTGCAGCACCCGCTGGGTCCACAGGTCCGGGATGGGTCCATGCAGTCCGCTAGGCAGACTGAAGCGCAGGACCTGGAAGCCCCGCTCCTGGTCCCAGCGGGTGGGAATCTGGGTTCCTTCCGCCACTTGCATGAAGGTGGGTTCCACCAAGCCCGACAGGGCTACCACGATGGGTCCGCCGGACAACCACACCGAGGCTGCGGGCGGTTCGGCCAGGACCAGGTGGGCCTTGCGCAGATTGAGCAAGGATTCCCAGCGTCGGAAGAGATCCTCCTGGAGGGCCTTCAGCTGGAGGGTGTGACCGGCCAGGGAAGATTCTTCCGCCAGGCTCACCCGGCTGCCGTGATCGAGCAGTGCGGTCAGCTGCTCGAGCTGCGACCGAATGGCATCGCCCACATGGTTGGGCAGATCGGCCGCCCAGCTCTGCACCCGTCGGACCGGAGCACCCATGGCGGCCAGCAGCTCGCCATGCCGGTCGGCTTCCCGCTGGGACTCGTTCCTCAGCCTCAGCAATTCCCCCTGCTGTTCGGCCTGACTGAGGGCCCGACGGTTGAGCGTGGCCTGGCGCAGGGCCATGGAGCCCAGCCGCACAAAGGCCTGGAAGATGGCCAGGTCGAAGCGGCTGAAGGGCCGTCCCTCCGATTCCCGGTCCAGGTACAGCACCCCGTGAATCTCGCCCTCGTCCATGACCGGGGCGCACAGCAGGGAACCCCGATGCAGTTCCACCAGGCTCACGCCCCCGAAGCGCGGATCCGCAAGGGGTTGGTTGGACAGCACGGCCGTCCGTTCCTGGGCCACGTAATCCAGAACGGAACGGGAGAGGCCAATGCCCTCCTGAACGTTGCCCACCCGGTGGGCCGCGCGCCATCCTCCCTCCTTCTGTTTCAGCACCAGGAAACCTCGGTCGCCGTGCAGCAGGCGCAGGGATTCCTCCAACAGCCCTTTCACCATGGCGTCGGAGTCGACCTGGGCCAAAAGCTTTTCCGTGGACCTTTGCATCAGCTCGATACCGCGGATCAACACCATGGCCTGGGCGGGCTCCGGACGGATCTCGTGGAAGAGGTCTCCCACCCGCTCGGCGAAGGTGATTCCATCCAGCCCCGGGAACCCCTCCGTGAAGGTGAGCAGCCAGTCGCCCATGAGCAACTCGTCCCCCTCCTGGAGGGCGTTGCCTTGGCGTTCGTTGAGCGGTACCCCGTTCAGCAGGGTGCCGTTGGCCGAATCCAGATCCCGCACCCACCAGATGGCGCCGAGGCAGTCGATGCTCGCGTGCACCCGGGACAGGCGTTGTTCATTGGGATGAGCCAAGGCGCAAGTGACCGGATCGCGGCCAATCAGGCAAGCCTCGTGGACAGCATGCCAAAGCAGCTGATTTCCCTCCGACCAGGACAGGTAGGGCATCGGGCCTCCACCCACCTGTTTCGGCCGATGTCTCCCGTGCCTGAATTATGCGGGAAGCGAAAACCTAGGATCGTGGGTCCGGCTGGGCCGGAAGAACAGCATGGTGTGGCCGATGGTCCAGACATGCTGCAGGCCTGCCACTGAAGCGCAAAGCGCCTTGGCGGCCGTCTCTTCATCCTCGAAGCTGTTGGGGTTGATCTTGACCTTCACAAGTTCCAAGCTGTCGACCATCACGTCCAGCTCGGCGGCCTGGGCCGGGGTCACGCCCCCTTTGCCCACATGCATAACGGGCTTGAGCTTGTGGGCCTGGGCCTTGAGAAATTGGCGCTGTTTCGAGGTGAGCATCGGGACTCCAGATCTGAACAGTTTATCCTCGTTGGCGAGGTGACTCATGATTCGTCCGCTGCTGCTCTCCCTGACCACCCTGGCCTGCCTGGCGGCCCCGCCCCGCACGATGCGGGTGGACTATGGACACACAGGGGATGCGACCGGGGAACGTTTCGGCGTGGACCGGGTGGTGCTGGAGCCCCTGGCCTGGCCCGGCGATCCCGCCAAGGCCCTGGACACCAGCAACCTTGGCAAGTACTGCTTCGAAGTGGCGGACAAGGGCACGGGCAGGCTGCTGTATTCCCGTGGCTTCGCAAGCATCTACGGCGAGTGGGAGACCACGGACGAGGCCAAGACCCTGAGCCGCAGTTTCTACGAATCCCTGCGTTTCCCCCAGCCTGATGCCCCCGTGCGCATCCAGCTGAAGAAACGGGATGCCCAAAACATCTTCAAGACCTGCTGGACCTTCGAACTGGATCCCAAGGATCCGCTCATCGAGCAAGCCCCGGCGCCGGATGCGGGGGGGCTCATCGCCCTGCAGAAGAGTGGCGACCCCTCGGAGAAGGTGGACTTCCTCATCCTGGGCGATGGCTACACGGCGGCCGAGCGCGGCACATTCGAGGCCCAGGCCCGCAAGGTCATGGAACTGCTCTTTCAGCAGACGCCCTTCAAGGAGCACCGGAAGGCCTTCAATGTCTGGGCCCTTTGTCCGCCCTCGAAAGAAAGTGGTATTTCACGGCCTTCCACGGGCGTTCACAAGCGCACGCCCCTGGGCACCACCTACGATGCCTTCGGCAGTGAGCGCTATGTGCTCACCTTCGACAACCGCGTGTGGCGGGACATCGCCGCCCAGGCGCCCTACGAGTTCGTGGAAATTCTCACCAATTCCGAAACCTACGGCGGCGGCGGCATCCACAACCTCTACAGCACGGCTTCCGCGGGCAACAGCACCATCGGCTACCTCTTCGTCCATGAGTTCGGCCACCACTTCGCCGGGTTGGCGGATGAGTACTACACGTCGGATGTGGCCGTCACCAACAACGCCGCCCGCCCCGAACCCTGGGAGCCCAATGCCACGGTGGATCCCAAGCATCCCAAATGGGGCAGCCTGCTCACGCCCGGTGTGCCCCTGCCCACCCCCTGGAAGAAGGATGTCTTCGAGGCCCACAGCCACGAGTACCAGAAGGAACGTCATGCCATCCGCGCCAACAACCGGCCCGAATCCGAGATGGATGCCCTCTTCGCCAAGGAGAAGATCTACGAGATGAACCTGCTGGGCAAAGACACCTTCGCCGGCAAGGTGGGCGCCTTCGAGGGCGCCAACTACGAGGCCAAGGGCTACTTCCGCAGCCAGGAGGACTGCCTCATGTTCACCCGTGATGATGTGGGCTTCTGTGCCGCCTGCCGCGCCGCCATCGAGCGTGTGATCAAGCAGTACGCGAAGTAGGTCAAGGGTTCGATTGGAGGAAAGCCACGATGAACGTGGCGCCCCTGCCCGCCTCGCTTTCCACCCAGATGCGCCCCCCGCAGGCCTCCACCATTTGCTTGGCGATGGACAATCCCAGCCCCACGGATTTCTCCCCTCCCGTGGGCTGGGCGCTCAGCCTGGAGAACCGCCCGAAGAGGCGCTTCTGATCGGCCTCGGTGAGCCCCGGACCCTGGTCCTGGACGGCCACCCGCACCTCGCCTCCGACCTCCTCCACGCGAACTGCCACCACCTTCCCCTGGGGAGAAAACTTGATGGCGTTGGACAGGAGGTTATCGAGCACTGCGGATGCGAATTTCGGATCTGCGAAAACCCGTCCTTCCCCTGGATTCGCCACCAGTTCAATGGTGATTCCCTTGGCCTCCGCCCAGGGCCGGTGCCGCTGTAGAAGGGTTTCCAGCAGTTCAGGGATGGAGAGATGGCCGGGCTCTGTCTTGACGCCGCCTGAATCCAAGGCTGAGAGATCAAGGAACCTTCCGATGAGCTGCTCCATGTCCGAGCCTTCCCGGGCGATGTTTCTGGCCCGCCGCCGGGCCTCCTGGAGATCCTTTTCTTCCACGATGAGTTGCGAAGTCAAGAGGATGCTGGTGAGGGGATTCCTGAGGTCATGCGCCACGATGGCCAGGAACTGGTTCTTCTGCTCATTGAGTTCGAGGAGCTGAGCGTTCATCCGTTCGAGAACACCGGCCTGGGTGGCCAACAGGCGTTCCCGGTCCCGCAGATCTTCCGTGGCCAGGTCGATGCGTTGCTGAAGGGCGAGGTTGCGGTGGCGAAGCAGCCTGGTCCACATACGCAAGCCCAGGGCTCCCGCCAAGACCGCCATCCCCAGGAACAAAAGGAGGGCCAGATTCGACCGGTACCACGGCGGCAGCACCCTGAAAAAGTAAACCTGTTCCGAACTCACCTGCCCGTAGATATCCCGGACTCGAACCCGGAAGCAGTACCGGCCTCCGGGCAAATCGGTGTATTCCTTCTGAGCCTCGGACATCCACGGGGACCAATCCCGGTCGTGGCCGTCCAGGCGCACCTGATACTGGCTGCCGGACTCCAGATCGAAACTGACGGAGGCGAATTCGAAACGGAGGGCTCCATGCATGAAGGGAAGCACCGGACCTTGGCCGGCATCCTTCGGGAAAGGGCCATCGCCGCCAAAGACCAAGGTGCCTTCCCTGGACACCCTTCGGATCAGCACGGTGTTGGTGCGATCCGAAGCCCGAGCTAGCGCGGGATCGTAACGCATCACACCGGAGGGGCCGCCAGCCCACACCACCCCCGAGGCATCCACCTGGATGGCTTCGATAGCGGCTTCGGCAAAGCGGCGGTAGGGGGCCGCCTCCCAACGCAAAGCACCACCCGGTCCAGGCACCACCACGCCGGTTTCATGCAGGCCGCGGGCTTCATCCAGGGTATCCATCCAGACTTGGCCCGAATCAACCAGCCGCACGGCTTTGAGGGACCGTGGCCCACCCGGGAACAGGGCCGCGAACCGGGGTTCTGGCCCGAAGCGCCTGGTGGTTTCATTGAATGCCAGCATCCCTCCCTGGGTGGCCGCCAGGATGGTCCCGTTCCACCAGAAGAGGTACAGCTGCATGGGATCGGAGAGCCCCTCCGCCGCGGAAAAGCGTTCGATGCGCGCCGAAGGGACGCCGGGCTTGCCCATCCAGCCCTCCGCAAAGGTGATCCGAAGGGCGCCCATGGATCCCGTTCCCAGCCAAAGCCGCCCCTGTCCATCCTCGGTGATGGAATAGATATCGTCATCCACCCCTGGAATGGACCCGATTTCCCGCCAGATATTGGAACCCCGGGGATGCTCCAGCAGGATCAGTTCGCCCTGCAGGCCCACGAACAGGCGGGTGGGATCCCCCCTGTAGGCGTGAAGGGACATGGTGGAATTGCTCGAAGGACGCACGAGCCGAGTGTGGCCATTCCGGACTTCGAATACCCCCTGGGAACTCGCTATGAGCAGGCGATCCTCCAGCGGAAGGAAGGCAATGCTTTGGGTGCTTACTCCTTCCAGAGCTTCGAAACGTGGACGGGGATCCTGATCCTGACTGGGCCCCAGGACGAAGGCTCCCTGACCCGTGCCCACATACAGGCGGTTCTGGAAGCGCTCGATGGCCCAAACGGTTCCCGTCAAGCCGCAACGCTCATCAAAAACGGAAAGCGGGGATGGCCATTCCACCCGGGAAATGCCGTTATCCAGGGCCAGCCAAAGGCCCGACTCGCGATCTGGACAGAGGGCCTTCACATTGTCGCTTTGCAATCCGCTTCGCCGGTCCAAGATGCCTTGGACTTGGCCCCCGCCATCGAGCAGCACCACCCCGCCCTTGATCGTGGCCAGGGCCAGAGTCCCATCCGCCAATTGACCGCCACCGTAAAGGACGTGGCTTTGCAGGTAGGCTTCGGCCGAGGTGTGAAAACGCGTGACGCCCTCACCATCGAGCCGCCAAAGGCCGATGCGGCGGGTCCCCAGGAGGATTCCGCCATCTGGCTTTTCCAAGGGAAGCATGGCGAAGACGCTCTCCCGGGCGAAGTGTTCCCCTCCAGGCACCAGGGAAAGCGCTTCGCCTTTCAGCTCTTGCAGTCCCACATCCCGTTGCCGGACGAAGACCCGATGCCCGACCACGAAGGCCAAGTGGAAGGTGGTGGACGCCTTCACGACACGAACCTGGTCCCCCTGAAGGAGGAAGAGAAACTCCCGGGATTGAAACAAGATGCCTTGGCGCGTGGCGCGGGTGGTCCACACATCCGAAAACAGCCGCGCCTCGGCAGGGATCCGGCCGTTGAGCGATACGTACTCGTTTTCACCCTGGGCGTTCGGGGCGAGGTAGCCGATCTCCCCCACGGCGCCCACGTAGACCCTGCCCGCGCCATCCATGCCCAGGGAACGGACCACGGTTCGCTTCGCCGTGGGAATCAGCCGCCAGCGGACCCCGTCATAGGCCAGCAGGCCACGGTTGTTCCCGGCATAAATGATTCCCCGCAGATCCTGGAGGATCGCCCAGTTCTGGGAATCCGCAGCATAGGCTCGCGGGGCGAAGTTGCGGATGAAGGGATATCCGAGTTCCGCAGAACTGGGCGTGGGTGGCGGGCTGACCCGCTGACCCCACAAACCGACCGTACCCCATAGAAGCAGGCCTCGCAGAAGCAGGGGGAGGATACGGATCATGATTCAGCCAGGGAGGTCAGCACCTCCCCTGCATCGGCAAGGGGGGCGATCGCCTGGAATACAGGCAACGTGGGGCGGTCCCAGCCTCAGATGGCCGAAACCAATCGCTCGCGTCGGGCACGCACGAGCCGGTCGCGGATTTCGGCTGCGTCCTCAAACTTCATTTGGGAGGCGAGCTCCTTCATGCGCTTCTCGAGCTTGGCGACTTCCCGCTCGAAGTGCTTGTCTTCCAGGTAGAGCAGCGGCTCTTCGGCGGCCCGTTCCTCCTTGGTGACGTTGATGAACTCGCGGGCCAGGGCCTCGCCCATGACATCGTCCAGGTTGCGCTTCACGGTCTCGGGGGTGATCCCGTGCGCGAGGTTGTGCGCCAACTGTTTGTTGCGTCGGCGCTCGGTTTCACCGATGGCCTGCTTCATGGAGCCGGTCATCACATCGGCGTAGAGGATGGCCTTGCCCGCCACGTTGCGAGCCGCGCGGCCGATGGTCTGGATAAGGCTGCGGGCATTGCGGAGGAAACCTTCCTTATCCGCGTCGAGAATGGCCACCAGGCTCACTTCCGGAAGATCCAACCCCTCCCGCAGGAGATTGATGCCCACCAGCACATCGAACACGCCCCGCCGCAGGTTCTTCAGTAGCTCCACACGCTGCAGCGTGTCGATTTCGCTGTGCAGGTACTCGGCCTTGATGCCCAGTTCCTGGTAATAGGCCGTGAGCTGTTCGGCCAGCTTCTTGGTCAGCACCGTCACGAGCACCCGCTCATCCCGGGCCACCACCTTGCGGATTTCTTCCAGCAGGTCATCCACCTGGGTGCCCACGGGGCGCACCTCCACGATGGGATCCACCAAGCCCGTGGGCCGCACCACCTGCTCCACGAAGGCACCGCCACTCTGCTCCAGTTCGTAGGAACCGGGCGTCGCGGACACATAGACCACCTGTTTGACCCGGCTCTCAAATTCTTCGAATTTGAGAGGGCGATTATCGAGGGCTGAAGGCAGGCGGAAACCGTAGTCCACGAGCGTGGTCTTTCTCGCCCGGTCGCCGTTGTACATGCCGTGCAACTGGCCCGTGGCCACGTGGCTTCCATCCATGAAGACGATGAAATCCTCGGGAAAATAATCCAGCAGCGTGTGGGGTGGCTGGCCCGGCTGGCGGCCATCCAGGAAGCGGCTGTAGTTCTCGATGCCGCTGCAGTGGCCCATCTCCTTCATCATCTCCACGTCGTAGATCACACGCTGATGGAGGCGCTGCAGCTCCACGATCTTGCCCTCGGCGCGGAACTGGTTTTCGCGGATCTCCAGCTCTTCCTTGATGTCGTGGATGGCGGTCTTGAGTTTGTCCTCAGGGGTTACGTAGTGGGTCTTGGGCCAGATGGTGAGGTCCTCGAGCTTCTCGATGACCACGCCCCGCAGCGGGTCGACCTTGGACAGGCGCTCCACCTCGTCGCCCCAGAGTTCGATGCGGTAGGCCACATCCTCGTAGGCTGGATAGACCTCCACCACATCGCCCCGCACGCGGAAGATGCCGGGCTCGAAGCTAAGGTGATTGCGCTGGTACTGAATGGCCACGAGATTGCGCAGCAGCAGGGCCCGGTCGATGCTTTGCCCCACCTTCAGCGTCACCGAAAGATTCAAGTAGGACGAGGGATCGCCCAGACCGTAGATGCAGCTCACGGAGGCGATCACGATGGTGTCGCGACGCTCCAGCAGACAGCGGGTGGCGCTCAGGCGCAGCTTCTCCAACTCCTCGTTGATCTTGGCGTCCTTGTCGATGAAGAGGTCCCGCTCGGGCACGTAGGCCTCGGGCTGGTAGTAGTCGTAGTAGCTGACGAAGTACTCGACGGCGTTCTCAGGGAAGAACTGCTTGAACTCGCTGAACAGCTGTGCCGCCAGCGTCTTATTCGGCGCGAAGATCAGGGCCGGTCGCCCCGACCGGGCGATGGTGCTGGCCATGGTGTAGGTCTTGCCCGAGCCCGTCACACCCAGCAGGGTCTGGCAACGGTCGCCCCGCTCCAATCCCTCCACCAGCTGCGTAATGGCCTCCGGCTGATCACCCGCGGGCGAATAGGGCGCGACCAGCTTGAAGGGGATGGGCTTGGGCATGAAGGGATTGTCCCAGCCCTTTCCGGGAGACGGAAGAAAAACGAAAAGAAGTTTTTGGAGGGATCTATCGCCGCCAGGTGATGCGTGCGCGAAGGCCCGTATCCTCGAAGCGCATCTCCACCTTGGGGTCGCGCACGCCTTCCAGGAGGCCGAAGTCCTTGGCCGGATCGCGCAAAGGCATGATGGGCCGGTTGGGGCGGCCATAGTCCCGGTGTTCCAACCAGCGCCCGCCCGGCAGCAACGCATCCACAGCCAACAAAGGCGCGACTCCCAGGATGCGGTGACTCTCCGCCTGGGCCGCCTTCACGTCACCGCCCATCCGCAACCAGGGACCCAACCAGGCCATGGCCGCGAAGGCGCTGCGAGACTCCCCCTCCACCGCCGCCTGGAAGGCTGCAGGAAGGCCCCGCTCCAGGGCCTCGGGGCGAAGCCGGAGGCTGGCCGCGAAGGGTTCGTCCACCTCGGTGCCAGCCACCAGGCTAGAGGGAAGGCTGGCATCGTTGGAAAGGAGCAGCCAGCGATCCTCCACCCGCAGCGTGAAGCGCATGCTGGCCAGGCGCAGGAAACCGAGACGCAGCTGCAGGCTGCCATCGGGCTCCGTCGTGAGGCGGGAATCCAGATCGCCGCCCTGCCAGAAACTGGGCGGCAACAATCGATAGACCACGTCCCGCAAGGACTTGCGGGTCTGCTCCGGATCCTTCAGTTCGAAGGCGATCACCACGGGACGGGTGAAGAGGCCCAGGCCCAGGGCGCCCAGACCCACCAGGCCGTTGCGCTGGTTGAAGGGATCCGCCTCCAGGATGGTGGCGGGACTGCCATTGCCCGTGGCGATGATGGGTGCCGCATCGGGGAAGCCCGCCACCACCACGCCCGTGCCGATCTGTCCCAAAGTTTCGCCCACCTCGGCAAAGGATCGCGGCAGGGCGCCACTTTCCGCGAGGGCCAGGCGGAATCCCAGTTCGGCCACCATGGGCTTGTGCCAGCGGGGCCGGGGCAGCGGCCCCTTCTGCGTCAGGACTGCCTTCATGGATTGGTAGATGCTGCTGTCCAGCAGGGGCAGCACAAAGGTTTCCAGTTCTTGCCGGCCATCGGCCTTGGCATCCAGGCGGAAGGCGATGGGGTCGAAATAGCGGCGCCAATACTGGCTGTAGGCTTCCTTGAAGGCGTTGTAGGACTCGGCCTCTTCCGCAGTCGCCTCGCTCAGCGGCACCCGGGCCAGGGGATGCAGGCGTTCCAGGGGACCGAAGACTGCATGGCGCACCTGCCCCGTGGACGTGAGGCTCAGTTGCTGCAGATCCGCCACCTGGGACACATAGCCCCGGTTCTTCAGATCAGCCAAGGTGACGGCCTCACCTGGAGCATCCATGCGCCGCAGGAGCGCCGCGGCGGCCAGTTCTTCCATGGCCGTGCGGGCCGCAGCCTGGCGGGCCTGGAGGATGCGCTGACGCGGCCCCACCAGGCCGCGGATGAAGGCATCGGAAAGGTAGGCGAAGACTTCCGAATCTGATGTGGGTGCTAGTTTTTCCAGCACCACGGCGAATTCGTCGGAGCGACCCAGGCTGTTCTTCCCGCCACTGGCATGGAGCCCCAGCGCCAACTCCAACTCGGGTTTCGAGGTAGACAGGAAGATGCGCGTACCTCGGCGGGCGGCGAAAGCTTGGCCCCCTGCCGTCTTGTAGCCGTGGGGGCTGCCTTCGGGAATGAAGCTACCTGCGTCGGGCCCGGCGAGATCCGCCACCACCGTGGCTTCGGTGCCTGCCATGAGGGCCAGATCCGGGAAAAAGAGGACAGCTTCTCGAACAGCGCCCGATTCGATGAGCTTCCGGCCCCGGCCATCGCCCAGGCCCAGGTCCGCCAGCAGACGCGTCACGATGCTGGTATCCAGTCCACCGTTGCCCGAAAAGCTGGAGGCCCGCTGAAGGAAGGCGGCGCCTGCGCCTTCCAGCGAAGCCAGGGCGGCCTTGGGCTTGGGCAGGTAAAGCATGGCCCGATCGAGGGGCACACAGGTGGCCAGCAGAACTGCGGCGTGGGCGCCGGTGGATCGCATCTCCACCCAGGGATGGGGCGGCGTGGTGATGCCAGGTATGGCCGCCAGCGGGACCGCCGAACCAGCCGGGCCTTTGCTATCCCGGCGAACCAGGGGGCGATCCAACTGCAGTGTTTCATCCACGGCCGCACGTCCGCCCAAGAGGGCCAGCAGCGAGGGGCCGCCGCGCTCCTCCCGCATGCGAGAAGCGCGCATGTAATTCGTGTCGGGCATCTGGAAACCGTAGGCGTTGGCAGCGGCCTTTCGCAGGGGCATGCGCAGCGGCGAGGCTTCATCCGAGAACAGTTCCCAATCCTGAGTGCGGCGCGTGAGCCACTGCTGCAGCGGCTTGGCATCACCCACGCGGGTGGGCATGGGGAAGCGCAGTTCCGCAGCCTTGGCGCCCTGGCTGTCCACCAGTTCGAGGTGGGCCTCCGTCGCATGTCCGCGCCGCAGCGCCACTACCTGGAAGGGGATCATTTCCCGCTGATCCTTCGAATCCAGAGGCCCGGCCGGGAACAGATGGGGAGCCACCAGGCCCGCTTCCCCAGTGGCCGTGCGCAGGTACCCGCGCAGGAAGGTTCGGGGAAGCAACACTTCTCCGCTGACAACTTCCAGCCCCGTCTTCGCGTGTAGATGCCGCGCGGAAGGCGTGATCTGATCGGGAAGCCCGCCCGCCAGCAGCTGCAGCGGAAGCGCGAGGATCAACAGACGGACGAAGCCTACGGACATGGACATGCCTCCTCTTCCCAGACTGAAGACTTGAGTCTAAACCTTGCGCAGCACCAGGCAGCCGTTGGTGCCACCGAAGCCGAAGCCATTGTTCATGGCGTATTCGGCATCAAAGGTGCCCGCGACATTGGCCGTCACGTCGATATCGCACTCGGGATCCTGGTTGTCCACATTGATGGTGGGCGGGATCTTGCCCGTCTTCACGGCCAGGACGGCCACGATGGTTTCCAGGCCACCCGCAGCGCCCAACAGATGCCCGTGCATGGACTTGGAGCTGCTCACCTTGATCTGCTTCGAGTGATCGCCGAAGACGCGCTTGATGGCCAGGCATTCCAGCTTGTCGCCTACAGGCGTGCTGGTGCCGTGCATGTTCACGTAGCCCACCTGCTCGGGCGCGATGTCCGCGTCCTTGAGCGCCGCGCGCATGACGCGCTGTCCACCCTCGCCCTCGGGGGCGGGCGTGGTGATGTGGTTGGCGTCACCGCTCATGCCGTAGCCGGCCACTTCGGCGTAGATCTTGGCACCTCGGGCTTTCGCCAGCTCGTATTCTTCGAGGATGACGATGCCCGCGCCTTCGGCCATGACGAAGCCATCACGATCCACATCGAAGGGACGCGAGGCGCGCTCCGGCTCATCGTTGCGGGTGCTGAGGGCGCGCATGGCGGCGAAGCCGCCCACGCCCAGCTGGTTCACCACGGAGTCGCTGCCGCCGGCCATCATGCGGTCGGCATAGCCGAAGGCGATGAGGCGGGCCGCATCGCCGATGGCGTGGGCGCCGGTGGCGCAAGCGGTGGCCACAGCGCTGTTCGGGCCCTGCAGGCCGTACTTGATGCTGGCCTGGCCACTGGCCAGGTTCACGATGAGGCTGGGGATGAAGAAGGGGCTGGTGCGGCGGGGGCCGCGGTAGCCGTTGGCCTCATCCCAGATGGTGCTGAGGCCGCCGATGCCGCTGCCGATGTAGGTGCCAAACACTTCGCGCTCGGCCTTGGTCAGTTCAATCTTGTCAAAGCCCGCATCCACCCAGGCCTCGTGGGCCGCGCCCAGGGCGTAGTGGATGAAGATGTCCATCTTCTTCTGTTCCTTCTTGTCGATGAACAGATCCGG